>JAZRVA010000023.1:0-24782 GCA_045598865.1 Clostridia bacterium | reverse complement strand
AAAAATATTTATTAGTGTAAAAAAATTACTAATATAAAAAATAGTTATTGATGCAAGTAATAGTTATTAACACGGAAAATAAATAATAAAGTAACAGAATATAATAAAAAAACAACCAGTTTTTGGTTGTTTTTTGTTTTATTTTTGCATAAATTTTGGCAGAATTTTGTGTTCTGTTATGTATTTTTTTTGCCTATTATTAAGTTCTTTGCCAGCAATATTTGCGTTTATTTTGCCTTTTGCAAAGTCAATTTCAATCTCATCATCTTCTTTTAAAAGCCTAATTGCACCATCCTTGCTGTCTGGCAAAACAAGGCCAATCCAAGGCACATCAATGTCTTCTTCAACAAGGCCGTCTGTTAAAATTATGTTTGTTCTGTTCATGCTTTTAAGTGCCATTGCAGATTGAGAAATTGTGCAAAAGCCTGTTTTGGTGTTGTTTCCAGCGTTTTTAATAACAATAATGTGATTTTCTTCCACAATTTTGTTTAGAATTGCGTTTGCAGCTTCTGCATCGTCATTATAAACAATTGCTTTTTTTGTTACTTTTATCATATCATCTGGCAAGCATATTGTTTTAGCTACACACATTTTTTCTGCAATGTTGCCACGCAAAACAAACAAACTTGTATTTTTTAAAGTTGTAAACCCTGCAAATTCTTTTATGTTTTTTGTTTCTTCTGCAAGGGTAGAGTCGTTAAAAGTTTTATAACTTCCGTCTATTATTTTTTCTTTTATCATGGCTTTAACAAGAGTCCACGTGCCGCCATATTTTAAAAACGTTGAAATTCCCATATAGGTGTTAAATAAAACAGGCACATCTTTGCCATTTGACATAACTTTTTGAACGTCAAAATCAAGCTCACTTTCCACACAAATATCTTTAAGGGCAGTTATTATGCTTATGTTTCCGCCTAAGCAAAAGTTTAGCATAACTGCATTGTTTATAGACTTTCGGTTAATAAGTTTTTTAAGTGGGAGTCTGGATTTTGCAAGCTCTATAATTTTGTTTCCAACTTCCTTTGCTTGCGCAATTTTTTCAAAAGAGTTGGCTAGGGTGGTTGCGCTGTTTTTTGGCGCAAGTTCCATAATTTCCAGCATTATATTAAACAAGTTTTCGCTCGAGAAAGTTACACCAGAGCCAAAGTTCTCACAAAAACTATCATCTTTGTAATCAAAAACACTTTTTTCGCTTTTTGCAATTTGGCCGGGCAAACACAAAATATCTTGCAAGTTTTTATATAAAACTTTTTGTGAAATTCCAACTGGCAAAAACAAAGTTGGCACATTAAGCCTTATGCTCGCCATGATGCTGCCAAGGCTTGCATAAAAACCATTTGCCACAATAACAATACCATCAAACTTTTTTTCCAAAAAAACAAGTTCTAACATATTTGCAATTTGTTTTTTATAGGAGCTTAAAATGTAGTTATCGTTTTCAAAAAGTCTAAATCTTTCGCTTATTCCAGGAAGGGAAATAACCTCTGCATTAAAACCGCACTTCGTTATTTGGTTTTTAACATTGTCAGCAAGCACAAGGGGATATTTGTCTTCAAAATTATTTTGAAAAACAATCACGCCAAAGTTCATGCTTGATGCATCTATATTATTAAATTTGTTTTTAAGGTCTTCGCACAATGTGTTTATGTTTTTTACAATAGTTTTTGTCATTTCTTTTTCCTTTTAAAAGCGCTTTTAAATCCTAACAAAAAAAATATTTTAGGCCTAAAAAAACAAGCACCAAAATATTTTTTAAAATTTGGTGGAAGTGCAACTTTCTTTTGTTAAAACCTGCAAAATAGTATTTTGAAAAACCAACTCCGCCAAAGCTACCTTATGGCACATTGTTAGATCCACTTAATGCTGCCACCGTCAGGTTCTGACATGGTTCATGGGTAACAATTGCATAAGACCTTAACATCAACATTAATAATTTCAACGCTTGTTTTGCAAAAATTTTACCTAGGAAAGTAATTCGGCCCTACTAATAGTGGATTGTAGGTTACAGGGCACCACTAGCTCCCCGCTTAGCACTTCCAAAACAGATTATACACAATACTTATTAAAAAATCAAGAGTAAACCCAAGTAAAATTTGGATTTATTTGTTTTGTTTTTTGCAAAAAAAGTGATACTATTTGTAATAGAAAGTAAAAAAAGCGGGTTTTTATGGTGAAAACAAACAAAACAAATTCTGAAAGATTTATTTCGGCATATAATAGCATAGACCATGCGCTAAGAGCAATTTATGGCTTTAAACGCAGCATAACTTTTGCCGATTTAATAAGAAAGTGCGTGCCCCTAAACAGTGTGGTGAGGAAATATGAGGATGAGCTAATAGACTATGGCAGGCTTAGAAATTCTATTGTTCACGGCACAAATCCAAATTATGTTATTGCAGAACCACATGATGAGGTGGTGGAGGAATTCGAAAAAATTGCAAAACTAATTTCTATACCTCCAACTGCTTTTGATAGGGTTTGCAAAAATGAGGTTTTGACTTGTGGGCCAAGAATAAGCTTAAAACAACTTCTTTCTATTATGGCAAGCCATGGTTATCATAATATTCCTGTGTATGACGAGGGCGTGCTTTTGGGTGTTGCAATTGGAAGCAAAATTTTAACACAAATTGGCTTGTGTTCCAGCAACAATAGAAATGTTGAAGAGTATTTAACCAACACAACAGTTGGCGAAGTTATGGCAAAACCAGACGAAACAACCTTTTTTAGAGTTGCAGACAAAAATATGACAATTGAAAAGGCATTAAATTATTTTTATTTAAACAGAAAGTTAAGTTTGATAATAATAACGGAACATGGCTCGTTTAACGAAAAACCAGTTGGAATCATAACTGCGGCTGACGTGCTAGACATGAACGCAGTTTTAGAAAATTATTCTTAAAAATAATAAAAGGAAAAAACATGGAAGAAGAAAACAAAAAATTGAATTCAAACAAACCTAAAAAGTCAACTGCAAAAACGCAAAAAGCAGAAAAGGCAAAAGAAGTAAAAGTTAAAAAAACAAAAAAAGAAGTTGCACAAAAACCTGAGAAGGCAAAAGATAACGATAATATTGTGGTTTCTCAAAAATACACAAAAGAAGTTTTTAATGACTTTGCAAATTTTAGCAATAAAAACAATAAGGTTTTAAAACTTATTTATGTTTGTGCAGCAATCATTTTTGTTTGTGGCATCATAATGTTTTCGTATAGGGAATATATTGATGCTTGCTTAGACTTTTTCTTGGCAATTGTTTTTGGCTGTTATGGGTTAATTGTAAAGTTTGTAACTTTATCATTAAACAAAAAAAACATGAACAAAACTGATGTTTACATTTTTGACTTAGACAAGTTCTTTATTACCAATGTTGATGAAAACGGGCAGGAAACATCTAGGGCAGAACTTTACTATAAGTATTTGCACGATGTTAAAGAGTCGGATAAATACTTGTTTATTTATCACAACAAACAAATTTGTTACATTATAAATAAAAGTGCTTTTAAGAGCCAAGAGGAGTGTGCAAATTTGGTTAACCGAATAAAAAGTTATATTGCCACTCAAAATCAAAACCAAAAGCAAACAACTGCAAACAAAAATTAACAAACAAAAAAAAACAACCCTTGTTTTAAACTTGGGTTGTTTTTTTTGTTAAAAAATTATTTAAAATATTGACATTTATTCTGTTTTGTTTTAACATTATTTTAGTTTAACAAATAAAAGCCATGATATAGGACAAGCCATCAAAAAACTTCTTAAAAGAGAGCATTGGTTGCAAGCTGAAAGCCAAGCAAGAAAAGTTTTTGAAAAGGTATCACCTGTTAGCTAAGTTTTTGAAAAGCATTATGAATATGTTTACTAAAAAACTTCGGTTTTCCAGCCGTTATCAAAGGAAGGGTGTGTTTGCACCTGTTATAAGTGGTAATCTCGCAAAGTTTATTAGAACTTTTTTCTTATAACTGCGGGGTTTTTTGTTTTTATTAGGGTTTTTTGTTAAAAAAATTAAATAAAAAAAGAGGAATATTATGAAAAAAGAAAATGTTAAGCCAGATTTTGTGCATTTGGAAAAACAAATGTTAGATTTTTGGAAAGCTAACAATTGCTTTAAAAAGTTGGTGGAAAAAAACAAAAAGGGACCAAGGTTTAAGTTTTTAGATGGCCCAATTACGGCAAATAATAGAAGTGGTGTTCATCACATTTGGGGTAGAACCTTAAAAGATATCACTATAAAGTACAATGCAATGAAAGGGCACGACTGCCAATATCAAAACGGATTTGATGCTCAGGGCATGTGGGTTGAAGTTAATGTTGAAAAAGAACTTGGCTTAAACGGCAAACCAGAAATTGTAAAGTATGGTTTAGATAAATTTACAAACAAGTGCATAGAAAGAGTAAACTATTTTGCAAACGAAATTACAAACCAAAGTATCCGCATGGGGCAGTGGATGGATTGGGATAACAGTTATTTTACTAATTCCGACAAAAATATTTTGTCCATTTGGCACTTTTTAAAAGAGTGTGACAGTAAAGGTTACATTATTAAGAAGAATAGGCCAATGGCTTGGTGCCCAAGGTGTGGAACAAGTTTGAGTGAGCACGAAATGGCAGGCAGCTACCACGATGTAACACACACTGCCGTGTTTGTTAAATTCCCAGTTAAGGGCAGAGATTTTAAAATTTTGGCCTGGACAACCACGCCTTGGACATTGTGTGCAAATGTGGCTTTGGCCGTAAACCCAGAGATTGATTATGTTAAAGTTAATTTAAAATCAACAGGCGAAAATTTGGTTTTGGGCAAAGAGGCTTTAAAGGTTGTAAAAGAAGAATACACTTTATTAAAAGAATTTAAGGGCCAAGAGTTGGTTGGTCTTGAATATGAAACTTGCTTTCCAGAACTTGAAGAACAAAATTTTGCTCACAAGGTTGTTGAGTGGGACGAAGTTGATGCAAAAGAGGGCAGTGGCGTTGTTCACATAGCCCCAGGTTGTGGTGCAGAGGACTTTGAACTTGGCAAAAAGTTTAACTTGCCAGAACTTTGCCCTATAGACGAGCAGGGTGTTATGCTTCCTTCCACTGGCTTTTTAAAAGGCAAAAAAACAACTGATGTTGTGGAAATGGTAACTGATAGATTAAAACAAGATAACAAACTTTATTACGCACACAAATACACACACAGCTATCCATTTTGTTGGAGGTGCAAAACCGACCTTGTTTACAAACTAATTTCCACTTGGTATATCAGCGTGGACGAACTAAGGCCAAAACTTTTAAAGGCAATAGATGAAGTTGAATTCCAGCCAGAATACGGCAAAAAGCGTATGGCCGATTGGCTTAACAACATGGGTGATTGGAATATTTCTCGTAGTAGATTTTATGGCTTGCCACTTCCATTTTATGTTTGCAAAAACTGCGGCAAAGTTCATGTTTTAGGCAGTCTTGAAGAATTGCAAAACCTAGCAGTTAACCCAGAAGAAATTGCCAAAATTCCCCACCTTCACAGACCATGGATAGATAATGTTAAAATTAAATGTCAACATTGCGGTGAAACCGTTGAAAGAGTGTCAGAGGTTGGCGACTGCTGGCTTGATGCGGGTATAACCCCTTTTAGCACAAAAAAGTATTTTGAAGATAAAGAGTTTTTTAAAAACAATTTTCCAAGTGACTATGTTTGTGAAATGGTTGAGCAACTCAAACTTTGGTTCTATTCTCTGCTTGTTATGAGTGTGGTTTTAACTGGCCACGCACCATACAAAAAGGTTGTGACATATCAGTATGTAAAAGATGAAAATGGCAACGAATTTCACAAAAGTGGGGGTAATAGCTTGGAATGTGACATTGTGGCCGACAAAGTTGGAGCAGACACAATTAGGTATTTGTATGGCGGAGCACCTATTACAAATGATATGCGCTTTGGCTTTACACTCACAGATGAGGCAAGAAGAAAACTTATGAACTTCTGGAATGCTTATGTGTTTTATAACACTTATGCATGCATAGATAACCCAGATGTTGCTTCGTTCATACCAGACCCAACCAAATTAGATGTTACCGACAGGTGGCTTGTTGAAAAGGTTAACAAGTTTGTTGAGGATTCCGATGCCAACTATGCAAACCACAAAAGTTATTTGGTTGTTAGAGATTTTGAAGAACTTGTTGATGACCTTACAAATTTCTATATTCGTGTTAACAGAAGAAGATTTTGGAAGAGTGATGATAAACAAGACCAGCTAACTGCTTACTGGTGTTTGTATAACGCCTTAAAAGCAATGATTCAAGTTATGGCGCCAGTAATTCCTTTCTTGACTGACTACATTTGGCAAAATTTGGTTAGAGAAACCGAAAAAACTGCACCAGAGAGTGTTCTTTTAAGTGATTTTCCAAAATGCATTTTGCAGGTTGAAAACACAGACGTTGTAAACCAAGTGAAAACAGTTAGAGAAGTTATTGCAACCGTTTTAAGACTAAGAAACGAAAAGGCCTTAAAAATTAAACAACCATTAAAAACTCTTTTTGTAATTTGTTCAAAAGAAGATGAACTTGCCTTAAAACAATTTGAAAATGTTGTTAAAGATGAACTTAATATAAAGGAAGTTGTTTTTGAAAAAGATAATTCCAAGTTTAACATTCCATATTTATCTGTAAACTTCAAAACTGCGGGCGCCGTGTTAAAGGGTGAAGTTCAAAAATTAAAACAAATGGTAACAGATATGCCACAGGATCAAATGAACAAATGGGTAGAGCAGTTTAAACAAGGTAATGTTGAAACTCCTTTTGGCACATTAAACAGTGATGTTTTTGTTTTAAATTACAAACCAAAAGAAGAGTTCGTAATTTCTGTTTTACCTAACAAAACCTTGGTGCTAGATACCACCCTTGATTATAATTTGACATTAGAGGGATATTTTAGAGAACTTGTTAGAACTGCCCAAGTTTTAAGAAAGGAAGCAAACTTTAACATTGAAGATAGAATAGAAATGGATATTGTTTCCACCTCAGAACTTGTAAAAACCTTGGTAAACACATATAAGGACAAAATTAAACAAGAAGTTTTGGTTGTGAAACTTAATGAAAATATTATTGCACCAGATATTGAAAAACAAATTGAAGTTGGCGACGACACCGCAATTTTAAAACTAAAAAACACAAGGAAATAAAAATATGTTTGACATAATAGTGGGAACTATAATTTTTGATAAAAACAATAATGTTTTATTAGTGAAAGAAAAAAGCCAGGAAAATAAGGGATTGTTAAACTTACCAGCAGGACATTTAGAAAAAAATGAAAGTTTGGTAAATGGCGCAAAGAGGGAATTTAAAGAGGAAACAGGTCTTGAAGTAAAAATTACTTCTCTTGTAGATTTTCAAACTTTTCAACACAAAAATACCAACTATTTATCATTTATTTTTAAAGGCGAATTATTAAACACAGCAAAAAGCAATTCAGAATTAGAATGTTCATTTTATAGTTTAGACTATATTTATAAAAATCCCGAAATTTTAAGAAATAAAAATTTAATATTATCCGCAATTAATAACGCCAAAAATAATTTATATTATTTAGACATTTTAAACTAAAAGGGAATCTAAAATGCAATTTAACACAGAGTGGAAAGATTATGAAATTTTGGCAACAGGGGACGGGCAAAAGTTGGAAAAATGGAAAGATGTATATCTTTTAAGGCCAGATCCACAAGTTATTTGGAAAAGCAAAATGGATATGCAATCATACCCAAAACTTAATGCTTTTTACACAAGAATAAATGGCGGCGGGCATTGGCAGAATTTAAAATCAATGCCTGAGTCTTGGGTTGTAAGTTGGAGAAATTTAAACTTTCAAGTAAAGCCAATGGGCTTTAAACACACGGGACTTTTTCCAGAGCAGAGTGTTAACTGGGCAAAAATGATAGAACTTATTGAAAACAAAAAGCAAGAATACAAAGAGTCTATTAAAGTTTTAAATTTGTTTGCCTACACTGGTGGGGCAACGGTGGCGGCAACTAACGCCGGGGCAGTTGTTACCCATGTGGATAGTGCCAAAAATATGGTGGAAACCGCAAAAACAAATATGAAACTTTCTAAACTTGACAATCTGCCAGTTAGATACATCGTTGATGATTGCAAAAAATTTGTGGAACGTGAAATTAGGCGTGACAATAAGTATGACGCAATCATTATGGACCCGCCAAGTTATGGCAGAGGCCCAACTGGCGAGATGTGGAAGCTAGAAGAAAACATTTATGAACTTGTGGAGCTTTGCAGCAAGGTATTAAGCGAAAAGCCACTTTTCTTTTTGATAAATAGTTACACCACCGGCCTGCAACCAACTGTTATGAAAAATATTTTGTATAGGGTGTTAAAGAATAATTTTGCAGTTGACTATAACAAAATAGAGGCTTATGAGGTTGGCCTTCCAACAAAAGAACAAATTGTTTTGCCTTGCGGTTGTTCTGTCTTTTGCAAGTTTTAAAAAACTATATTATTAAAAATGTTAAAAACAAAAATAAAACTTTAATATTTAACAATTAAAAAAACAAGATTACTTTACAAATCTTGTTTTTTAATTATACTAAAACTATACTAGTTTAGTTTTTTAGAAAACATATTTTTTTATAAAAAAGAGAGTGTTTAAAAATGTGTGATGTTATTTTTGAAGATAATCAAATTTTGGTTGTGATAAAACCTCAAAATTTACCAACTCAGGCGGATAATAGCGGCGACGAGGATTTGCTTACAAAACTAAAAAATTTTTTAATAAAAAAGTATAACAAGCCAGGCAAGGCTTACTTGGGGCTTGTGCATAGGCTGGATAGGCCAACAGGCGGGGTAATGGTGTTTGCAAAAACCTCTAAAAGTGCAACAAGATTATGCAATCAAATAAAAACAGATGAATTTGAAAAAACATATTTTGCAGTTGTAGAAGGCAAGCCAAGATTTGCTCAATCTAGACTTACAAATTATCTAAAAAAAGACGAAAAGAATAATATTGTAAAGCTTTGCCCACAGTATGAAGAAGGGGCAAAAGAGGCAGTTTTAGACTATCAGGTATTAGATAGTAAAAATGATACAAGCCTTGTAAAAATTGAGTTGCAAACAGGCAGAAGTCATCAAATTAGGGTGCAAATGGCAAGCATTGGTTGCCCAGTTGTGAACGATGCAAAATACGGCAAGACAAAGTCAAAAGGCAACTTAGCATTGTGGGCTACGGTGCTTAAATTTGCGCACCCAGTTAGCAAACAAATTTTGACATACAAGGTTATTCCACCGGCAGATTTGGCGCCATGGAACTTTTATAATTTAGAAAAATACTTGTAAAAACAAAAAAAGATGTTTAGTTAAAAAACATCTTTTTTTATATTTTTTTGTGGTGGATAATCTTGTTCTGGAAGATTCTTTATTGAGTTAATATTGTATTTTTGTAATTATTCTGTTTTTATTATTCGGTTTCGGCAATTATGCCTTGGGTGGTTAACATCATTTTTACTACGCTTGCAGAAAGTTCTAGGGCGCAGAGTGTGACTTTTGTTGGATCGATTATTCCACTTTCAAGCATATTGCAATATATGTTTTTCATGGCGTCGTAGCCAAAATTAGGCTTAGTGGATTTTTTTATTTTTTCAACAACTAAAAGTTCGTTTGAAACGTTTGCGTTTTTTAATATCTGTTTTAATGGCTCGCACAAACTGTTTTTTACAATTTCTGCGCCCTTTTTTATGCTATCATTTTTTAATTTTTTTATAAATTTTTCTAATGGTTTTTCAAGTTTTGCAAGGGCAATGCCTCCACCTGGAACTATGCCAAGTTCTATGGCAGAAGTAGTGGAGGAGATGGCATCTTCTATGCGCAGTTTCTTTTCTTTTTGTTCTACGTCGCTGGTGCTTCCAACCATAATAGTTGCAATGCCGCCTGTCAAATTGCTCAGCCTTAGTTTTAATTGTTCTTTATCGTAATCTACCAAACAATCTTTAATTTGTTGTTCTATCATATCTTTTCTAAGTTTTAATCTTATGTTATTTGATTGCTTTGAAACAATGGTTGTGTGGTCTATACCGACTTTTGCTTGTTTCAACATGCCCAAATCGTCTGTTGTAATGTTTTCTAGTGTTTTTTGACTGGTTTGAGAAACAACAACTGTGTTTGTAAGTGCTGCAATATCCTCTAAGAATGCTAGCTTTTTGTCTCCATAAAATGGGGCTTTTACAACGCAACAGTTAAAACTGCCACGCATTTTGTTTATTATAAGCCCAGACAGGCATTCTTCTTCTATATCATCACAAATGATTATAAGGGGCATGTTTGTTTTTATTATTTGCTCTAAAATTGGCAATAGTTGTTTAAAATTTTTTAGTTTTAAGTCTGTTAAAAGTAGCAAGCACTCGCCAAACTCCACTTTATTTTTTTCTGGGTTGTTGCAGAAATATGGGGAGGTGAAGCCTTTTTCTATTTTTAACCCTTCTTGAAAACTTAGGGTTGTTTTTGCTGTTTGAGAATCTTGCAAAACAACTGTTGTATTCTTTCCTAGTTTTTCGTATGCAAGGGCAAGCAGTTTGCCGATTTCTGCATCTTGACATGAAATTGTGGCGACATTTTGTATGTCTTTTGAGTTTTTTATTTTCTTGCTATTTTGTTTTAAATAGTCTGTGCAGAATGTTGTGGCAAGTTCTATGCCCTTATTAAGAAGAATTGGGCTTTCGCCGTTATAGCAAAGTTTTAGGCCTTCGTTTAACATTTTTTGTGCCAGAACCGTGGCTGTTGTGGTGCCATCACCAGCAATATCATTAGCCTTAGCGGAAACCTCTTTAATAAGTTTTGCACCAACATTTTCGTATGTATCGGTTAAATTAACCTCGCGGGCTATTGTTACACCATCGTTTGTTACAAGGGGCGGGGCAAACTTTCTATCTATAACCACATTTTTGCCTTTGGGGCCCAAAGTGAGTTTTACAAGGTCTGCAAGTTTGTTAACGCCGGTGGCTAATTTTTCTTGGGCTGTTTTGCCGCTTTGAATTATTACTGAATTATTCACTTTTTAATTTTCTCCTTTTTTAAATGCTAAAATGTCTTCAAGTTTTATGAGTATGTAATCTTCGTTTTCAATTTTAAAATTTGCAACTGTGTGCTCTTCGTAAAAAATTGTGTTGCCAACTTGCAGAGGTGTGTTTTTAACGTCTTGCGAAATTTCGCAAATTGTGGCGCTTTTTATGTCGCCTTCATCTTCTAGTTGGATGCCACTTTTTGTTACAAATGAATTTTTGTTGCATTTTGCAATTATTCTGTCAAAAATTGGTTTTATTTCCATTAAAAAACTCCTTTTTGTTATATTTTTTTTAAGTTAACAATAAATAAATAATAAAAATTGCAGAAAAATGTTAAAAAACTGTCATTTTTATTCTAAAAAATTTAAAAACGGAGAATCAATACTCAGTGCCAAAAATTTTTGGTCAAGGAAACAATATAAAAAGCAAAAAAGAGGCAAAACAAATTGTTTTGCTTATAATTATTGTGATGGTTTGCGTAGTTTTTGCTTTTAGTGCTGTGGGAAATTTGCAAAGGATTATTACAAACACTTCTGGTGTGTTTAAAAGGCAGAGAATAGAAGTTTCCAGTTGCTTTTATTATGCGGTTTCAGTGGAAGATTTTGACAACTTGGAAGATGCAAACAATTTTGCGGTAAAAGTAAAAAACGCTGGCGGGGCAGGAGTGGTGTGCAACATGGGGGAATTCTTTGTTTTTTCCTCTGTTTATCCCACGCTTATTGAGGCGCAAGAGATAAAGGAAAATTTGAAAAATTTGGGTTATGGGGCAAAAATTGTAAATTTAAAAACCTTGGGGTTGACTAAACCATATTTTGGGAACAATTTGAACATTTTTTGTAAGGCGCTAATTTATTTTAGAAAGGCGTTTGAGCAACTTTATTCTTTAAGCATAGATTTTGACAAGGGTGAAAAAACAAAAGACAGTATTGAAAAAATAATTACTGCTGAAAGGGGAAAGTTGGCTTACTTAAAAAGTGAACTGCTGGGTATTGACGAAAAAGATATTGAAGGTTTTAGGCAAGTGATAATTAAACATTTGAACGCGCTTGGGGTGATTTTTCAAGACATTATTAACTATCCACAGGAGGGATTTTGCTCTTTTTTGAAGTTTTGCTGTTTTAATGTAATTTTTGAGCATCAAAATTTGCTAAAAACACTAAATAATAACTAAGATTATTTGCATTTTTTGTTTTGATGTTATAATATTAAGATATGAGTAAAATTGCTAGAAATGTGGTTATTACTGGTGGCACAAGCGGAATTGGCAAGGCGTGCAGGGAGTATTTTTTGAAGGAAGGTGACAATGTTATTGTTCTTTCTAGAAAAAACCCTGAAAATTTGCCAAACTTTTTTGCTTGCGATGTTTCAGACAAGGCACAAGTTGACAAGACATTTGAGATTATTGGCAAGAAGTTTAAAAAAATTGATGTGCTTATTAACAATGCCGGGTTTGGGATTTCAGGGGCAATTGAACTTGTGGACGACAAACAAATAAGGGATTTATTTGATGTTAACCTTTTTGGTGTTATAAACTGCTATAAGTCGGCGCTGCCATTTATGAAAAGTGGGGCTGTTGTTATTAACATTAGCAGTGTTTGTGCGTTGTTTCCGCTGCCATTTAGGGGACTTTATTGTTCTTCTAAGGCGGCATTAAACTCTCTTAGTTATTCCATGAAAATGGAGTGTGAACCTTTTGGGGTGAAGGTGTGCTGCATTTGCCCGGGGGATGTTAAGACAAACTTTACAAAAAACCGTGTTAAAAGTTTTGAGACTAACAAGAGGTATGGCAAGAGGATTGAAAATGCAACACGCAAGGTTGACTCGTTGGAAGACAAGCGCATGCCAGCAGAAAAAGTGGCAAGCGTTGTTTACAAATATAGCTTAAAAAAACATCCTAAACCTTATGTTATTGTGGGGGCTAAATATAAGGTTTTGAATTTTGCTTTGAGGT
Organism: Clostridia bacterium; assembly: GCA_045598865.1. Taxonomy (GTDB): domain Bacteria; phylum Bacillota; class Clostridia; order Christensenellales; family UBA1242; genus UBA7862. Next base: position 11,804 of record JAZRVA010000023.1, on the reverse strand, counting down.
TTGTGCCTTTTGGTTGGCTTATTAAATTTACATCAAAATTATTTGGTGGTGAAAATAAAAAAGATAAAAAGAAGGGGGAAAATTAGTAGTGGCAGATAATTTGTTTTTTACCGAAGCTAGGGAGACGGTTCTTAGGTTTATTGCAAAGGAATATCCTACCATGCCTGAAAACTTGATTACGGTTGTTATTAACAACTTTTACAAGTTTTGCAGTTATGAGGAGGAGAGCCAAAAGATTAAACCTAGGTTGTTTTTTACAAACAACATAGATATTGTTTTTAAGAACGTTGCAAACTGCTATAAGTTGCCTTTGTTCAGCGACGAGGACGAGAAGATGTTTAGTTCTCGTTTGAAGGCTCTTTTGGGATTTTGTTTGAATGATTGGGTTACTTACATAGAATACAAAGATGGCAGATATAACTATGGCATTATTAAAGTTTTTAATAGTGTTAAAGAGAAGGCCCTTGGTCAGCTTGTGTTTGAAAACGAATACTTGCTTGCTAACACAGACAAATTTAATTTGATTTTTTTGGACACGCTTAGTTCTTATGCTATTAGTTTGAGAGGTGTTAAGGGGAGTAACATTATTGTTAACTTTTCTATTAACGATTCCAACTTTTTAAACAGGGAAAACGTGATTAAAAGATTTGTTAATGCAAGTTTTTCCAAGCTTAAAACTACCAAAAACAAGTTAAGTGAAATTAAAATTTTGTATGAAAACATTTTGAAAAAGGCAATTAACGACATTCATGGTGCTATTTGTGTGGTGGTGGACAAGGATTATAAAGACAAGGGATATTTTAGTGATGGTATTTGGCTAGATGAACCTATTGAATTTTCTAAGGCCTTTTTGCAGACGAAGAGCTTTTCGGAGGCGAGGCTGACGAATATTGCAGAGCTTTTTATTACAATGCTTAACTATGATGGAATTACCATTGTGGACAACGTTGGAAGAATTAGGGCTTACAATGTGTTTATTAAAGCAGACAAATACTCAAAGAAAAATATTGTTGGCGGAGCAAGAAAGAGGGCTGCTTATGGGATAATAAACAGCAACATAAAGAAAATTATTGGCGTATATTTTCACTCTCAGGATGGAGAAATATTCTATGAAGAGGTGAAAAAATGAGAGTTGTTTGGGAAGGCGCACACAAGAAGTGTAATATAACTGGCAGTTCGTTTGCTGACATCGTGGAAAACTCGGACACAACACTGACGCAAGACGATAAGGATTTTATTTTAACTTCTTACAATGCGGGCATGTATAACTATGTGGTTGAGTATGTTTACAACAAGGCAAAAAAGATTTTGGGAGATGCAGTTTTTGCAATTGATGAGGACATTGTGATTAACATTACTCACTGGATTGACAAGAGTTTTATTTCCAAGTTTTTTGACGTTTTTATTTTGAGATTGGCAACGGACTTTGAGTTGATTTCTAGAAAAGAAAAATTAATCATTTTGCAGACTATTGAGTTTTTGCAAAAGAGGAAAGATAGTGATACAAGCACGGGGGAAATTGACAAGGAATTTGCAAAATCGCTTATAATAAATTTATTTGATGCAGTTTTGACAAAAGATTTTGAGCCGTTTATGAGCAGCATTGGTGAAGTTATTGAAACACTTTACACTTGTGAAATTGAACCATATTCTGATGCTTACAATGAGATTATTCAGGGGTCAACTAAATACAAGAATTTGCTTATTAGAATTATGTCTTCTATGTTAAAGTGCAACAATGTTGATGGCAAAAGATATAAAACATTATGTCAAAATGTTAAAAATTTATTTCCGTTTTTATGGGAAAATGCAACTTTGAACGACAAGAAGTTTTTGGCATATTTCTTGAAAGTCTCGCCAGAGGATTCTGCAATTTGCAAGTTATTTGAAGAGCTGGAAAGTCAAATTAAGTTGCAGGATTTTAACACCGATATTAACGTGGTTACAAAAATTTTAAAATCTTGCCAAGACATAATTTCCTGCCATTATAGTATTAACAACCACAAGGGCGAGATTGCACCACTTATTCAACTGGGTGAGGTGGACCACTTTCCAAACTTATTTTTAAGAAGTGTTATTACGCCTTGTTTAGTAACTTATCTTGGCAATTCAAATGGGTATTTTAACGAGTCAAGAGAGGCCGCCGGCAAGGCTCTTGAAAAAATTACACAAGAAAAATGGAGTTTTTATTTTAAAAACTATTTTGAAAAAGATGATTTTGTTTTGAGCAATTTGATTTTGGTTGATTGTTGCCATAAAGATTGGTGCAATATAATTAAAAAGGCACAAATTGATTATGATGACATTACAAACGAAAATGTTAAAGAACTATTGATTGCCTCCAAAAACCAAAATTTTGACAAAATTAAGGAATTTGCTAATAAAATATATTACAGCTAAAAAAAGGAATATTAAGAGATGCCGTTTTCTAGAATTGCAATAAATATTGAAGATATTAATAACAAGAATAGCGAAAATGTTTATAGGTTTGTTGCCAGAGGTGAGGGGGCATTTAAAGAACAAATAACCGAGATTGCCAGTTGCATTAAGCAAAATGGGAAGAAAATTATTTTGATTTGTGGACCTTCATCTTCTGGGAAAACCACTTCAAGTAGAAAAATTAGTGAAGAGTTGAAAGAGTTTGGTTTGCAATCTTGCGTTATGAACATGGACAATTTTTTTAGGGATTTGGATACTGTGCCAAAACTGGAAAATGGCAAGCCAGACATGGAAGGGATTGTGGCACTTGACGTTGAGTGCGTGCAAAAATGCTTGTTTGACATTTTAAAGCATGGGGAAACGATGATTCCGGAATTTGATTTTGCCACGCACAAGCGCAAGTTGGATTGGAATTTGTGCAAACTTAAAAAAAATGAAATTCTAATTTTGGAAGGAATACATGCGCTTAATCCGCAGATTTCTTTGGGGCTTGACAAGAGCAAAATTATGAAAATATATGTTCACTGCAATACGGATTTTTTTTATGAAAACAAACTTATTTTGCCGGCAAGAGATTTGAGACTTTTAAGAAGAATAATAAGAGATGAAAGGGATAGGCACACGCCTATTTTGCAGACAATTGAGATGTGGGACGAGGTTTGTTTGGGGGAAGATAAGAACATAAGGCCTTACAAGGGGCAGGCGGATTATTTTTTGAACTCCACACACTTTTATGAGCCGCTGCTTTATAAGGGCATGTTGCTTAAAGAACTTGAAAAGGTGGCTGACAACCCTGTGGCTAGTGGGTTTCTTAGAAAATTTAAATGTTTTTCTATTATAGAACCTAGTTTTGTGCCAAACGATAGCTTGATTAGGGAATTTATTGGAGAATCTTGATAAAAAATGGAAGAAGAAACATATATTCACAAAATTGCTGAGATTGAAGAAAAATTAAGAAAATTCATTTTGGAGAATTTTGACATAAAAAACAAAAAAATTGCACTTAAATATGCCCACACTTTTAGGGTAAGAGCAGTTATGGAGCAGATTTTGGGGACTCTAAATCTTACAAAAAGGCAGGGATATTTGGCGAATATTACGGCGCTTTTTCATGATTATTCTAGGTTTTTTCAAATTAGAGACTATAACACTTTTAATGACCATTTGAGTTTGGACCATGGTGATTTGGGATATAAACTACTTATTGAAGACAAGCAGCTGGACAGTTTTGTGGAAGATTTAACAGAAGAAGAAAAAAATCTTGTTGGAATTGCAATAAAAAACCACAATAAATTTGAGATTGACCCAAATTTAACTGATGAGCAAGTTTTGTTTTGTCATTTAATAAGAGATGCGGACAAGGTTGACATTTTAAAAATTTTGTCTAACCACAGCGAAATATTTGAAAGGCCAAAAACTGCTGTTTTTCAGGAGGATTTGGACAACTTTTATGCTCACAAACTTTTGTTAAAAAGAAAGGATGAGAATTTTTATTCCAACATTGTTTTTGAACTTTGTTTGATTTATGAAATTAACTTTAAAAAATCTTATGAGATTATTGCGCAGAATAATTACATAAAAGAGTTTGAATACTTTGTGCTTTTGTGGTCGGATTTTAAAATTGATCAAAGAATACTAGATTGTTTTGATTATGCAATAAATTATGTTAATAAAAAGGCAAGTGAAAATGAAAATTGATAAAATTATTAGTGGTAAACTTGACAACAACACCTATATTTTGACTAAGGGTGATGATTGCATTATTATTGATGCATCTTGCAAGTTAGATTTGATTTTGGAAAAAACGAGTGGTAAAAATGTTTTGGGTGTTTTTTTGACGCATGGGCATTATGATCACTTTGAGCATCTTGATGAGATTATTAAACATTTTAATGTTAAATGTTTTTTAAGTGGTGCAGACAAGGCAAAGTTATTTAATCCAAAATACAATTATTCTGTTATTTTTGGAAGACTTTTTTCTTGCAGTTTAGGTGATGAGTGCTTTGTTGAATTAAAAAATAACCAAGATGTTAACCTGGGGAATTTTAATGTTAAATGCCTTTTAACAAAGGGGCATACAGACGGTTCTATGTGCTTTTTTGTTAACAATCAGGCTCTTTTTACGGGAGACACTTTGTTTGATGACAGTTTTGGCAGGACGGATTTGTTAACAGGAAATGAAGAGGACATGAAAAAAAGTTTGAAATTTTTGAAAACCATGTTTAAAAACGTGCCAATTTATCCTGGGCATGGAGATGAGGGCGCAATTTAAAAAATCTTTAAAAAAAATTGATTAAACTACTTTTGTATGTTAAAATTTTTATAGATTAAAAATTTAAAAGAAAAGGAGGCTGTTTTGTTATGGGGTTGTTTAACTCTTTAATGAAGGGCATGGGTTTTGATGGCAAAAAAAAGCAAGAAACCCCTAACATAGCTACGGATATGGACGATAAAACAAACGAGAAATACAGCAATTTTGACAAAAGCTTGGCAAACTCTTTTGCAGTTAACGAGTTTAAAAACCCAAATGATATTGCTGCCTCTTTGCCTCCTTTGGGTGGCGGGTTGGTTGGCAGCAACCTTGTTATTTATGCGCCAAAAGATAATAAAGACATTAAAATTTTGATTGAGTGTTTGAGAAGAAAAGAGGCTTGCATAGTAAACTTAGGGCTTATTAGGGCTGAGGATGCCGACAAGATTTTGCAGTTTTTAAGTGGCGCGGTTTATGCATTAAAGGGTAGCATCAAAAGGTTGCAGGGAGATTTGTTTTTGATGGCACCAGAGGGTATAAACATTATGACACAGGCAAAGAATTAAGTTAAAAAAAACAAAATTTACTTTTGTTTTTTTTTATTGTGTGGTATATATTGCTTGTAAGATGAAGAATAAACTGTTTATAAACTATTTGATTAAAATTTTAATTGTTATTTGTGTTGTAGCTATTGACATGGTTACAAAACACTTTTTTTATGGCAGCAACACAAGCGTTTTGCCTTCTTTGGTTGGGTTTAGACCAAGCATATTAAACACGGGTGGGGCATGGAGTTTTTTGAGTGACAAAATGTGGCTTTTGGTTGTGCTTACTTTTATTTTTCTTATTTTTATTGTTGTGTTTGAGGTTATTTTTAAGTGTAAAAACCCACTTTACACAATTTCTATTGCCTTTATTGTTGGGGGGACAATTGGCAATTTGTGTGATAGACTTTTGATTGGTGGCGTTAGAGACTTTTTGTTTTTTGAATTTTGGATTTCTTACCCAACTTTTAATTTTGCTGATGTGTTTTTGTGTGTGGGCATGGTTATGATGTTTGTTTTTATTATTTTTGTTTACAAGCCACAGAGAACAGAAAAAGTGTGAGATATGGAATACAAGTTTGTTGTTAAAGATATTGAAAAGGGTAAAAGGCTGGACGTTTTTTTGCAGGAAAAACTTGCAGAGGTTTTATCGCGCAGCCAAATAAAAAATTTGATAGATAAAAACAAAGTTTTGGTTAATAACACGTGTGTTAAAGCGGGATTTTTGGTTAAAGAAAGCGATGAAATTTTTGTGGATTACACAAAACCAAGTTTGCAAAATGTTTTGCCGGAAGACATCAAACTTAATATTGTTTATGAAGACGAGTTTTTTGTGGTTATTAACAAACCGCAAAATATGACTGTTCATCCAGCCGGAAGTGTGAGAAGTGGAACACTGGTTAACGCTCTTTTGCATCATTTTAAAAAGTTGAGCACAATAAACGGGGATTTTAGGCCCGGCATTGTTCATAGGCTTGATAAGGATACTTCTGGGCTTATTGTGGTGGCGAAAGATGATTTTACTCACTTAAATTTGCAAAAACAAATTCAAAATAAAACTTGTCACAGAATATATTGGGCTGTTTGCTATGGCAAATTTAGCAAGACAGAAGGGACTATACAGAACTTTTTGGCAAGGGGAAAATCCTGCTACGAAAAAATTTTTGTGGTTCCTGCGGGGCAAGGCAGACTGGCTGTTACAAATTATAAAGTTTTATGTTATAACAATGGGTTTAGTTTGGTTGAATTTGAACTAAAAACGGGGAGAACTCATCAGATTAGGGTTCATTGTGCAAACATGGGGCACCCAATTGTGGGGGATAAATTGTATGGAAAAAAAACGGAGAAGTTTGGTTTGGCGGGGCAACTTTTGCATGCCAAGAAACTGGTGTTAACTCACCCTAAAACCGGCAAAAAGATGCAATTTGAGTGCCAAACCCCAGATTATTTTACCGCATTTTTAATAGAGCACAATTTGGTTTCGGACGAGGGGTAAAACTTATGTTTTTTTGTTGGCATTTTTAACAAAAAAGAATTTCTGCAATATTATTTGTTTTACTTTTCTTACTAAAAACTGTAATATTTTATTTGTAACCAACAAAGTTTAGTTAATACTATTATTAAAAGGTGTTTTATGGGTTCTAAAAAGTTTGTAAATCTTCTTTCGTATTTTGCAATTGGGCTAATGGCGGTTTGTGCTTTGGCTGGTTTTGTTATGCAAAGATTTTTTAACATTAATCCTAGTGTGCTAAGTATAATTGAAAAAGTGGCTTATTATTCGGTGGCGGTGGCAACACTGTTTTCTGCTTTTATTTATGCGTCAAGCAAGCGAAATAGAACTTACATGTTTGTTTTGGTTGTGTTTTTGGTGGTTATTGTGGTGTTTTGGTTTGTTTTGTAAAGTATAAATGATAGTTTTTTTTGATAAGTTTTATTTAAGGTTTGTAAAGGGATTTTATGGGAAAGTTTAAAACATTTTTTGTAAAGAATCTGTGGTGCTTTATTTTTATTATAATTGGCGTTGTTTTGGTGGCGCTGGGCATGATCTCTGTTTATTTTATGTTGGTGGCACTTGCACTTTTTGGCGCTGTTTTTATTAGGTTTGGGGTTCTTTTAAGGCGAAAATATTTGGAGCAAAAAAATTATTCTTACGACGAAGATTATTTTGATGCAAGAAAGATTGATTACGATGAAGAAGTTTATTACATTGGTTCTCCAGAGAAGAGAAAAAAAGAAATTGGCAAAAACTTTTTTGCAAAACTTTCCTCGCAGGCTCCATCTGTTGGGCTTTTTATGTTGGGGTTTGCGTGCTATTTTTTGATTATTACCACGATAATTGGACTTTTGTTTTGATAATTTAAAGTTTTTATCACATTATTTTGTGCAAAAATCACGCAGAATTATTTTGTAAATAATAACAAAAAACCGTAAATTTATTGTCTTTTGTTATTGTTTTTTTTTGTCTAGTTTGATATAATTAGGCCATTAGTTTAATATAATAGGAGAAAAACGAGAAAATGAAATACACAAAAAAAGTTTTGCAAGACAAGAAAGTTCAGTTTGATGTTGTGCTTGATGCAAAAGAATTTGAAGAAGCAGTTGAAGCCGCTTATCAAAAAAATAAGGCTAAATACAACATTCAAGGATTTAGAAAAGGGCACACACCAAGAAAGGTTTTAGAAAACACTTATGGTGCATCTTTGTTTTATGATGATGCGATTGATGGTTGTTTTTATAGGTATTATTTTGAAATACTATCCAAAGAAAAAGATGTTCAACCTGTTGCTATGCCTGAAATTAATGTTACTAAGGCAGATAAAACCGGCCTTGAAATGACTTTGAAAATAACAGTAAGACCAGAAGTTGAACTTGGCACATACAAAGGGCTTAAAGTTGAAAAGAAAGATATTAAGGTTACAAAAGAAGAAGTTGACCACGAACTTCACCATTTGGTTGAAAGCAGAGTGAAGTATGAAGAAGTTGAAAGAGAAATTAAAGTGGGTGACACGGCTACAATTGATTTTTCTGGCAGCATAGACGGCGTTAAATTTGATGGCGGAACGGCAGAGGATTTTGATTTGGAAATTGGCTCTCATAGTTTTATAGACACTTTTGAGGATCAACTTGTTGGGCTTAAAAAAGGCGACAAAAAAGATGTGAATGTTAAATTTCCAGAAGACTACCACGTTGACAATCTAAAAGGTAAACCAGCTGTGTTTGCGGTGACAGTTAAAGCCGTTAAAGAGAAAAAATATCCAGAGTTAAATGATGCTTTTGCAAGTGAAGTTAGCGAATTTGAAACTCTTGACGAACTTAAAAAAGACACAGAAAAGAAAATTTTGGAAGCTAAAACAAAAGAAGCAACTGCACATGCCGAGAACGAACTTATTGACAAAATTGTGGATGGATGCAATGTTGACGTTCCTGAGATTATGATTGATGAGCAAGTTGAAGACTTTATTAAAGACTTTGAATACAGATTATCTTACCAAGGGCTTAACTTAGATGGCTACCTAAAATACACAAATTCCACATTGGAAGATTTAAAGAAATCTAGACGTGAAGATGCAAAAAGAACTGTTAAAACAAGACTTGTTCTTGAAAAGATTATAAACGATGAAAAGATAACGGTTACAGATAAGGACTTGGAAGAAAAATTTAACGAAAATGCAAAAGACGGCAAGAAAAAAACTGTGGAAGAAATAAAGAAAACTTTGGGGCAAGAACAACTTAACTACTTTGAAAACAGTTTGCTTCTTAACAAACTTATGAAATTTTTAAGGGAAAACAATACTTTATAATTTTTTGAATTAAAATTTTAAAAAAGTAAAGAATTTAAAAAGGAGAAATAATGATGAGTGCACTTATTCCTATGGTTGTGGACCAAACAAGCACGGGTGAGAGAAGCTATGATATTTATTCTAGATTATTAGAAGACAGAATAATATTTTTAACAGGGGAGATAAATGATGTTACGGCAAACATTGTGGTTGCCCAACTAATCTACCTTGAAGGCAAAAACCCAGATAAGGATATATTTTTGTATATAAACAGCCCTGGTGGAAGTGTGAGTGCTGGCCTTGCCATTTATGACACAATTAAATATATTAAGTGTGACGTTGTTACAATTTGCATTGGGCTTGCAGCTTCTATGGGTGCGTTTTTGCTATCCAGCGGGACAAAGGGCAAAAGGTATGCATTGCCAAACAGTGAAATTATGATTCACCAACCTTTGGGCGGAGCGCAAGGTCAGGCAAGCGACATTGAAATTCAGGCAAGACACATTCAGCAAATAAAAGACAAGATTAACCAAATTTTAAGTGAGGCAACGGGTCAAGAACTTAAAAAGGTTCAAAAAGATACAGATAGAGATTATTACATGACTGCTGAGCAAGCAAAAGAATATGGATTGATTGACGACATATTTTATACAAGAAAGAAAAACAAAACTAACTAAAAAACATGAGTTTAGGAGAACGTATGCAGAAAGATTTGATATGCTCATTTTGTGGCAAACAAGAACAAGATGTTAAAAGGCTAATTGCCAGCCCATCTGGCGAAAGCTTTATTTGTGACGAGTGCATTGATGTTTGCAAAGAGATTATGAAAGACGAAAAGGTTGTGTCTCCTCAAACAAAAATTGATTTGCCTCTGCCACATGAAATTAAAGACAAGCTTGATGATTACATTATTGGCCAAGATGAAGCAAAAATGGTTTTATCGGTGGCGGTTTATAATCATTATAAAAGAATTAACTATAATTCAGAAATTAAAGAAAACAAATCTGACAATCAACCAATTGAACTTGAAAAAAGCAATATTTTGTTGATTGGGCCAACTGGTTGCGGAAAAACCTTGCTTGCAAAAACTCTGGCCAAAATTTTGAAAGTTCCATTTGCCAGCTGTGATGCCACAACTTTAACTGAGGCTGGGTATGTTGGTGATGACGTTGAAAATATTTTGTTAAAACTAATACAGAATGCCGATTATGACATTTCAAAAGCGGAGCGTGGCATTGTTTATATTGACGAAATAGATAAAATTGCCAGAAAAAGTGAAAATAGGTCTATTACTCGTGACGTTTCTGGTGAGGGCGTGCAACAGGCTCTTTTGAAAATTTTGGAAAGCACGGTTGCAAATGTTCCACCACAGGGTGGAAGAAAGCACCCACAGCAGGAAACAATACAAATTGACACAACAAACATTTTGTTTATTTGCGGTGGGGCGTTTGTGGGCGTTGATAAAATTATTGAAAAACGTCTTAGCACATCTTCTCTTGGTTTTGGGGCAACGGTTACAAGTTCTTCAAAGGAAGAAGAAATTTATAATTTAATTAAGAATATTCAACCACAAGATCTTAACAAATTTGGCTTAATACCAGAGTTTGTTGGCCGTTTGCCAATTACTGTGGCACTCCATGATTTGTCGGAAGATGCGCTAGTTAACATTATGACACAGCCTAAAAACTCCATTACAAAACAATACAAAAAAATGTTTGACATGGACGGAATTAAACTTGTTTTTAAAGATGATGCAGTAAGGGCTGTTGCAAAAAAGGCAATGAAGTTAAAAACTGGTGCAAGGGGTTTGAGGACAATTTTGGAAGAAAGAATGCTTAAACTTATGTATTCTGCGCCTAGTGACAAAACAATTGACAGTATTATAATTAGTGATGATTTTATTAACAACAAAGAAGATGCCGAGTATGTGAGAAAGTCTATTACAAAGGGCAAAGATGGTTTGAACCAAACAGAAGAGAGCGCCTAAAAGGCGTTAACCTTTAAAAAGTTTGTTAAAAAAGTTTACTATAATAAAAATTTTTGATAATATTTTTTATAGTAAATTTTTTTGTTAAAAGGGGAGAAAAACAAGATGATAGTAAAATCTGCAAAGTTTGTAACAAGTGTTGCAGATACAAACTACTACAAAAGTGATTTTAACGAGATTGCGTTTGTTGGTAGGAGCAACGTTGGTAAAAGCTCTCTTATAAACTTTATTGCAAATCAAAAAAAACTTGCAAAAACTTCCAGCATGCCAGGCAAAACAAGCCTGATTAACTACTTTTTGGTTAACAACAAATTTTTGATTGTGGACCTTCCTGGGTATGGGTATGCTGAGGTTAGTAAATCCCAAAAAACAAATTGGGCGGATTTTATAGAAAATTATTTTGTTAACAACCCTAGGCTTAAATGTGTTTATCTTTTGTTGGATATTAGAAGAACACCAACCGCGCAAGATGAACAGATGCTAAAATTTTTGTATTTTAACAGACTTTCAACAAAAATTGTGGTTACAAAAACAGACACGTTATCAAAAGCGCAGGTTTCTAATCAATTAACAGTTATTTGTTCTAAACTTGGTCTTACTAGAAACGATATTATTATTACTTCTTCGCAAGACAAAGAAGGGCAGAAGGAACTGCTTGCTAGTATAGAAAGTTTTGTGGGATAGAATTTTTTTAAAAAAGTATTAATACTATTTTGGGAGTATTAATATTTTTTTTATTTTACATATTTTAATAAGTGCATCTTAAAATATTTTAAGGTGTGTTTTTTATTATTTTATAATAC
>JAZRVA010000022.1:0-4692 GCA_045598865.1 Clostridia bacterium | reverse complement strand
TATTATAAAGTCTTTTAAATTATAAAATATCAATTGTAATTATGCGGCAACCCATACATAATAACACTAGTGAAAATTAATTAAAAAGTTTTTATTAATAACAAGACTAGTTGGCAGAAAATTTTGTTTTTAATATTAATTACACACAAAAAAAAAGAGTGGAAATTTCCACTCTTTTTTTAAAACTTAATATTACAAACCAATCATGCCAGAAACGCCAATGTAATTTTCAATTGTAGCTCTTACACCTGGGAAGAAAGTAACAATTACAATTGCTGCACACAAAACAAGAACAACAAGTTTTGCAATGCCATACTTGTCCCAAACTGCATCAAGTGCAACCACAATCATAAGAGCCATTGGTGCATACAAACCAACATAAATCATTGCATCAGCAATAAGGCCTGTTGTTGGCAAAAAATGATAGTAATGTTCCACAATTAAAGCACCATATCTAACAACCATAACAACTGCTATTAATTTTCCAAGCATGCTTAAAAGCTCGCCAATACTTGATCTTTTTTCTTCACTCATATTTCAAACTCCTCTTTTTATTTGATAATTTTATTTTAAAAAAACAATTAAAAAATGTCAATAATTAACTACAAAAAAATAAAAAAGTATTTATTTTTTGTAGTTTTTACACAATTTTTTAAAAAATTCCAAAAACTCCAAAAATTTTTTGCTTTTGCCTTTTTATTATTAGTTATTATACATAAAAAGGATTTTTTGTATGACAAACAGTTTATCACACAGTTTAAAAGCAAGGGTTTTTAATAAAATTTATTATGGCAAATACTTGTTATTTTTTCTCTTGTTTTTAGTTTTTAACAACGCAAAAATTTTTTATTTTTTTAACTTTTCATTTTATGGTGGGTTCCTTGCGTTTTTGCTTTTTGCAAAAAATCCGTTTTGTGTCTGCCTTACATATCTCGCCAGTTGTTTGGTTTTCCCGGATACCACACTTTTTATTTTTAATATTGCAGTGTGTGTGGTGGGAATAATAACCTCATTTGTTTTTAAAAAAATTAAAAAGCCGATTTATAATTTGGTTGCATTTTTTGTTTCCTTTTTGGTGGGAATAATTTACTTGTTTTTGTTATTTGCTAGCCTTAAACAACTTTATATTTGTTTTGTTGAAGTCTTTGCAAACTCGGCCTTCTGCGTTTGTGTGCTAACCACAATAAAAACATTAAAAGCAAGAAAGCTCAGCCTTAATATGTCAATAGACGAGAGTTTTTGTTTTGGTATAGTAATCACTCTTATTTTTTGCGGGTTGCAAAATTTAAGCGTTTTTAGTATAGATTTGGTTAAATTGTTTGGCCTTATTTTTGTGTTAATTGGCAGCAAGGTTTTCCCAAATTACTTTGGTGTTATTGTGGGTGTTGTGTGCGGTTTTGGTGCGGGGCTTTGTGCAGGAAATTTTAATTACATAACATATTTTAGTTTGGTTGGGATTCTTGCTTTTTTGTTTAAAGATTTAAAAAAGTTTTATCTAAGTGTGCTTTTAATGGTATTTGATTTATGTTTTAACTTGTTTTTCTATTCTTTTAGTTCTCAAATATATTTAAGTTTAGCCAGCACCTTAGTGGTAATTATCACAATTATGCTAATTCCAAACCAAACAATAACAAATTTAAAACTCAGGTTGTTTGCAGAAAAAACAAACGATATTTTTTTAAATATAATAGATAACAGCAAAAACGAAGTGTCAAAAAAATTAGCATATACGTCGCAAGTTTTTTATGAAATGAACAAAAATTTTAGAAGCTTTGCAAGAGAAAAACTGGATAATAAAAATGCAAAAATTATGCTTTGCAACGAGATTATAAAATCAAATTGTTCTTCCTGCCCACAAAAGAACAAGTGTTTAAAGGGTTTTAATAGTGAACTTAAAAGGGTTTTTGAAAATTTAAGTAACATTGGTTTTGAAAAGGGAAAAATAACTTTGGTTGACTTGCCCGCATACCTTACAAACAGGTGCATAAAGGCAAATATGATTGTAAAAGATTTTAATTCTCTTCTTAATAATTATAAAAAATATACAAACATGGTGGAAAATTTGGATAGCAGCAAAATTTTAATTGCCGATCAATTGGATGGAATCTCAATAGTTTTAGATAAACTTGCAAGAGATATAAAAACTACAGTCAAAACAGACAATAAACTGGAAAAAGAAATTAAGGAAACTTTGCTATATAACAACATTATTCCCATAGAAGTTGTTTGTTTTGATAAAGATGAAGATTGCTGTGTTGCCTCCATTGTTATAAGAAATATAGATTTTAACAAAAGCCTATTAGAAAATATTCTTTATAAAGTATATAAGAAAAAAATGGCTTTAGAAGATAAAACCTTAAAATTTTCTGGCAATTTAATTATGCTAAATTATGTTACTGCTCCAACTTATAAAATAAGTTTTGGTTTGGCACAATCCAGCAAAGGTGGAGAAGATTTTTGTGGCGATAACCATTCTGAGTTAAAACTAGACAACAATAAATTCTTGTTTGCAATTTCAGATGGAATGGGGCATGGTGAGCAGGCAAACAAAACAAGCGAGCTTTCACTTAGTTTAATAGAAAATTATTACAAAGCGGGCTTCGACAATCAAATTATTTTAACAAGCGTCAATAGCCTTTTAAACTTAACAAAGCAAGACAATTTTAGTGCAATAGATATTGGCGTTGTGGATTTAAAATCTGGCGAGGCAGACTTTATAAAGCAAGGGGCAAGTTTAAGCTTTATAAAATCACCAAAGGGTGTGAGCGTGGTGGAATCCAGCAGTTTGCCAATTGGCATCTTGCAAAAGGTTAAACCAAAAATAACAAGAACAGTGTTAACCCCAGACGACATGGTTATTATGATGAGCGATGGCGTGGCAGACGCTTTTGTTAGTCAAGAAATTTTGCAGGAATATTTAACTCAAATCCCACAAAAAAATCCCCAAGAAATGGCGGAAACAATATTACAAAAAGCAAAATCAATTCAAAAAAATTACCCAAAAGATGATATGACTGTTTTGGTTGGTCGGCTTTTTTATAATTGCGCATAAATTTCGGGGTTGTGTTTTTTGTTTTCTTGCCTTATAATAACAATGTGGAAACAAATGAAATTTTAAGTTTAATCAAAAAAACGGCCATGATAGTTCCGGGCGACAAGGTTGGCGTTGCTGTTAGCGGTGGGGTGGACTCCATGAGTTTGCTTCACTTTTTAAACCAAAACAAACAAGAACTTGGTTGCTCTGTGGTTGCAATTACCGTTGACCATATGTTAAGAGGCGAAGAATCCCAAAACGATGCAGAATTTGTCTGTGCTTGGTGTAAAGAAAGAAACATAGAAGTTTTAAAATTCTGTGCAGATGTGCAATCCATTGCCACGCAAAAATCTATGTGCATAGAAGAAGCAGCCAGAGAAGCACGTTATGGAATTTTTGAAAACTTATTAAAACAAGGCGTCGTTAACAAGATTGCCCTTGCTCACCATAATTCAGATCAAGCCGAGACAATTTTGTTAAATATCATAAGGGGTGCAGGTTTAAATGGTGCTTGTGGTATGAGTTATGTAAGAGATAATTGTTACATTAGGCCATTTTTAGATTTAACCAAAGATGAAATAATAAGATACAGCGCAAGAAATTATATAGATTTTGTTCAAGACAAAACAAATCAAGATACAAAATATAACAGAAATTATTTAAGAAATGTGGTTTTGCCAGGCCTCAAAGAAAGGTGGCCAGCTGTCGAGCAAAACTTGGCAAACTTTGCAAAAAATTGCAGAGAGGATAATGATTATATATTAAAACACGTTAGCCATAATGGCGTAATTGCAGACGAGAATATTGTTAAAATACCCCTTATTTATTTTCATTATGAAAACAGCGTAATAAACAGAATTATTTTTGGCGCTTTGCAGAATCTAAAAGCCACAAAGGATTTTGAAAAGAAGCATTACGACATGTTAAAAACCTTGGCAAAGGGCGAAAATGGTAAAAAGCTAAATTTGCCAAACAATTTGGTAGCCCAAAAAGAATATGACTATGTAACCTTATTTAAGTTAGAAAAAGTAGAAGTTTTTGAAGAATACCCATTAATGGTGGGAACAACAAATTTTGCCGGTCATTACGAAATTAAAGTAAAGAGGGTAAAAACTTTTGACAAAAAACCAGGTTGCTTGTATTTAGACGAAAATTTAGTTCCTAAAAACGCAATGTTTAGAACAAGAAAACCACAAGATAGTTTTACAAAATTCGGTGGCGGCACAAAAACTTTAAGAGAGTATATGATAAACAAAAAAATTCCAAACAGGGTAAGGCAAACCCTTCCGGTTTTGGCGCTGGGGCATGAAGTTTGTTGTGTTCTAGGTTACGAAATAAGCGACCAAGTTAAAATAACCGATCAAACCAAAAAAATATTGTGCATAACTTGTAAGGAAATAAAAAATAAACAAAAAAACTAACAAATTAACTTTGTTAGTTTTTTTGTTTTAATAAAACAAAATGTATTTTTTTGCAAAAAACACGTCAAAAAGTTATGTTTATGCACAAAAGTTATCCACTTATCCACAATTTGCTCTTTAAAAATTGTTAAATAGTGCTTATTTTAATGGTTCTACCTGTTTTAATATCATGTGGATAAAATACAAAAATATTAGTTTTATTGCATATTTTTTTTATTTTATGCATTTTTGTTTTTT
>JAZRVA010000021.1:0-23430 GCA_045598865.1 Clostridia bacterium | reverse complement strand
TATTTGATAAAAAAATTTTTTTGTTTTATATTTTTAAAAAGGAAAATTTTTTATTATGGTAAGAATTTGGGCAAAAGTTGTAAAAGAAGAAAAAATTTTAAAAGACACGATTTTTTTTACGCAAGATAACTTTGAAGTAGCCTCTTTTTATGACTATATTTCCGATATTTGCCAAACTTTAAACATTGCAACCCCAATAATTCTTTCCAAACATATATATCATTATACATCTTTTAACACAGCAACATTTTTACCACAGGATTTTCCAGAAGATGTTGACTTTGATAAGTTTGTTATAGAGGAAGCCTCTAACTATTAAGCAAATAAAACAAATTTAAAAGTTCATAGTTGTAATTATATTCACAGTGAATAGCCGAATCTATATCGGTTTCTATAATACTGTTGCCTTTAATTCCAATTGCCTTATTAAAAATGCCTTTTGAAATTAAATCAATTGCCCTAACACCAAATTGCATGGCAAGAATTCTATCTCCCACCGAAGGCGAGCCGCCTCTTTGCACATAACCCACAATAGACCACTTAAATTCCATGTTTGTTTGTTGGTTTAATTTGTCTACAATTTCTTTAACATCAAACATTTTTTCTGCGATAACCACAATAGGTGGTCTTTTTGTTTTTGCTATTTTTTCTTTAATTTTAAAAATTAATTCTTCTTCTGAAATCGGTTTTTCTGGCACAGCAATAATATCGCAAGCAGTTGCAGAAGCAACATACAGGGCAATGTCTCCGCAATATCTGCCCATGAGTTCAAACACAACACCCCTGTTTAACGACGACATGGTTTGTTTAACATTTTCAATGTAAGAAGTTGCATTATTAACCGCCGTATCAAAACCCAAACATTTATCTGTGTATCTTAAATCGTTGTCCACAGTTCCTGGAATTGCAATTACATTAACACCCATAGAAATCAGTTCTTTTGCTCCTCTATAACTGCCATCACCGCCAATAACAATTAGAGCATCTATGTTGTGTTTTTTCAAGTTTTCAATAGATTTGGCAATAACTTCAAGTTTTTTAAATTCAGGAAACCTGGAAGTTTTTAAAATAGTTCCACCAAAAAAGTCTATGTTTTCAACATCTTGAATACTAAGTTTTACAAATTTGTCTTCAAACAGGCCTTTATACCCCTCAACAACACCAAAAACATTATATCCTTTTTTGCTAGCAAGCCTTACAACAATGCTAATTGTTGCGTTCATACCTTGGCAATCGCCACCACTTGTTAAAATTGCAATGTTTTTTGTATTGTTCATAAGTTTCTTATCTCCAAAAATAATTATACCATATTGAAAACTAATTTAGCCAACAATTATACCAATTTTATGTTTTCTTCTTGTAAAATAGAGTTAATTTCATTTATCAAATAATTGTTTGTATTAACTCCAAAAGAAAGTTTAAATGACTTTTCAAGCCCCAAACACTTTATTATAACTGGTGTATTACCAGGATAATTTTTTAATATAGTCAAAACATTTCTATGCAAAATTTCATCTTGGGTATTATATCTTAAATACAGTGTTTTAGGTGGTTTCTGTGTTGTTATTTCTTCTCTTTGAGATTCCACTTCTGCCACACCTAACAAAGATATACTTTCAGCAATAATAATTACGCTATTATCATCTTTAACAGATACTTTGCCATGAATCTTTACCAAATTATCCTCGGCCATATTTTGTTTAAATCTTTCATAGGTTTTTGGCACAACCATAACATCAAAAGTTCCAAACAAATCTTCAATCTGCAAAATGGCCATTTCCTTGTTGCCAACTTTTGTAAATATTTTTCTTACTTCCGAAATACTTCCACCACAATCAACACTTTCCCCATCTTTAATCTGGCTTTCATTTTCTTCTTCATCTTCAAAAGTTTCTTCATCTTCTTCAATGTCTGGCTCTTCCTTCTCTACCATAGAAGAATTGAAAGTAAATTTGTTAAACTCATCAATATAATTATCAAGCGGATGACCAGACAAATAAAGCCCTAAAACTTGTTTTTCAAGTTTTAATTTGGATTGCTTCGCATATTCCTTAATTTGTGGCATTGGTGTGTAATTTTTAGAAGTTGTAGAAAATGAAGCGTCATCAAACAAAGAAAACTGGCCAGTAGACTTGTTTTTTTGGTCCTTAGAAATTATATCTAAAACAGACTCATATACAGCTATCATTTGAGATCTTGCCACATTAAAAGAATCAAATGCTCCACTTAAAATCAAACTTTCCAAGCATCTCTTGTTAACTCCCAAAGGCATTGTTCTTTCAACAAAATCATAAAAATCTTTGTAATCGCCATTATTAATTCTCTCGTTATAAATTGCATCCATAACAGCAATTCCCACGTTTTTAAGGGCAGCCAATCCATACCTAATTTTTTTGTTTTCTACACTAAAATATGTTTCACTTTTGTTAACATCTGGCGGCAAAATTTCAATGTCGTGTTGCTTTGCATAAACAACATATTTTTTAATTTCATCTATGTTTGTTATTCTGTTGTTTAAAACGGCAACAACAAACTCAACTTCATAATAGCATTTTAAATATGCTGTTTGATAAGAAAGATATGCATAGGCGGCAGCATGTGATTTGTTAAAAGCATACTTTGCAAAATCTTCCATGTCTGCAAAAACTTTTCTGGCAACAGCCTCATCAATGCCACGCTTTAATGCCCCATCAATGCTTTTTTCGCCCTTAGGATCCACCCAACCGTTTATGAATTTTTCCTTTTCAGCAGCCATTTTTTCAACTTTTTTCTTGCCCATAATACGTCTAACCATGTCTGCCTGACCAAGGGTATACCCCGCCATTGCCTGAACAATCTGCATAACCTGCTCTTGATAAACAATAATTCCATATGTGGCTTCCAAAATAGGTTTTAAACACTCGTGATCATAAACAATTTTGCTTGGATTGTGTTTATTCTCAACATATTTATCTATATACTTCATAGGACCAGGCCTATAAAGAGAAATTCCAGCAATAATATCTTCTAAATTATCTGGTTTAAGTTTTTTCATAAACTTTTTCATGCCGCCACCTTCAAGTTGGAAAATGGCATCTGTGTTCCCACTTGCAATTAGCTTAAACACATTAGAATCGTTATATTCCATGTTATAAAAGTCTATATCTTTGCCATGAATTCTTTTTATAAGTTTTAATGTTTTGTCAATATCCGTAAGAGTTCTTAAACCTAAAAAGTCCATTTTAAGAAGGCCCAAATCTTCAAGCTCCACCATAGAATATTGTGTGGCAATTTCATCTCCATTTCTGGCAAGTGGCACAAAATTGTCAACTGGCTCTGGTGCAATCAAAATTCCACAAGCATGTGTTGAAGTTTGCCTTGGCATACCTTCAAGCTTGATACTCATGTCTATAATTCTTCTAACTCTTTCGTCATCGTCATAAAGTTTTCTTAAACTTGGAATAATAAACTTTTGATCTTCCTCTTTGCCAGTTGTTCCAAAATAATATTTAAGAACAGGTGGTTTTTTTATTCCATCTGGCAACTTGTTTGGAATATCTTTGCAAATTTTGTTAACTTCAGATAAAGGAAACCTAAGCACCCTAGAAACATCTCTTATGGCATTTTTTGCTGCCATTGTGCCAAAAGTGCCAATATACGCCACGTTATTAACGCCATATTTGCGCTTTGCATACTCAATAACTTCGTTTCGTCTGTCGTAACAGAAGTCCACGTCAAAGTCGGGCATAGAAACCCTTTCTCTGTGAATAAACCTTTCAAAAAGCAAATTATACTTAATTGGGTCAACTCTTGTAATACCAGAAGTGTAGGCAACAATACTTCCAGCACCACTGCCCCTTCCAGGTCCCACTGGAATTCCATTTTGCCTTGCATAATTTATGTAATCCCAAACAACTAGGAAATATTCCACAAACCCTTGCTCTTTAATAATAGAAAGTTCATAGTCAGCCCTTGCTTGAATTTCCGGCGTAACAACCGGGTAGCGTTCTTTAAGCCCGTCATAACAAAGTTTCTTTAAAAAATCAAAAGTG
This sequence comes from Clostridia bacterium, assembly GCA_045598865.1. Lineage (GTDB taxonomy): Bacteria > Bacillota > Clostridia > Christensenellales > UBA1242 > UBA7862. The sequence continues at coordinate 19,399 of JAZRVA010000021.1, read as the reverse complement.
GACATATTCTCCACTTCATACTTAGGAATAAAATTTTCGTTATCTCTTAAAGTGCAATTTGGTGGCAAAGAAGCAATATCTTTGTGACTTTTTGCCTTGATTGTAACAAAACATTTGTCTGCAATTTCGTTTGTTGTTTCAAGTGCTTCTGGGTATGCTTTGAAAGCCTGTTCCATTTCTTCTCTTGTTTTTACATAAAATTCATTGGTAGAAAATCTTAATCTGTCTGTGTCATCAATAAACTTGCCCATTTGAATACACATCAAAATATCTTGCATTTCTGCATCTTCACGATTAATATAATGTGCATCGTTTGTGGCAACTGTTTTAACCCCTAGCTTTTTTGCAAGCTCATTGAGTGGCTCCAAAATTTCTAATTGTTCTGGCAAGCCATGATTTTGAAGTTCTATATAAAAGTCGCCCTCATCAAACATGTTTTTAAGTTTAAGTCCAAGTTCATATGCTTCGTCAAAACGTCTGTTTAATAACAAGCTAGGAATATGCCCAGCAAGACAGGCACTTAAACAAATAAGCCCCTTTGAATGTTTTGCTAATACTTCATAATCTATTCTTGGTTTGTAATAAAAACCTTCCTTGCAAGCAATGGCATTTAGTTTTAATAAGTTTTGATACCCCTCATTATTCTTAGCAAGAAGAATTAAGTGCCCGTTATCTGGCTTGCCTTGCTTGTATAACCTATCGTGGGCAATATAAAACTCGCAGCCAATAATAGGCTTAATGCCATTTTTGTAACACTCGGCAAAAAATTGAAGAGCCCCGGCCATTGTGCCATGATCAGTAATGGCAACTGCCTTTTCTCCCCTTTCTTTTATAACCTGAACAAGTTTTTTAATTCTTGCACAACCATCTAACAAACTATATTCTGTGTGAACGTGTAAGTGAACAAAGTTCTTCATATTTATCCCTTAATACTTTCGGCAATTTTAATTATTCTTCTAAATTGGTGATTAATTCCACTTTTAGTTATAGGAAAAGAAACCAATTTTGTCAAGTTGTCCAAACTTTCTTCTGGATTTTCAAGCCTAACTAAACACAACTCTTTTAAATTAGCCGGCAGTTTTTCAAAGCCGATTTTACTTTGAATTTTTTTAATTGCCTTAACCTGTTTAACACTTGCGTTAACTGTTTTTGTAATGTTTGCATTCAAACAGTTATTTTGCCTGTTAATGTTGTTTCTAACTTCCCTTAATGCCACCTCATTTTGCAAATTTAAAAGCCCCTTATAAGCTCCAACAATTGCAAATAAATCACTAACCTTTTCACTTTCCTTAATATATAAAACAAACAAATTTTTTCTAATATTTTTTTTGTTGGGCAACCCCAAAGAAAATAAAAGGTTTGAAAAATCATCAGCAAAAGCTTCGCTAGTAAAAACAAATTCCCAGTGATACCCACCAAATTTTCTACTCTTGCTTTCTGTGTTAGAGTTTAAAACAATGTTAGAGGTAGATGCCGTTGCAAAAACACCTTTAATGTACGTTTTTGCACAACACTCATTTTCTATAATATGTTCATCAATGCCCGAAACAAGTGTAAAATCATGTTCTAAATTAAACCTGGCCACGCCACAATCAAACAAAACTTGTTCTGTAATTTTTTTTGGCAAACTTATAACATACCTTACACTTTTGTTTATGTTAGCATCTTCATCTATTTTAACTTCGGCATATTCACCATACAATGTTTTTAAACAATCATTAACTTGCTCATAAACTTTATCGATATCTGTTTTAAGTTCCAAATAAAATTCTTTTCCACTTTTTGTAAGTTCTCCACAAGAATGAATTACACTAGATAAAAAAGCAAGTTTACAACACTCACTTTTTATAGGCTGCTCTAATACTTCCAGTTTTACATCATGTGCAAAAGACATTTTCTTTATTTCTTTCCTTTTAAACCTTTAAAGCAAAAATTCTTCTTATAATTTTATACAAAAAAATTAGTTATTTTTCAAGTTTTTTCTTATTTAAAAATTTAGGCATTTTTTCCAAATTGGCAATTCTATTTTTTGGTATTCCAAACTTTTCAATTATGTTTTCAACGTTTTTAAAACTTCCAATTTTCTCTGGCTTATGCGCATCACTGTTTACAATAAACATTACTTTGGTTTTTAACATTCCGTCAATTTCTTCTTTTGTAAAGTCGCAATGCTTTTCATTAAGCTCAATATATGTGCCCTTTTCGGCCGCTTTTTGTGCCACAGCAACCACGTCACACTTCATTTTGCTATTCAAATGTGTAAGCACATCAATTTTGTTTTTATTAATGGCATTTAAAACCATTTGGGTATTTCTTTCAATTAACTTCTTTGAAGCACCAAAATATTTTGCAAAAAAATTTGCCCAAAAAATTTTAAACTTGTCCTTTAAAGTTTTTGTTTTTGCTGATTTGTGATATCCACACAAAACAATATCCAAACACTTCATGTCGTCTTTTTTAACATCTATTGCTCCGTCAACAGATATAAAGTTTGCCTCCACACCAAACAAAACTTTTATATTATGCTTTTGTGCAAGCCTTAAAATTTCTTCTTTTGTTGATTTTAAATTTTTCCTGCTGCAACCAAAAAACTTGTGATTAAACCCATGGTCGGTAATCGCAATTTGTTTAAGCCCCTTGCTTTTTGCATACAAAATATTATCCTCTAATGTGCCTTTTGCATGATAAAACGGCATATAAGGCTTTTTGCTAAAAATAGTGTGTGTGTGGTAATCTCCAAAAAAATTCATAATTTTACCTTATAATAATTATTTCTTCTTTTAAGATTATACCAAATTTTTTTTCAACTGTCTTTTTAATTTTATTAATAATTTTGTCAACCTGAACAAATTTTGCATTTAAGTTTTTGTTAACAATAAAACCACAGTGTTTTTTGCTAATTTCCGCCCCACCAACCTTAAACCCTTTTAACCCACAACTTTCAATAAGAACTGGGGCAAACATGTTTTCGTCTGGTCTTTTAAAAACACTGCCAGCGCTCGGATATTCATAAGGTTGGAGTCTTCTTCTTTTTGAATAAAAATCAAAACAACTTTTTTCAACTTGTTCACTGTTACTTGGTTTTAGTTCAAACACAACTTTTAAAATAACAAAATTATTGTTCGAAAAAAAACTTGACCTATAACCAAAATTAAGGGCAGGTCCCTCTTTCTTATAAATCTTTTCTCCATCTGTGTAATAAACGCACTTAACCACATCTTTCATTTGCCCGCCAAAACTACCTGCGTTCATTTTTATTGCTCCACCCACGCTGCCGGGTATCCCATAACTCCACTCCAAGCCACAAAGCCCGCTTTTAATTGCAACTTGGTTAAGTCTAAAAAGCCCTAATCCCGCGCCACAAACAATTTGATTACCCCTTACCTTAAAATCGTTTATGCAAATTTTGATAACAAGCATCTTACACTTTTTGTCGCTAGCCAAAGTATTACTGCCAAACCCCAAAACAAAATATTTTTGATTATATTTTTTAGCAAATTCCAAAACCTTTAAAAGTGTTCCCACTTCCTTAACTTCAATTAAGGCACAAATTTTTCCACCAATTTTAAAGGTTGTTAAATCCTTAAAAGATTTGTTATTTACTATGCAAATATTCTTAATATTTTCTTTTAAAATACTACAAAATTTGTTTATTCCTATTTTTTTATTCATATATTCTTATATGAATTTTTTAATGTGGTTGTTATTTTATGCTAAACAAATCTTTGTAACTATCCTGCTTATTTTGCAATATTTGTTCAGAAGTAGCAAAAACATTTGTGGATTTTAAATTTTTGTGCAGAATAAGTTCAAAATCCTTCATATAACCGCTTTCATAAATTAAGTTATTATTTATAGTAAACAATCCATAGTTTTTAAGCATTTCCTGGCTATTCTCATTTGTTATAAACTCACAAAAATCTTTTGCAATTTTCATTTTAATTTCATCTAAATTCTTGTTTACCCCTATGTATTGAATAAGATCTGAATACCCTTCCAAAAAATTATACTGACACTCAGACAAACTTCCCAATTGCTCTCTATTTTTGCACCTTGCCAAATCTCTGGCAGTTCCTATTAATGTGCAAAATTTATCCGCCAAAAACATGTTGTATGCCTCATAAAAATTATCGCATGAAAAATAGTCTTTCTCATCCAACTTTTTAAATCCATTTTCCACAAGCACCTTGCTAAAATTTAAAACTTCATTACCAGTAAACCCAAACCCGGGTTTAATTGTGTTATTAACATTTTTAGATAACAGAATTTTGTTTTTGTTATCTGCAACACAATATTTCTGCCTTGTAATACAAACATAACCAGATAAAATATAGGGGTAAGCAAAGCAGTTGTTCTGCTTAAAACCATATAAGGATAAATCCGACCTTATATTGTTGTTTTTACTTAAAACCTCCAAACTCTCGCTCAAATACTGTCCCGCGCCAACGCCAAAAGAATAAATATCAGCCTGCTGGTTGTTTTCTAAATTAATTTTAAATTGCTCCAAATTCATTTGTTTTATAACAAAAAAACAGTTTTTGTTCTTTTTATTATAGTTCATGGCAACCTTTTGCAAAAAACTCTTTCTGCTTGCCGTTCCGCCCTCAAATGTTTCAACGTGCCAAATGGTAAGCACGCTTTGCTGTTCTTTTTGCAAATCAAAAAAACCGCCAAAATCATACTGATAATTATTTTTGTTAAAAACAAATTTTGGCATCAAAATCAAAAATGCAATAAGAATAAAACAAAAAAATATTTTTATGTTTTTTTTGCAAAAAATAACTTTAAAAAAATGCATACTTATAAATATGCATTTTAATAAAGATTTTAGGACAAATAAATTAATCTATTTCTTCTAGTTTTTTAATAATTTCCCCTGCAAGTTTTGGAGTTATGCCACTAACAGCAATCAAATCTTCTACGCTTGCCTTTTTTATTTTTCTAACCGTTTTAAACTTAGCTATTAAACTTTCTTTTTTAATTTTTCCAAGCCCCTCAATCTCGTCCAAAATACTCATCACCTGATTTTTCTTTCTAAGTTTTCTATGAAATGTAATTGCAAATCTGTGTGCCTCATCCCTAACTTTTTGCAACAGTTTAAGTTCATCATCACTCTTGGAAAGTTTAATAGAAAGTGGATTTTCCTCCACAAAAATTTCTTCTTGTTTTTTTGCAAGGCTGATAACGTCTATCTCTTGATTGAAAGATTTTATTATATCCCTACAAGTGTTAATTTGCCCCTTACCGCCATCAATTAAAATAAGGTCTGGTTTTGCAGAGAAGCTTATGTCATCACTATCAAGTTTTTTAAGACGCCTTATAATACTTTCTTTTAAACTTTCAAAATCATTAGGCCCCACCACTTCTTTAATCTTAAACTTTCTATAATGCTTAGCAGCCTTACTGCCGTTCACAAAAACAACCATACTACAAACGCTGCTCGTGCCAGAAATATTAGAAATGTCATATCCCTCTATTCTAAGAGGCAAATTTTTAAGCCCTAATTTTTCTTTTATGCCACTTAGAACTTCCATCTTTTTGGATTTCTTTTTATTAATAACTTCACAATTCTTTGTTAAAAATTCATTTGCATTATTATTAGCCTGAGTAATTAGTTGCTTATTCACTCCCTTATATGGCACAAAAACCTCAATTTTTTTGCCTAAAATATCACTTAAACTCCTAAATAAGGCGTCTTCAACATCAATTTCTAAAGGTAATAATATTTTTTGTGGCAAGAGTGTTTCCTTGTTATAATACTGCGTTAAAAACGAAATCATCATTTGCTCATCATCAATTAATGAGTTTTCAAAATGATAGTTTTTAACCCCCATCATCTTCCCCTGACGAATAATTATAACAGAAAAAACAAAAAAATCTTCGCTTTTTGCAACACCAAAAACATCTATGTCTGCCGTGTTAGGAAGAGCAGCAATTGTTCTTTCTCTTAATTTTAACAGAAGGAATTTTAAATCCCTTAGTTTAATTGCTTGTTCAAAATTTTCTATGCTAACTGCCTGATCCATTTTTTTGCAAATTATGTTATAAACATTTGTGTCTTTGCCATTTAAAAATTCAAACACTTTTGGCAAAAGTTTTGCATATTCATCTTTTGTTATTTTGCATAAACATGGCGCCGAACACAAACCCAAAGAATAGTTAAGGCAGCCCCTTCGCATCTTATTGTTTGCCTTAATTTTTTTGTCACAGGTCCTTATTGGATAGGCATAATTAACAGCGCTAACGACATCATATGCATTAATTCCAAAATAAGGTCCAAAATACTTTGCGCCATCTTTTTTTACTTTCCTTACCACTTCAAGTTTAGGAAAGTCTGTGTCCATATTCACCTTGATGTAAGGATAAGATTTTCCGTCCTTTAACAAAATGTTATAAAATGGTTGATATTTTTTAATAAGGTTACTTTCTAACACAAAAGCATCAAGTTCCGAATTGGTTAAAATATAGTTAAAATCCGCCACCTGCGAAACCATACTTTTAACCTTTTCCTGATGATCTTTATTCAAAAAATATTGTCCAACTCTGTTTTTCAGTTTCTTTGCTTTGCCCACATAAATAACATTGCCAAACTTATCTTTCATTATGTAAACGCCCGGAGACAATGGCAAAGTTGCTACTTTTTCTTTTAAATCCATTTTAAATTAAACTTTTGAAAAAATTTGTGCATAAGCACTAAAAACAAAAGTTCCCTACTATGTTTAGGTTATCACAAAAATTTTTTTTAATCAATAATATATCGCCAAAAATCTACCCTAATATGTAATCCACACCATCTGCCATCAAATTGTTAACAAATTTACTACTTATGCAGTAAACAATCGTCTTTCCAAGCCTTTTATTGTTAACCGCCTTAAAATCTTTTAGTAGCCTTAATTGATGGCTAATTGTTGTTTGATTTATGTTAAGATATGCCGACAAATCATTAACACACATTTCAGACAAAGCAAGTGCCGAAAGAATCCTTAGTCTTGTAAAATCCGAAAATACAAAAAAAATATCTGCCAGTTGTTGCAAAGTAGAATTTTCGGGCATATAATACTCTAAATTTGATAAAGTTGCCTTATCAAGATTAACATACATATATTTTTTTATTTCCCCTTTTGCAAATTAAGTATGATATAAACACAAAAGATAACAAAATAAAAAAATGCACGAAATTTTTACAAAATTAAAATAAAAAATATATTTTTAAAAATAAAGGAGTTTTTATGGATAATTTCAATATTCTTTTGGTGCTTTTACTATCAATTTTTTCTTCTGCAACCGGCACAGACTTAAACAATAACACAAATTTTTTACTTCTTCTACTTCTTGCTCTTGGCAACAGCAATTCTTCTAGTTGTTGCAACACTTGCAACTCAGGCTGCACGTCAAACAGGTTTATTTAAACCCTGAGAACCGAGTTTACAATATAAAAAAAGTTGCACTACGCAACTTTTTTATATTAAACCCCTTAAACATTCTGTTACCAAACTCATGTCTTTTTGCGAAGACATTATGGTTATTAACCTGTTATTTTTGAAATCACAAATAATGTATTGCCCGTCGCTTCCGTCTCTAAAAACAATTTCATCCCTACTTATCCAAGTAAAATATCCTGCGTCAAGCTTAGGCAGAAGTCTTTCTGGTTTGTAATAATCTGGGCAATGAACTTGCGGTTTTGTCATTTCATTAACCCAAATTTCTGGAACAATTTGTTTATCATCAAACTTGCCATAATCAAAAAGCAATTTTCCGATTTTATGAAAGTCTTTATAATTAAAATATGAAGCCGTTGCCCCAGCGCAATAATTTCCCCAAGTTTCCCAAATAAAACTTTTAACACCAATCGGCTTTAGAATCTTGATGTTAATATAATCTTTAATGTCAATACCAAAATTTTCTTTGAAGAATACCGACAAAAGATATGGCTCGACATTACTATAAATAAAGTGGGTGTTGGGTTTAAATTTTAGCGGAATATCAAACATAATATCTAACAATTTGAACTTATCTAAATTCTCAACATGGCTTTTATTCAAATACATTTTATCATAACCCGTTTGATAGGTTAAAAGAGTGTGAATAGTCCATTCTTTTGCTTGTTCTGGTATATTATCTGCCAATTCTTTAAGGATATCGTAAACATTAGTTTTAAGAGTTAAAACTTTTCCATCTTTACATTTAAGCTTTTCATTTATGGCAATTCCATAGGCCATGGCAATCAATATTTTACCGCAAGAACGAAGCTCGTGTAATTCAATGTTATTCAACACACATTCTTCTGTATTATTACCTTGCGTTACAACAATGCTATCAATATTAACTTTTTTGTTTCTCGCATTATTAACAAAATCTTTTATTAACCCCATATTACACCCTATGATATTAATATTTTAAAATCTAACAAGGCCAACTTTTTTATAAACTTTATCAAGTTTTTTAGATGCAATCCTTCTTGCCTTTTCTGCCCCCTCTTGCATAACTTGTTCCAAGTATTTTCTGTTAGCTTTTAATTCTTGCAATTTATTTCTAACAGGAGTTAAAACCTCAATAACACTTTGTGCTGTTTCAAGTTTTAAATCGCCATAACCTTTACCCTCAAAATGTGCTTCTGCTTCTGAAATAGAAACATTCTTCATTACACAATAAATAGTTAAAAGGTTTGAAACCCCTGGCTGTTCTTCGCAATATTTAATTCTGTTTAAACTATCGGTAACTGCTCTTTTAAATTTTCTTATAATTGTTTGGTCGTCATCTTCAATAAAAATAACATCATTATCATTATCGCCAGATTTGGCCATCTTTTTTGTTGGGTCTTGCAATCCCATAATTTTAGAGCCTGTTTTAGGCACAAATCCGTTTGGCACAACAAAAGTTTGCCCATATTTTGTGTTAAATCTGTTTGCAATGTCTCTGCAAATTTCCACGTGTTGCATTTGGTCTATTCCAACAGGCACAACATTTGCATCATACAAAAGTATATCCGCCGCCATAAGCATAGGGTAAGTAAAAAGCCCCACGGAAATATTTTTGTTTTTTGCTTTGGCATCTTTAAATTGTGTCATTCTGCTTGCTTCACCAAAATATGTTGTGCAATTCATAATCCAGCCAAGTTCTGCATGCTCTTTAACGTGAGATTGGCAATATATTATACTTTTTTGTGGGTCCAACCCAAAAGCCAAAAAGGTTGCAATCTGGCTATAAATGTTATTTTTAAGTTCTTCTCTATCAATATTTATTGTAAGAGAGTGCAAATCGGCAACACAAAACAAGCAGTTATATTTCTCTTGCATGTCTTTCCAACTTTTTATTGCCCCAATGTAGTTACCCAATGTTAACTTTCCAGTTGGCTTTGTTGCACTGTATAAAATTTCTTTTTTCTCTACATTGTTAATGTGTTCGTTTTCCATAAAGTAAATTCCTATCAATATTTCTTAATCTAATTTTTGTTCTTCGTTTTCACTTTATTTGTGTTTTTGTTAACTTTTTGCTTATTATTTTTATCAGTTATATTCTTTGTTACAACTTTTTTAACATTTTTCTTTTTAGAATTTTTTACAACTTTTTTAGGCTTTTCACTCTCTCGTTTATTCTCCACATTGGTTACTTCCGCCACTTCACTTTTATTCTCTTCATTTCCAATGTTAATACCAAGCTGCTCTTGTTGCTCTTTCAAATTCTTTTCCCTAACCTCATTTAGCTCCATAAGATATCGCATTCTGTTTTCTTTAAGTTCTATATTGCCAGTGATAATAACGCTAATAAGTGCCGCAATTGGAGGAGCAAACAACATTCCCAAAATACCAAACATAGCCCCACCTATTATAATAGAACCCGTAACCACAAGTGCGCTAACTTTAAGCCTTTTGCCAGTGATAAATGGCAAAATAATGTTAAACTCAATGGTGGTTATAACAAATGTTGCAATTGCCACGTATAACGCAGAATTGATTGAGTTGAAAATAAGAGTAATAAGGATAACTGGCACCGCACCAATATAAATACCAAAATAAGGTATAAAGTTAAACAAACCAATAATAAGTGAAAGCTCCCATGTAAACTCTAAGCCCAAAATCATATAAGTTATGCCAAGTGTTACAAAAAGCACAACAAATTCTATAAGTTTGCAAATAATATAATTGTAAAGAATATTGCTTGCGTTCTTGGTCATCACACAAAGTTCATCAGCCTTTTCCTTTTTAAAGTTTGCATAAGTAAATCTTCTAAAAAATCTGGAAATTCTTTCCTTGTCTTTTAAAATCAAAACAGTTAAAAGTATTCCAATTAAACAATTAAATAAACCTGTTAAAAATGTAAAAGACAACGCCATAATATTGTTAAGATAACCAACAGTGGACAAGAACCATTCAAACACAGAACTTAAAATACTTTTGATACTATCTTGTGTTACCTCAGCGCCAAACAAACTTTGAATAATGTTAGTAATTTGGTTCACAACGTCGTCATAAATCTCTGCCCCACCTGCGCCATCTCTTGCTGTTAACCTTTGCACAATTTCCACAATTTTAGGAACCAAAATAGAAATTACAAGCGAAACAATAGCAAACAGCACAAGAATGGATGCCGTTATAGAAATTGTTCTTTTTATTGCAAATTTGTATGGGCTATTTTTAAAAACATTTTTTAAAAGTTTTTTCTCAATAAAATCAATAAATCTAGTAAAAATAAAGGCGGTTACAATGCCAATTAAAAGAGGTGTTATGCCAGAAAAAAGCCCGTTAATTATTTGAGAAAGATATGGGCTAACCACATTGCTAAGAGCCAATGCAAAAAAGAAGGCCCAAAACATTGCAGCAAACAATCCCCAGCCTTTAAATTTTAAAAAACCTGTTCTTTGGTTATTTAAATCAAATTTATTATTATCTTTTTCCATATGTATAAATTATATAAAAAAAAACAAATTCAATCAAGTTTTTATATTTAATTTGCCAAAATAAATCTACTATTTAACCAATTAACCCTCAAAAAAGAATTTATTTTTTATGTCAAATAAACTCTTTTCTAATAACAACCATTAACCTGCTAGTTATATACGTCTTTATAATAAATACTAAATTACAGAAAACTTGCTAGAAAGATACTTGTTTTTACTTTTAATACCCAGTATTTTCAAAACCGTTGCCCCAACATGATAAAATCCACTTAATGTTCCACAATCTTTCGATTTTAAATTCTTATTGTAAATAATAAATGGAACATATTCTCTTGAATGGTCAGTAGATGCTGTTGCTGGATCACATCCATGGTCAGCAGTTATTAATAAATAATCTTCTTCTTTCATTTCTTTAACAAAATCATTTAAAGCACAATCAACCTCATTTAACGCCTTTGCATAACCATCAACATCATTTCTGTGACCATACTTAGAGTCAAAATCACAAAAATTAAGCCAACAAAGTCCATTAAACTTTTGTTTTAGAACCTTTTTTAAAGAAACAATCTCTCCGGTATTTCCATTGTTTGGGTAAGACTTTGAAATACCAATATTATTAAAAAGATCTTTTATTTTACCAATAGAAATTGTTTGTAATCCTTCATTTTTCACCACTTCTAATAGAAGACCGCTTGGTGGAGTTATTGAAAAATCTCTTCTATTCTCCGTTCTAACATAATTTGGATAATCTCCCACAAAAGGTCTTGCAATTACTCGGCTCACACTATTTTTTCCGCACATAATTTTTCTTGCATCTTCACACATTTTATAAAGTTTTTTAATACTAAAAACTTTTTCGTGGCATGCAATTTGCAAAACGCTATCAGCAGATGTATATACAATTGGCTTTTTTGTCTTTAAATGTTCTTGACCATAATCTTTAATAACCTCGGTTCCAGAATATCTTTTGTTACATAAAATGCCATTAACATTCCATACATTAGTTAATTCTTTTATTATTTTTTCATCAAAAAATTCATAAGTTGGAAAAGGCTCTTTTAAAACTTTACCCGCCATTTCCCAATGCCCAGTTGTTGAATCTTTTCCACAAGATTCCTCCTGTAATCTACAATAAACTCCACAAGGATTCTTTCTCTGTATATTAAGTTCTTTAACACCATCAATATTAAAAAGTCCTAAATTGCATAAAGTAGGGCAATTAAAGTATTTGCTTTTTGTAATAGATTTTAATGTATTTGATCCTTCATCATTATATTCTTTTGAGTCTAGTGCTTCCCCTATCCCAAAGCTATCTAATACTAACAAAAAAATTCTACTCATTTTCAACCATCTCCAGTGCTAGTATAATCATATTATTAAAACTAGTTTCTCTTTGTTTGGCAGTTAATTTGTCGCCTGTCTTTATGTTGTCACTTACAGAACAAATTGCGATTGCATTTTTCTTTGCCTTTTTTGCATTGAAATACAATGCAGCAGACTCCATTTCTACTCCCAAACAATCATTGTCCTTTAAAACTTGTTCCTGATTATCATTAGTATAAAATGTATCCGTACAAAAAATGTTTCCTATTTTGTAAGAAATACTATTCTGTTTTGCAGCATTCTCCGCTTTTTTTGATAACATACTTGAACATGCAATTATATAATCTTTATTCTTTTGTATATTTGCATAGTTGGAATTTGTTATTGATTTTTTACATATAATTATGTCACCTAATTTTAAGTCTTGTTTATAAGTTCCACAAGAGCCAACTCTTATAATATTTTGAACATCATAAAAATTAAAAAGCTCATAGCTATAAATACCCATTGAAGGGCACCCCATACCAGAAGCCATAATTGTAACTTTTTTGCCTTTGTAAAAACCAGTAAAAGCAAGTATGCCTCTTACTTTGTTAATAAGTTTATACTTTTTTAAAAACTTTTTAGCAATATATTTTGCTCGGTTTGGATCACCTGGCATAATAACCGTTTTTGCAAATTCTTGTTTGTTTCTAACTTGTATATGTGGGGTTGGAATACTCATAAAAAACCTGTCCTTTTGACTATATGATATTACAAATTCTAATTTTATCAAACAAAAAATAATAAAAAACATAAACATTAATCTTATCAGAATTAAACAAACAAAAAAAAAGACATTTGTAAAAATGTCTTTTTTTAATTATTTTGTTTAAAATATTATTCAAGAATTTCGGAAACAACACCAGAGCCAACTGTTCTGCCGCCTTCACGGATAGCAAAACGAAGACCTTTTTCAATAGCGATAGGTGTGATAAGAGAAATTGTCATGTTAACATTGTCGCCAGGCATAACCATTTCTACACCTTTTTCAAGTTCAATAGAACCTGTAACGTCTGTTGTTCTGAAATAGAATTGTGGACGATATCCATTGAAGAATGGAGTATGTCTTCCACCTTCTTCTTTCTTCAATACGTAAACTTGAGCTGTGAATTTTGTGTGTGGGTGAATTGTTCCTGGTTTGCAAAGAACTTGACCTCTTTCGATATCTGTTCTTTGAATACCACGAAGAAGAACACCAATATTGTCGCCAGCTTGAGCTTCGTCAAGAAGTTTTCTGAACATTTCAACACCAGTAATAACGCTGTTTTTGTCTGAACCCATACCAACGATATCAACTGTGTCGCCAACTTTACAAACACCTCTTTCTACACGGCCAGTAGCAACTGTTCCACGACCTGTGATTGTGAAAACATCTTCAACAGGCATAAGGAATGGTTGATCTGTTGCTCTTTGTGGTTGTGGAATGAAAGCGTCAACAGCATTCAAAAGTTCTTCGATGCATTTGCATGCTGGATCATCTGGGTGGCCACCTTGTGCAGCTTCAAGAGCTTTCAAAGCAGAACCTTTGATGATTGGGGTGTCATCCCCTGGGAATCCGTATTCGTTAAGAAGATCACGAATATCCATTTCAACAAGTTCAAGAAGTTCTGGATCATCAACTTGATCAACTTTGTTCATAAATACTACGATGCATGGAACACCAACTTGTCTTGCAAGCAAAATGTGTTCTCTTGTTTGAGGCATTGGGCCATCAGTTGCAGCAACAACCAATATTGCACCGTCCATTTGAGCAGCACCTGTGATCATGTTTTTAACATAGTCAGCGTGTCCTGGGCAGTCAACGTGTGCATAGTGTCTCTTTTCTGTTTGGTATTCAACGTGAGAAGTGTTGATTGTGATACCTCTTGCTCTTTCTTCTGGAGCTTTGTCGATATCTTCATATTTCATCTTCTCAGCCCAACCCTTTGCTGCGCACCACATTGTGATAGCAGCAGTTAATGTGGTCTTGCCATGGTCAACGTGGCCAATTGTTCCAATGTTGATATGTGGCTTAGACCTGTCAAATTTAGCTTTTGCCATAATAAAATTTCCTCCTAAAAATTACAAATATATTATATTTTTTTAAAAATATCTGTCAAGTGCAATTCTACACTTTTTTAAGTTTATTGTCAAACAAATTAAAAAGCTTTGAATTGCACTAAAACAAATTTAAAAAACTAGTCATTTTTGGCTTTTTCGCCAATAACTTTTTCTGCTATGTTCTTTGGAACTTCAGAGTAATGAGAGAATTCCATGTTGAACACGCCTCTTCCTTGTGTGGAAGATCTTAAAGCAGTTGCATAACCAAACATTTCAGAAAGTGGAACCTCAGCATTAATAATAACTGCTCCGCTTCTTGATTCTGTTCCTTGCAAAATTCCCCTTCTGCTTGTTAAGTTACCCATAACTGTTCCCAAATAATCATCTGGAAGTTCAACTTGAACTTTCATAATAGGTTCAAGAAGCACTGGGTTTGCTTTCTTTGCAGCTTCTTTGAAAGCCATAGAACCTGCAATCTTAAATGCCATTTCAGAAGAGTCAACATCGTGATAACTTCCATCAAAAACTGTTGCTCTAAAGTCAACTGTTTCATATCCAGCCACAACGCCATTTTGGCATGCTTCTTTAATACCGTTGTCAATTGCTGGTATATATTCTTTTGGAATAACACCACCAACAATCTTGTCAACAAATTCGTATCCTTTGCCTGGTTCAAGTGGTTCAAGTTTAATCCAGCAGTGACCATATTGACCATGACCACCAGTTTGACGGATATACTTTCCTTCTGCTTCAACAGCAGTTCTAATTGTTTCTCTGTAACTAACTTGTGGACGACCAACGTTAACAGCAACTTTAAATTCTCTTTTTAACCTGTCAACAATAATGTCAAGGTGAAGCTCACCCATACCAGCAATAATTGTTTGACCAGATTCTTTATCTGTCCATGTTTTGAAAGTTGGGTCTTCTTCTGCAAGTTTAATCAAAGCATTAACCATTTTTTCTTGGTCTTGCTTTGTTGCTGGTTCAACAGCAATGTTAATAACTGGCTCTGGAAATTCCATACTTTCAAGAACGATTGGGTGGTCTGGATCACAAAGAGTATTTCCTGTTGTTGTGTCTTTTAAACCAACAATAGCAACAATATCTCCTGCATATGCTTCTTCCACATCCTCACGGTGATTTGCGTGCATTTTAAGAAGTCTGCCAATCCTTTCTTTTGTGTCTTTGGTTGGGTTTAAAAGATAACTACCAGCCTTCAAAACACCAGAATAAATTCTAAAGAAAGTAATTTTTCCAACAAATGGGTCTGTTGCAACTTTAAAGGCAAGACCTGCCATTGGTTCTTTGTCGTCGGCTTTTCTATCTTCTTCTGTTACACCATCAAGTTTTGTTCCTCTTATGGCATCAATATCAAGAGGACTTGGCATATAGTCAACAACCGCATCCAAAAGTTTTTGAACACCTTTGTTCTTAAATGAGCTTCCGCAAGTAACAGGAGTCATTTTAAGTTCAATTGTTGCCTTTCTAATTCCTCTTTTTAATTCTTCAACAGTAAATTCTTCACCGTTAAAGAATTTTTCCATAAGTGCGTCATCCGTTTCAGCAACTGCTTCCACAAGTTTTTGACGATATTCATTTGCCTTTTCCTTCATGTCATCAGGAATAGGGCCAACAACCATGTCTTTTCCAAGGTCATCATTATAAATAACAGAATCCATTTCAACAAGGTCAATAATTCCTTTAAATGATGCATCTTGACCAATAGGAAGTTGAATTGGAACAGGATTTGCTTTAAGCCTATCCTTCATCATTTCAACACATCTGTAAAAGTTTGCATCGTCCCTATCCATCTTGTTAATGTATGCAAGTCTTGGAACTTTGTATTTGTCAGCTTGTCTCCAAACTGTTTCACTTTGAGGTTGAACACCACCTCTTGCACAGAAAACTGCAACTGCACCATCAAGTACTTTAAGCGACCTTTCAACTTCAACTGTAAAGTCAACGTGTCCTGGAGTGTCAATGATGTTTATGCAGTGGTTTTTCCACTGAGCAGTTGTGCAAGCACTAGTAATTGTAATACCTCTTTCTTGTTCTTGTTCCATCCAGTCCATGGTTGCTGCACCATCGTGAACTTCACCTTTTTTGTGAGTTTTGCCTGTGTAGAACAAAATTCTTTCGGTTGTTGTTGTTTTGCCAGCATCAATGTGAGCCATAATACCGATATTTCTATATTTTTCTAATGCAAATGCTCTTGGCATAATTTCTCCTTTTAAAACTATAATAAGTTAAGTTGCAAACCCCAAATTTGAATTTGCAACTTTTTTAATAAAACGAACTTACCACTTGAAGTGTGCAAAAGCTTTGTTTGCTTCTGCCATTCTGTGCATTTCGTCTTTTTTCTTTATTGCTCCACCAGCATTGTTGTAAGCGTCAAGAATTTCAGCAGCTAATTTTTTGTCCATTTCCTTTTCACTGCCTCTTTTTCTTGCAAACATAACAAGCCATCTAATAGCCAAAGTTTGGCGTCTGTCTGGTCTAATTTCCATAGGAACTTGGTATGTTGCACCGCCAACCCTTCTTGCTTTTGTTTCAAGAACAGGTTTGATGTTTTCAAGTGCTTGGTTGAAGATTGTCATTGGGTCTGCATTCATTTTTTCTTTTAAAATGTTAAAGGCATCATAAACAATACCAAAAGCAATACCCTTTTTGCCATCTAACATAACTTGGTTAGCAAGTTTTGTAACAACAGTTGAATTGTAAACTGGATCTGGCAAAACTTCTCTTTTTGTAGCACGATTTCTTCTAGACATAATTTCCTCCTTAAAAATTTTTTGTTTTTTCTAGATATTACTTAGATTTTTTTGCACCATATTTGCTTCTGGCTTGTTTTCTCTTTGCAACACCGGCTGCATCAAGAGTTCCACGAATAATATGATACCTAACACCTGGAAGGTCTTTAACCTTTCCACCACGGATTAAAACAACACTGTGTTCCTGCAAGTTGTGACCTTCGCCAGGAATGTAAGTTGTTCCCTCTTGCCCGTTTGACAACTTAACCCTTGCAATTTTTCTTAAAGCAGAGTTAGGTTTCTTAGGAGAGGTTGTGGTAACAGACAAACAAACACCTCTTTTTTGTGGATTTTGTTCCAAAATAGGTGATTGGGACTTCTTTGTTTGTTGTTGTCTTCCGTGCCTTACTAATTGGTTTATTGTAGGCATATCTTTCCTCCTTTGTTCTTCTCTTTTTATTTTTTTTACACAAAAAATATAAAAAAATACTCAAACCTTAGGTTCACAAAGTTTAATCTGCAAAACCATAGGCCTGACTAAAAGTTGCCACAAAAACCAAAACAAAAAATGGACATTATGTCTTGCTTTTTTCGCAACGGGATTATTGTATCAAACCCCACATTAAAAGTCAATGTTTTTTTTAATTTAGTTAAAATAACTAATTTTTGTATAAAGCATTGACAAATATCCACAAAAATGGCATAATGTAGCCAATCAAAATAAAAAAGAGGAGATATTTATAATATGGCAAAAGAAAAAGCAACAAAAAGCTACTGGTTTGACTTGACTGATGCTAACTCTCAAGCAGAACTTCAAGCTTTTAAGGAAATGCTAAGCAAAATGGTTTTACGACCATTAGACCAAAGGTTTATGGCAGGCATACAAGTGGATGAACCTACAAAAGAAGAAGTAGACAGTTTCCAGTTTAATGAGGAACAACAAAAAATTATTGATGAAACACCTGAAGGGCAAAAAGATTTAACAAAGCAGGCTATTGTAGGATCAGGTAAAGTTAAAGCTTACAACAGCAAAACAAGCTTTGGTATTCTAAGATGGCCAGAAGATTCTTCTAACCCTTATTACAAAGGCCACGAAGATACATTTAACAATACCTATGAGGAAGCAAGGAAACTACTTGTTAAATATGTTGAAGAACATGGCACGGAAGGCCTTACAAAACTTCCAGGAAGAATTGTTGTTGCAACAAAAGACATAATTAAAAATGTAATTGCAGAAAAGATTAAAGAAGAATCTAAAGTTTCACAGAAAAATGTGGATGATGCAAGAGCAAAACTATTTGATACCCCAGAAAAAAATGAAGACGGGACTCCAAAGCTTGATGCAAACGACAAACCAATAATAAGAGAGGGGCTTAGAACTCAATACGAAAAAGCATACAATGAACTTGTAAGATTACAAGCAGAAAAAGCAAGTAAAAACTTAACTGTTGATAGAGAGCTTTCTATTGATGCTGAAATTCAAACAGCAGCCAACAAAGTTGCTAAACTAAGAGGTCAAATTTCAGGAATCGTTCAAGACATTAAAAAGTTAGAAAAAAATGTTGTAGAAGAAGGTAAAGAACAATCTGTTGCAGAAAAAAGACTCAAGGGAGTGTTTAAACAAGCAACAAAAGAGAAAAAAGCAGAAGAGAAATCTACTTTAAAAGAAAGAATTACAGGCTTTATACAAAAAGTTAAACAAGGATACCAAAATTGGAAGATTAATAGAGCAGTTAATAGTGTAATGCCTACTGCTCCCGTAGTAAAACCAGCGGAAGAAAAAGTTGAAGAAACGGTTGAAGAAACATCGCAAGCTCCTCAAAAGGAAAATATTTTTACTAAAATTGCTGGCGCTGTGGCAGGAGTATTTAAGAAAGATGATGCCACACAGGATGGTACTGATCAAAACAATAATCAAGAAAATGAACAAGCTGATGGTGTGACAAATAACACTGAGGACCAAACCGATAATGGACAAGTATCCGAAGATCAATCAGAAGAGAATAATGCTCAACAACAACCAAAACAACAACCAGTTGAACAACCTTCACAAGATGGTGTAACTGCTACAGATTTTAGTTCTGATTTAAGTCAAGATGGTTAATTTTTATAAGAATAAAAAGAGGAGTATAAAAGTATGTCAGAAGAAAAATTATATAAACAAACAATGAAAGAACTTGAAGAATGTGAGGCAACTTTAAATAGCTTAGAAACAAAAATCAAAGAAAATGCAAATAAACAAATTGAATCTACTTCAAAAATTATTGATGAGTATTGCAACAATCTAGATAAAATCTATACAGAAAGTGATGCAACTTTTGAAAAGAAAACAAAAAAATATAGATAA
>JAZRVA010000020.1:0-20938 GCA_045598865.1 Clostridia bacterium | reverse complement strand
AACAATTACAAACAAATTTATTTAAAACAATCAAGATTTATTCATGCCAAAACCATAAGCACCATAATTATATATTAATAACCAAAAAGGGATATCTTTTTTATAAATGAAAAAACTTTTAAAAGCACTAGCAATTTTAACGTCGTTTTCGGTTTTAACAAGAGCACTTGGCTTTTTGTTTAGAATTTTTTTGTCCCGCACACTATCAACGCAAGACTTGGGCATTTATCAAATTTCATTTAGTGTTTTTATGGTTTTAGAAACAATTGTTTCAAGCGGAATTCCCTTAGTGGTTAGCAAATTAACATCAAAATATAACGCAGAGAACAATAAAAAAAGTGAATTTTCACTTTTAACCTCTGCAATTATTATAGGAATAATTACATCTCTTTTTGTTTGTGTTTTTGTTACAATTTTCAAAAATTTGTTTTCTCTAATTTTCACTGACCAAAGATGTTTAAGCATAATACTTGTTCTTCTGCCAAGCCTTGTTTTTTCTAGCGTTTACGCCACCATAAGGGGAAACCTTTGGGGACATAAAAAATATTTTTTGGTTAGTTTTACCGAGTTCTTAGAGCAGTTAATAAGAATTGCATTCTGCGTGTTGTTTTTAGGGCTCTTTAACTTTTTTACCGATAAAATAATGGCAGCAATTTATTCCTACGTTTTCTCCTGCCTTGTGTCTGCCCTTGTGGTGCTTATTATATATTTTAAAAACAACGGCAGATTTGCAAAGCCACAAAAAGGCCAGTTTAAGGAAATTTTAAGATTCTCCACTCCAATAACTAGCATAAGAATTGTTTCCAGTTTGCTCACGCCTTTAATATCTTTAATTATTCCCATGCAACTTGTAAAAATTGGGCTTTCCTCCCAGCAGGCACTTAGTTTGTATGGCATTGCAATGGGCATGACCTTTCCCCTTTTATATGTTCCTTCAACCCTGGCAGGTTCTCTTTCCATGACTCTTGTGCCGGAGATATCCTGCCACATAGCACAAAACAATTATAACGAAATATCAAATAAGGTTCACTTTTCTATTAAATTTGGGGTCTTTATATCATTTTTATTTATCCCCATCTTTTTGGCAATTGGTAAATATATTGGCATCTTCATTTTTGCAAACCATCAATCGGGCGTTTTTTTATCCTATTCCAGCTTTTTAATAATTCCCATTTGTTTAAGCGGAATAACCGTTTCCTGCCTAAACGCGTTAAACTTGGAAGTAAAAAGCTTTATAAATTACATTTTTGGCGCAATGTTTTTGATTTTTTGCATTTTCTACTTAACAAGATACCTAAATATATTTTCGCTTATTCTTGGCATGGGGTTGTGCTTATCTGTGGCAACACTGCTTAACATAACTCTGCTTAACAAAAAACTCACTCAAAACTTTTTTAACCTTTCCTATTTTTTAAAAACAATTTTGGCTTCAATTCCAGCATTTTTAATTTGCAAATGGAGCTTTAATGTTTTTTATAAATTTCTTCCTCTTTTCTTTTCCATTGCTTTTTCAAGCTGTCTGGCAGAAATCTTCTTCTTAATTTTGGCATTAATATTAAACCTGTATAATCTATCATTTTTAAAACAAGGCAAAAAGCATTGAATATATCACAAAAATAAGTAAAAAATTATTTTATGATAACCTTAATTTTAAGAGCAATAATTATTTATTGCATTGTTTTGTTTTCTGTGCGAATTATGGGCAAAAGGCAAATTGGCGATATGCAACCATTTGAGCTTGTTGTAACACTTATCATTGCCGACCTTGCCTGCATACCAATGTCAGACTCCTCAATCCCAATTGTATTTGGTATCGTACCCCTTTTTTCAATTGTGGTTCTCCACCATTTTTTTACATTTTTAAATAGAAAAAGTATTTTTTTTAGAAAAACAATAAATGGCAGACCAATAATTGTTATCGACCAAGATGGAATAAACTACAAAAATCTAAAACTCCTTAACATGACCATAAACGATTTAACCGAGGGTTTGCGCTCTTGCCAATGTTTTAACATAAGCGATGTGGCCTTTGCAATAGTGGAAACAAATGGTAAAATAAGCATTTTGTTAAAATCCACCTCTCAACCAGCAAGTAAGGAAGACCTAAAAATTAGCCCAAAAAAAGCTGTTTTAAGTGCCATTTTAGTAAACGATGGCAAAATTATAGAAGAAAACTTAAAAATATTTAATTTAGAAAAATCATTTGTTGAAAAATTTGCATCAAAACAAAAAACAAAAAATGTTGGTGATATTTTAATTTTTACTTTAAATGAATTAGGAGAAATTTTTTATCAAGAAAAAAACAAACCATGCAAAGACATAAAAATTAAACTAAACTAGGAGCAACAAAAATGAAAAGATTTATTGCAATGATAATAATATCTCTATCTCTTGTGGGAATTGCCACATTTGAAGAAATTTATATTCACAACTTTATTCAAAATTTTTCGGCAAAATCACAAATAGTATCTAATCTTGTAAAGGAAAACCAAGAAAACTTAAACACGCAAGAGTTAAAAGAAAATTTTGAAAATTTAAAAAATCTTTGGTCAAACTCAAAAACAGTTATTTGTTATTTCACAAATTATGACAAAATAAGAACAACAGATGAAAGTATCGTAAAATTAGAAGACGCCATAAAAGAAAATGATTTTTCCCTAGCCAACGAAAATATTGCCGTGTTAAAAAATTACTCCCAGTTCTTCCATTACACAATGGGATTTAATATAAACAATCTGTTTTAAATAACCACAAAAAGGCCGCAACTATTGATTGCAACCTTTTTTGTTTGTCTTCTTAGCCTTAGCTCAAACTTAACTTATATTTAGTTCTTTTTGTTTCTTCATGTTTCTAGATTTTTTTAATTTAAATAGAATTCTTTTGGGTATAAAACCAATTAGAATTATTCTAAAAGCATAAAACAAATACTTTATTGGAAGTTTTAGTTTTTTTCTCCACTCTTTCATAAGTTTAAAAACATCAACTCTATATTTAAACTTCCTTTTTTGATAGCCAGAAAAATCTTCGCGGTAATAAATTAAAATTTTCTGTAAGTTAACACCCTTGTATCCCTTCTGATAAATTTTACACCAAAGGTCAAAATCTTCCGCCCTTCTAGTTTCTTTTCTAACACTATACCCACCAACCTCATCTAACACACTTTTTCTTATCATAGTTGAAGGGTGAACAAAAGATGACGTTTTGAAAATATCTTTAAAAGTAACATCAAAATTTTTCTTCATAACACCAATTTTTTGGTCATTGTTGTCTATTATCTGCACATGCCCCCCACAAAGAGCAATGTCTGGGTTATTTTCCAAAAAGTCAACTTGCTCCCTCATTCTGTGTGGCAAGCATTCATCATCGCCATCCATGCGCATAATATATTTGCCAGTTGCCTTTTGTAAGCAATTATTTAAACTACTTGCAAGCCCACAATTTTTAGGATTAGAAAAAAGTTTTATTCTTTTGTCCTTAATTGCCTCTAAAATATCCTTTGTTTTGTCAGTTGAACAGTCGTTACAAACAATCACTTCAAAATTGTCATAATCGCTTTGTAAAATAGAGTTTATAGATTTTTCTACAAACTTTTCATCATTAAACACACTAATTATAACTGAAACCTTGGGATTTTTACTCATAAAACTTTCTTCTTTTAATTAACAATCAAATTCGTCATATATCTTATCAAGCTGTTTAACAACATTTTTTACCAAATACTTCTTGGCGTCTTTTTTGTTATTTGCAGAAATTTCTTTTTGCAATAAAAAATCATTTTTCAATTTTAAAATTGCATTTGCAAAAGCTTCCGCGTCCTTTGGTTCTGCCACAAAACCATTTCTGCCATCAACAATCAAATCTTTGTTTCCCCTAACATTGCTAACCACACAAGGCAAGCCATAGTTCATCGCCTCCATAACAGAGAGAGTCAGTCCCTCTTGAAATGATGGCAAAAAGAAGGTGTCAGATGCTTTTAATATTCTGTTTGTGTCTTTCCTATAACCCAAAAAACTAACGTTGTCAAGGTCAAGTTTGTTAGCCAGTTTTTCCATTTCAAGCTTTTCAACGCCCGTGCCACAAAACAAAAACTTAATGTTTTCGTTTTTTAACTTCTGTGCCACCTTAATTGTGGTTAAATAATTTTTTCGTTTAATAAATTCTGCAATAATAGTAACCAAAAACTCATTTTTAACATTTAAAGTTTTTCTTATTTCCTTCTTGGTTTCCTCTGGGTTTTTAAGTTTTTTGGTGTCTATGCCAATGCCATCAATTTTGTAAACCTTCTTGGCTTTAAACTTTTTTGCAGCCACATAATCTTCATCATTAATAACAACCAGCGCTTGTGTGTATTTGCTAAGCCAACTTTCCGCCGTTTTATATAAAATCTTATTTTTTAACTTACACCCTTTAAAAAAGAAAAACCCGTGCGCAGTATATAAAATTGGTATTTTAAATTTTTTACCAATTAGTCTGCCCAACAACCCGCCAACAGCTTGCTGACAATAAATAACATCATAATTGTTTTCTTTTTGAATTTTAACAAGTTTTTTGTATGCCTTTAAATTTGCAATTTTCAGAGGTTTCCTTTCAATGCTAAGATTATGCATTTTAAGTCCAAATTCATTTTCCAATTCGTCAAACCAAAACCCCGTTTTTGCACAAGCACACTCCACAGTGTTGCCCCTTTGTTTCAAACGCTCAATATGTGGCAACAAAAATTGCCAAATCATATTATCTGTTGAAGCAAGCATTAAAATTTTTTTGTTATTAAGTGGCATAAAAATTCCTCTTATTAATAGTTATTTTCTAAAAATTATTTTATCATATTTGATTTTTTTTTCCTAATATAAAGCCCATAAAAATTTATATAAAAAAACACAATCCTATTAAAATTTAAGATTGTGCTTCTATCTTGTGTAAATTAAAAAAATTATCAACGCTTCAATGCCCACCACAAATAACAAGCAATAAAACAATTTTGAAGTTAAAACTTTTAGAAGCCAGTTTTTTTCTTTTTTTCTTTCTGAGTTTTTAAAATACTTTCTTGAAATTTCCTGCTCATAATTCTTGTTAGACATCTTCCTTTCCTGTCTTTTAAGTCTGGAAATTTCAAAACTCTCCTTCAATTTGTTAAAAACATTCTTGTTCTGGGATATACTGTTTTTAACATCGTAGTCGTGCCTTCTCTCTGGATCCTTCAAAACAGCATAAGCTTCTGTAATAATTGAAGTGTATCGTTCGGCATAAGTTTTGTCGCCATTATAAATGTCTGGGTGATATTTAGAAATTAATTCCAAATATGCCTTTTTTATTTGTGCCTGCGAAGCATCTGTGTGCACCCTTAAAATTTGGTAATAATTTTCCATGTGTTTATTATATCAAATAATGCAAAAATTTGCAATTACTTAATTGTTATTAAACTCCAAATATTCTTTTTAAAAACATGCCAGTCTTGCTTTCTTTAACTTTTGCAACTTGCTCCGGTGTGCCAGTGGCAATCACTTCTCCACCCCTGTCGCCACCGTTTGGCCCTAAGTCAATCACATAATCAGCAGTTTTAATAACATCTAAGTTGTGCTCTATTACCACCACGGTATTACCCTTTTCAACCAAACTTCTTAAAATTGCAATAAGCTTTTTAATATCATAACTGTGAAGTCCAGTGGTTGGTTCGTCTAAAACATACAATGTCTTGCCCGTTGTGTGTTTGCATAACTCAGCAGCAAGTTTAACCCTTTGTGCTTCGCCACCACTTAATGTTGTTGCACTTTGGCCCAGTTTCATATAGCCAAGCCCAACATCATACAAACATTGAATTTTGTGTTTTATTGGAGCAAAATTTTCAAAAAAAGTTAACGCCTCCTCAATTGTCATATCCAACACATCACTTATATTTTTGCCCTTGTATTTTACTTGCAAAGTTTCTTTGTTATACCTCTTGCCCTTGCACTCGGAGCATGGCACATAAACATCTGGCAAAAAATACATTTCAATTTTTTTCTCGCCATCACCTTGGCAGCTTTCGCACCTGCCACCTTTTACGTTAAAACTAAACCTACCGCTAGTGTAACCCCTTTCCTTCGCCTCGTTAGTTTGAGCATATAAATCTCTTATCAAATCAAACAACTTAATATATGTTGCTGGGTTACTTCTTGGAGTTTTGCCAATAGGCGATTGATCAATGTTTATCACCTTATCAAACACTTCTACCCCTTCTAAGGCCCTGTATTTGCCCTCTGGAAGCGCAAATGGGCTTGTCTTATTGTGAATAGCAGGAAATAAAACCTCGTTTACAAGGCTGCTTTTTCCACTGCCAGAAAGGCCAGTCACTGCCGTCAAAACACCAACAGGAAATTCCACATTTATATTTTTCAAATTGTTTTGTTTCACACCTTTTAGTTTTACAAATCCTTTTGGTGCTAATCTAACAGGTGGAATTTCAATTTTCTCTTGCCCACTCAAAAATTTTCCCGTAACAGAATCTTTACACTTTTCAATTTCTTTTGGAGTTCCCGCTGCAACCACTTGCCCACCATGCAACCCAGCATAAGGTCCAATGTCAACAACATAGTCAGCGGTTTTAATTGTGTCCTCATCGTGCTCAACCACAATAAGTGTGTTACCCACATCACGCAATTCTTTTAAAGATGTTAAAAGTTTTTCGTTATCATACTGATGCAAACCAATACTTGGTTCATCTAAAATATATAAAACACCAACCAAGCCACTACCTATTTGCGTGGCCAATCTTATCCTTTGTGCCTCGCCTCCACTAAGTGTTCTAGCAACTCTGTTTAATGTTAAATATTCCAACCCCACGTCACACAAAAATTTTAACCTTGCATTTATTTCTTTTAAAATTGGTTTTGCAATATTTTCCAGTTTTTCATCATATTTAAATTCTTCAAAAAACTTTTTAAGTTCAAACACACTTAAAGAACATAAGTCATAAATATTTTTTTTATTAATTAAAACCGAAAGTGCCTTTTCGTTCAATCTTTTTCCGCCACATTTTGGACAATCAGTTTCCACCATAAGCTTAGAAATTTCTTGCCTGGAATATTCACTTTTAGTTTCCGCAAACCTTCTTTTTAGGTTTGGAATAACCCCCTCCCAACTCGATTGATAATTTCCAGAAAATTTTGCATTGCTGTAAGATAAGTTCAACATTTTGCCATCATTGCCATACAAAAGAATATGTTTAATATTTTCTGGCAAACTTTTGTAAGGAACATCCAAACTGAATCCATATTCTTTCGAAAGTGCATTTAAATACATCATGTTGATATTGCTAACGTCCATTGCCCAGGTTGCAATTCTAAGTGCCCCTTGCCTTAAAGTTTTGTTTGGGTCTTTTATTATAAGTTTTTCATCTATGTCAGAAACAAACCCCAAGCCCGAGCATTTATCACATGCACCAAAAGGGCTGTTAAAACTAAACAACCTTGGTGATATCTCCTCAAACGAAAAACCACACTCAGAGCAAGCATAAGAGTTATTATAAATCACTTCCTCGCCATTAATCTGCGCTTTAATAACCCCACCAGATATTTTAAGTGCCGTCTCAACGCTTTGCGCAAGCCTAGACCTGTTTTCTTCTCTAATTTTTAGCCTGTCAACCACAACACTAATATCATGGCTTTTGTTTTTGTCTAAAACAATCTCCTGTGTAAGTTCAAAAATCTCGCCATCAACTTCCACCCTGGCAAAGCCCTCTTTTTGCAAATCTTCAAATAGTTTTTGAAAAGTTCCCTTTTGTTTTCTAATCACCGGCGAAATCAAAATTAGCTTACTCTCAACGGGAAATCCAAGTAAAGCATCAACTATATTATCCACACTCATTGTAGAAATTGGCTTTTTGCAGTTTGGGCAATAAGGCGTTCCCAGCCTTGCAAACAAAAGCCTTAAATAATCATAAATTTCAGTAATAGTTCCAACCGTTGACCTTGGGTTGTGAGAAGTTGTTTTTTGGTCAATAGAAATTGTTGGGCTAAGCCCCTCAATACTCTCCACATTAGGCTTACCCATCTGCCCCAAAAACTGCCTTGCGTAAGAAGACAAAGATTCAATAAACCTTCTTTGCCCCTCCGCAAAAATAGTGTCAAATGCAAGGGTAGATTTTCCACTGCCACTAACCCCACTAAAAACAATCATCTTGTTTCTTGGTAAAGTCAAGTTAATATTCTTTAAGTTATTCTCCTTCGCACCTTTAATTACAATATTTTCTTCCATATCTTCCCCTACAAAAAATTTAGTCGTTTAACATAGTTTTTAATTCTGCAATCCTATCTCTTAACTTAATTGCGCTTTCAAAATCCAAACTTCTAACACAGTTGTTCATAATAGATTTTAACCTATCAATTTCCTGTAAAATGTCTTTTCTAGAAGTCTTTTGTTTTTTATCTTCACTAGTTTTCTTGGCAAAAAACACATCAAACACGCTTTCCACGCTCTTTTCAATCGTCTTAGGAATAATTCCATGTTCCTCATTGTATTTTTGTTGAATCTCGCGTCTCTTGCTTGTTATGTCAATAGCCGCCTGCATAGACTTTGTAATTGTGTCTGCATACATAACAACCTTAGACTCACTGTTCCTTGCCGCTCTGCCTATCGTTTGAATCAAAGATGTCTCACTTCTTAGGAAACCTTCTTTGTCCGCATCTAAAATTGCAACCAACATAACCTCTGGTATGTCAAGGCCTTCCCTCAAAAGGTTAATACCAACCAACACATCAAAAGTTCCTTTTCTAAGGTTAGAAATAATGTCCATCCTCTCCAATGAATCAATGTCCGAGTGCATATACCTAACTTTTATTCCAAAATCGGTTAAATATCCAGTTAAACTCTCCGCCATTTTTTTAGTAAGCGTTGTAACCAGCACCCTGCCTTTTTTCTCAACCACATTGTTAATTTCTTCAATCAAATTGTCAACCTGATATTTGGTTGGCCTAACTTCAACCTCAGGATCAAGCAATCCCGTTGGCCTAATAACCTGCACCGCAACATTCTCCGCCAGTTTCAACTCATAAGCAGAAGGTGTTGCCGAAACATAAACTACCTGATTTAACCTCTCATTAAATTCATCAAAATTAAGTGGTCTATTGTCAAACGCACTTTTAAGCCTAAATCCATATTCCACAAGTTCCTTTTTCCTTGCCCTGTCCCCGTTAAACATGCCATGAACCTGAGGCAAAGTTATGTGGCTCTCGTCAACAAATAACAAAAAATCCTTTTTAAAATAGTCCAGCAAAGTGTAAGGCGCTTGCCCAACCTTTCTGCCGTCCAAATACCTAGAATAATTTTCAATTCCACTGCAATAACCAATCTCACGCATCATTTCAACGTCATAACTAGTCCTTTCTTTAAGGCGTTGCGCCTCCAAAAATTTGCCCTTATCCTCAAAAGCTTTTACCTCAATTTCTTTATCGCGCTCAATTTGCTCTAATGCACTCAAAAGTTTTTCACTGCCAACAGCATAGTGTGTGGCCGGAAAAATTGTTATATTCTCAAGTGGCCTAATTACCTTAGATGTTACCACATCAAACTCATAAATTTTGTCAATAACATCATCAAAAAATTCCACCCTAACAGCTTTTTCTTTGTAGTTAGAAGGAATTATGTCAAAAACATCACCCTTAATCCTAAAAGAAGAACGTTTAAACTCAACATCATTTCTTTCATATTGAATTGCCACCAACCTTTTTGCAAGTTCCTTAATCTGAATTTTTTGATTAATATGCAAATTAACCTGCATGTTGTAGTATTCTTCCGGCGCACCCAAAGCATATATGCAAGAAACCGAAGCCACCACAATCACATCATCATTTTCCAAAAGTGCGCTTGTTGCAGAGTGCCTAAGTTTGTCAATTTCGTCATTAACAGAAGAGTCCTTTTCAATGTAAGTATCCGTCTTGGCAATGTAAGCCTCCGGCTGGTAATAATCATAGTAAGAAACAAAATATTCCACCCTGTTCTTAGGAAAAAGTGTTTTAAACTCGTTGCACAACTGCCCAGCAAGTGTTTTGTTGTGAGCAAGAATAAGCGTAGGTTTTTGGCATTTTTGTATAATATTCGCCATAGTAAAAGTTTTGCCCGAGCCCGTAACGCCCTGCAAAACTTGGTGCTTTAACCCTTGCTTTATTCCATCTGTTATGCTGTCTATTGCCTGGCCTTGGTCGCCACTAGGTTTGTAATTAGATACAAGTTCAAACATTTCTTTTCCTCTTAATTTATTATACCACACAAAACAAAAACAACAATACTAAACAAAACAAAAAATTTTTACTACTAAAAACAAAAAAACACATTGCAATTACAATGTGTTTTTTTATTAAAAACCAATTTTAGTCTTTGTTTTCAGTTTTTTCTTTTTTTGCCTTTTTGTTTTTCTTTGGCAACAACTTTGTTCCTCTAACAAAGTAAATCACAACGCCAGCCAACACAACAATAGAAACGCTTATAAGCACAATTCCCAAAACTTTTGAAGAGTTAGATGCACTTTCTTCTTTTGCAGTAACTTTAAATGTTTTGGTGTAAGTTCCCTTGTTGCCAACACTGTCAGTTGCTGTAACCATCAAGGTGTAAGTTCCAGCAGTGTCAAATGAGAATTTATAATATTTTTTGCCCTCTGTATCTGTAATTGTCTCATAATCAACAGTATTGTTGTTGCTGTTTACAACCTGAACAGTAACATCGGTGTAAACTTTATCATCTGAATCTTTAAGTTTTTGGCTAAATCCAAAGTTGTCAGAAATAATAACATCTTCACTAGCACCATTTGTGTATGCAGGAGCAGTAACAAATGCTCTAAAATCAACTGTGAAAGAGTTGTTTTCGCCAACCACAAATCCGCCATTTAATTTGTTTTTCAAGTCGCTAGAAATTTCAACCACAGGTTTTTCTGTGTCACCAACATAAACAGTATAAACTTCTTCACTAGCAGTATTGCCGTTTAAGTCTGTTCCCTTATAGGTTGCAGTGTAAGTTCCTCTTTCAGTTGGAACAAAATTTATGCACTCAACACCATTAACAACTTTTCTTGAAATGTTAAGTGGGTTGTCGCCATTAACCTTTCCAGTTGTATCTGCAACATAAGCATTGCCACTTGGAGTTGTAATTGTAACAGTTCCAGTTGCACCCAAAGCACCAGCAAATTCAGTAGATTCATTTTGGTCAACTATTGTAAACAATGGAACTTGAACATCTGGGAAGTTTTTGCTCCAATCAATAACCTTGTCCAAAGAATTCTTTGTTGTTCCATCTTTGCCTTCTGCCTCGTGAACTTCACGAATGCCAGTGTCAGCATTAACAAGAGAAATAACAGGTTTCAATGTGTCAACAGCATTAATCACATAAGTTTTTGTAGATGTGTTTGCAAGAGCTTTGTTTGTGTTGTCATAAGCAGTAACAGTCAATGTGTATGTGTCAACAGCCTTTGGAGTAAACACAACATAAGTCTTTCCATCCATGCTCACAACTTCTGCCCAAGAAGATCTGTTGCCTTGGTTTTTACCAACGCAGTCAACAGCATAAACAATGTTACTCTCAGTCACTTTGTTGTCTGTTGCAGAAATTAAAACAGAAGAAGTATTTCCAAGTTCAACATCATCATAAGTTCCAATAGAAACCACAGGAGCTTCCTTGTCAACAGCTTGTCTTAATGTGAAAGCATAAGCCACAACGTTGTTACCTTGGTCATAAACGTTATAATTTATAGTATAATTTTCAGCCTTGTTTGCAGTAAATTTAATACCTTTGTAGGTGTATTTGTAACCATAAGTGTAGTTAACACCACCAATAGTTTTAACAACAGGAGTATCAAGTTTTTCAACTTTCAATTGTTCATCATAGTCATTGTCTGCAAGTTTACCAAGTTCTTTGTAAGAAACAGAATTTCCCTTAGAATCAAACACTTTAACAAGAACTTTTGCATTTGCTGTGTTGTCGTAGAAAACAATACCATTAACACTAACATCACCATATTGTTCATAATTTGCATTTTCTTCAACTGCTGTAAATGTTGCTGCACGAGCATCAATATAAGGAACCACATTGTCATCAGTATCCTTAACAGTAATCATGCAAGAACCATAACCAATGTGAGGATAATTTGTTTTTGCGTCAGCAATGTAGTTTGCCATATTAATAGCGGTTGGCAATGTTGCAAGGTTTGCAAAGTCGTCATAAGCATAAGCTGCAACCTTAAATGTCTTGTCTGCCCCTTCAATAGCCGCATCATAAATTGTTTTTGTTGTTCCAGGAACTTTGTCCGACATGTTAAATGTTAATTTTCCATTTTTAACTTCAAGTGGAACATAATAGTTTCCAACAACAACATAATAATAATTTAATGTCTTGCCGTTTTTAACGTCAACATTGTCTGCAATCACAGGAGCATCAATAGAAATCTTTTGTTCTTTTGTAACGTTTGCAATAGATTTTGTTGCAAATTCCACCGTTGGTGCCTCATCATCAACTTCGGCAGTATCTTCAGTATAAACAACCTCAAAATCAAATGTTTCTGTTTTGGTGTTAATAGATGCATAATCCGTTGGAGTCACATTGTATTCAATGGTGTATGTTCCTTCACCAAACAAGTTTGGATCAAGCAAAATCTTTGCCACTTGGCTAGTCTTTGCCTTTCTAAGTGCCAAAGAATTTTCTTCAAGATTTTCGTTTGAAGAATCTTTAAATACGTTGTCAACTATTTTGTAGTTTGTATAAGTTCCATTTTCAAAACGCACAATGTTGTTGATGTTCACTTCAACATCAGTGTATTCAGAACTAAATTTTGTCCTAGAAGAACTATCTTGAATATAGAACTTCAAATCATTAACAACCTTACCATTTTTGTCAATAAAGCCTTTGTCAGATTTAATGCTTCTTGAAACTGTAAAGTTCTCAAATTGCACAGAGTTGTCTTCCACAAATAGTGCAGGAATAGTAATTTCCGTCCACTTTGCAGATTTTTCTTTGTCACTGCTTGTGTAGTATTTTGTAGGAATAATGTAGGAGTAGTCAACACCCAACACAGTTGCATTTGGGGCATCAAAATCATAAGAATCAACATAAGAAAGTGTAGGCTTTGTTCTGTCTGTCACAGAAACAGTGTAATCATACTTCCCTGCGTTGGCATCAGTGTTGCCATAGAAATCTGTTGCATTAAACGAAATTTTATAAGTTCCAACTTTAAGTGGAGTAACATAAATGTCATCCCCATCTTGTTCAAAAATAACATCTTCTGCGGAAGTAGAATTCTTTGCATCACTTTGAGTCCCCAAATATGTTACTTTGTAGCTGTAATTGTAAGCGTCAATAGTGTTAGAGTTGTTATTTTTGTCAACAGCAGTAACCTTTGGCAATTTTGTTCTAGTGTTCAAACTAAAATCGGTATTGTCAAGGGTGTCCACACTGCTAGCATACAAACTAATATTTGCACTGCTATATTCGCTAGAACTTCCCTCAATAATTTTGTTAAGATATTTGTAAGGTATTGTTTTTGTTAGATTTCTGTCAACAAGTTTGTAAGTAACAACGTTCTTGCCAGCTTCCGCAACAAAATTATAAGCACAGTCAACATAATAAGCACTATCTTCCACAAAACTTGTCTTGTTTGTAATTCCTAGAAGTTTAATTTTGTTGTTTCCTTCGTCAAGTTTGTTTTTGTTGTTAATCAAAGTTTCACCAGTTTTAGAAACAGAAACTTCAATTTGCAAACCATATTGTAAACCATAATATTTGTTTTCACTGTCAAGCAAATCAGCTTTTGCAACTTCTGTTATTTTGTAAGTTGAATATTTGCTATAAGTGTTAACTCCATTAGCAGCAGCTGTGGTTTTTGGGCTGCCATTGTCGTCAAGCCAAACATTGTTAAGTTCCACATATTCAGCCACATAGCATTTTTCATTACTTTCGTCACCCAAAACAAAAGCCGTTATTTGCTTTCCATTTTCATCATAAACAATAGGCAAATCAACTTTAACAGTTCTCTTTTCTGTCGAAATAGTTGTGTCAAGTTTAGAAGGCATCAAAATTGGATCATTGGCTTTAATTTCCAATTCATATTTGTTAGATACAACTTCTATATAATATATGTTAGATAATGTCCAAACATAATTATTCTCGTCAACAGCTCTTTTAACAGCATATTGAACAGTGTATCCACCAACATGAGCAGGTGTTAATTTGTAGCTTCCAGCGTTTGTCACAAGTTCGCTTCCATCAGCATCAGCCACAAGCACATCGCCATATGGATTTTTAACCTCAACAATCGTCTCTGCTGGGGTTTGCACAGCCCTTTCATCATTTGTGTCTGTAATGTCAGCCACAACCACGTCCTTAGGAATTGTAATTGTTTTCCCCAATTCCCCAGTAGTTGGAATTTTGCCAATAGTCATAACATAACTGTTAAGATATTCGTCTGATGTGTTGGCGTAGTTATAACTCGCTGCCCCAACCTTTTTATTAGACGAAAAAATGGATTGGCCAATGTTAAGCAGTGATGACCCCATCGACGAACAAAGTGTCACACCAGCAACCAATCCTGCAACAAGCATTTTTTTGAATCTAGTCATAAATAAAATCTCCTATTGTTCTTTTTTACAAAATATACTAAAAATTGTCAACAAATTTAACCTTTTTGTTGACTTTTTTGTTAATTTTTAGATTAAAAATAAAAGTCAATCCAAAAATCATAAAGCGAAGTTATTTTACAACATATATATAGGGTTGTCAACATTTATTGCAAAATTGTCTTCTTAAAAATCTTGGCATTTTTAAAACTCGCCCTGCCAATAATTTTCGATTTTATTTTTTTACTTTTTTTACAAAATATGTAAAAATTTTTCAAATTACAAAACTAGTCATTTTTCGCAAAAAAATGCACAAAGAAAAACTAAAAAAAATTAAAAAAATACACAAAAATAAACCAAAAAAGCACACAATTAAACGCTCAAAAACACACAAATTAACCAAAAAAATACACAAATTAAACCAAATAACACACAAATAATAATCAAAAAAAGCATAAATTAACCAAAAAAAACAAGTTTTTTACTACTATTTTTAAATAAAAAATTGCCTTTTGTTTCCTAAAAAAGGCAATTTTTCTTTCTTTTGTATATTAATTATTGGCAATTAGGACGGCCATTTGAGCAAAAACAGCCAAGTAATAGTAACAATAAAATGATAGTGCAGCAGTCTATACCTTGAAACATGTTGTTGCCACCGCATGAGCAAAGTAACAAAAGAATAATTATCCAGCAGCAGTTGTTTCCTTCTCCACCGCAGCCGTTCATGCCACCACCAAAATTAGGTCCAAAAAAATTCATATGTATGTTATCTCCTTTTTAAAATTTGTTGCATCACAAAGGTTTTTAACCTTTCTTTTGTTCCAATCATCATTTTTAAAAAGCAAAAACCTTCTTTATCCTTTGTGCATTTTAGAAACTTTATCCTTTGTTTCTAAATCATAGTATTAAACGCAAAAAAAAAGTGTGAATAATTTTCACACCTTTTTTTTACTTAAAAAGTTCTATTTTTATTTTTTGCTTCAAGTCTTCAATGCCAGTATTTTTCTTTGCACTAATAATAACCGTGTCAAAAGGTATTTCAAAAGGCTTGTTAACTTTGTCTATTTTGTTGTAAACCAAAATTTTTGGTATGTTGTCTGCACCAATCTCTTTTAAAACATTGTTAACAGTCTCAATCTGTTCCCTGTGGTTCGGGTCAGATATATCCACCACATGCAGTAATAAATCAGCCTCATTGGTTTCCTCCAAGGTCGCATTGAAAGCCTGAATAAACGCATGCGGCAACCTGTTAATAAATCCAACCGTGTCTGTTAAAACAATTTCCTTCCCCTGCTCCAAAAACAAATTTCTGCTGGTTGTGTCCAGCGTGGCAAAAAGCAAATTATCTGCGTAAATCCCCGCTTTTGTAATAGTGTTCATAAGTGTGGATTTTCCCGCGTTTGTGTAACCAACAATTGCCACATGCTTTATACCACTTTTCTTTCTCTTACTCTTTTGTATCTGCCTGTTTTCTTTTAGCTTGTTAATCTCTCTTTCCAGTTTTAAAATTTCTTCTCTAACAGCCCGCCTATCAGTTTCCAGCTTAGTTTCACCAGGTCCCCTCATGCCCACGCCAGCGCTGCCAAACCTTCCCGAAGTGTTGGAAATAGAAGCAAGCCTTGGCATGGTGTATTTTAGTTGAGCCAGCTTAACCTGCAACCTCCCCTCGTTGGTTGTTGCCCTACCCGCAAAAATGTCCAAAATCAGCATAGACCTGTCAATAACCTTAACCCCAACAATATTGCTAATGTTTTTAATCTGCGAACCAGAAAGCTCACAATCCACAACCACCACATCAGCTTTTAGTTCACTCACCATGCTTTTAATTTCTTCCACCTTGCCAGAGCCCAACAAAAAAGCCGGGTTTGTCTCTTTTATAACCTGAAAAGTAGAGCCCACCACATCAAGTTTTGCAGTAACACACAAACTTGCAAGTTCCCCCAGGGCGTAATCCACGTTATATTTCGTTTTGTCAAGGCAAACCCCCACAATAATCGCCCTTTCTTTTTCTTCTTTTGTTTCAAATAACTTTTTATCTTTCATGCCTAACATTTTAGCATGTAAAACACAAAAAACAAATCAAATTTTAGGCTTGAAGAATAATTTTTGTGTTAGGGTCAATTAAACATGTGAACATATCCCCATTTTTGCATACGCATAAAACATACCAATAAATATTCTCAAAATTACCGTCAGTCGCCACAATCTTCACATAAATCTCGCCCAAAAACTTGCCCCCAACCGTGTTCTTGTTAATCTCATTTAAATATTTTTGATAAAACACGTCAACAGCATCATGCCAAACACTCCGCCAATTCTCAGAAACGCAAACAAGTTTTATTTCTTGGTCAAAATCTGGCAAACACACAAATATTTCGTCTTTATCTTCAACCTGAACTTGTATGTCAAACACAAAACTCCCATCATAAGGGTTTCTTTCAAGTTCCCCCGCATATTCTTTGCCGTTAACATCAAGTTTAAATCTTGGGGCGTCCCCTCCCATGTCGGCATTAATCTTCACAGTAAGCACCCCAAAATCCACAAGTCTTGTTTTTTGCCCATCCATCACATAGTCCACCTCGCGTTCCCCGCTGGTAAAAGTGGCCCAAAACAGCCCCGTCTTGCCCACAAAAAGGTTTTTTCTGTATTCGCTAATGTATTCGTTGGAATATTCATTAATCTTTGCTTGAGCACACCCAAAACAAAACGGAATAATAAGTAATAAGCAAAACATACCAAGAATAATCTTTAAAACATTTTTTCTCATGTAATAAAAATATTTTTAGCCCAAAAAAAATATGCACACTTGTGCATATTTTTTTTAATTATTTGTCAATTTCTTTCATCCTCTTTTCATATTTTCCACCCAAAAATTCTGTTTCCAAAAAAACTTTTATCATCTTTTTGGCTAAGCCAAATTTTGTAACCCTGCCACCCAACGCAATAGCATTAATGTTGTTGTGTTGCCTTGCCTTATTTATCTGCTTTTTGTTGTAACCCACCGCACAAAAAACACCTTTGTGTTTATTAAGTGCAATATTCATGCCCACCCCAGAACCACAAATGGCAATTATCCTTGCAGTTTTGTCATCATCAAAACACTTTAATATGCTTTTTGCAAAATGTGAAAAATCATCGTTTTCATCTAATTTAAAAGCTCCTATGTCCACAATCGGCTCAGAATATTCCCTCTGCAAAAAACCTTTAACCTTTTCTTTTAGTTCATATCCGCCATGGTCAGCCCCAATAATAATCATTATAAAAACCCCTTTTTTATTTTAAATCTCATATAAACAAAAATTCAATAACCTCAACAACTTTCTTTTTAAGAAGGCCATAATCCAAATATTCATGCTTATCAAAAACATACTCATGCACATAACTTTCAATAATGTTCATAGCAAGGTGAATATTTTCATTGGTTATTTTTTTATAACCAACATCTTTTAATTTTTTAACAAATTTTTCTGTTGTAACATCTTGTAGTTCAACAAATTTTGTGTTTATGTCCTCATCAATCAGTGAAATTGCATTAAGCTGTTTGTGCATTTCATGGTTTTCGTCATGCAATTTTTTTGCAAGGTCAATAACTTTAATAATAAGTTCCTTCAAATTTGCCTGCGTTTTAAAAGAATCCAAAAGTTCAAAAATTGGGTCATAAACTAGCTCAATATACTTTTTAACAACCTCAACCAAAATATCTTTCTTGTTGTTAAAATAGCCATACACAATCCCTGTTGAAACTTGTGCCTCTTTTGCAATTTGTGCAGTGTTTGTCTTGTAATATCCGTTTTTTGCAAACAATTCATACCCCGCCAAAATTATTTTGTTTTTGGTGTTTATAGATCTTGTTTGCACCGGTTCCCTGGTTAAGGTCATCTTCTTTCCCCCACAAATTATATTCATAAGTTAACGTAGTTAGTTTATATACTAATAAAATAATAGTCAAACAAAAATTTCTGTTACATATTCAAAATCTATTTGAAGTTTATTTTAATAAGTGATATTATAAAAAGTGAAAAATGTTTCATGTTCTAAAACAGTCTAAAAATCTAAGGATATATTTTAAATGAAAAAATCATTAAAAATTGGTGAAACAGGCCATTTATCAGATTTAACGCTAGGACAAACCGCCATAGTCCTTGCCCTTCATAACAAAAACAAAGCATTAAGGCGCCGATTGCTAGATATGGGCATTACAAAAGACGTTCAAATAACAATTAAAAAAATTGCCCCAATGGGCGATCCCGTAGATGTAGAACTCAGGGGCTACGAACTTTGCCTACGTTTAGAAGATATGAAAAACATAGATATCAAGGTGGTAAAATAAAATGAAAATAGCACTTGTTGGCAACCAAAATAGCGGAAAATCCACCCTTTTTAATTCTTTAACAGGCCTAAACCAAAAAATTGGAAATTGGCCAGGTGTAACGGTTGAAAAAAAATCTGGAATTTTAAAAGGCACAAATTTTGAAATAGTTGACCTTCCTGGCATATATTCCCTCTCCCCTTACACAAAAGAAGAAGAAGTTTCCAGAAATTTTCTTTTGCAAGAAAACCCAGATCTAGTTATAAATATCCTAGACGCCACAAATATAGAAAGAAGCCTTTACTTAACCACCCAACTTTTAGAGTTAGATTGTA
Organism: Clostridia bacterium; assembly: GCA_045598865.1. GTDB lineage: Bacteria > Bacillota > Clostridia > Christensenellales > UBA1242 > UBA7862. The sequence continues at coordinate 1,724 of JAZRVA010000020.1, read as the reverse complement.
ACCTAGTGGTTGCCCTTAACATGTGTGACCTTCTAGAAAAAAAGGGGCTTAAAATAAACGAAGCCAAACTTTCAACCGAACTTGGCGTCTCTGTTTTTAAAATTTCCGCCCTAAAAAATAGTGGCATCGAAACTTTAATTAATTATGTTAAAAAACAAAATTTCAAAAAAGAACCTAAAAAAATTTTTGAACCAAAAATAGAACAATTTTTATCAAAGAACACCCGTTTAATAAATACAGAGCACAAAAGATTTGTATGTGTAAAACTTCTAGAAAGAGACTACAAACTACCAAATTTAACCGATAAAAGCACCAATTTGGAGCCACAAATAAAAGAAATCGAAAATTACTATAATTTAGATACCGAACAAATTATTGCCAACCAGCGCTATAATTACATAGTAAAAATAAAAGAAAAATGTGTAATAAAATCTCATTCTACCCAGTCCATTACTGATAAATTAGACAAATTATTTTTAAATAAATTTTTAGCAATCCCCATTTTTGCAGTTATTATGGGTTTGGTATATTTCTTATCTGTGGGGTTTGTTGGCGCTTATACTATCAACCTGATTAATAATGGTATTGATTTTTTGAACAATCAAACCCAAACACTTCTTACAAACATTGGTGCTTCACCGTGGGCAATTAGTCTTGTGTGTGACGGGGTAATTTCCGGCGTTGGAGCCGTGCTTAACTTTGTTCCGCAACTTATCATGCTGTTTATCTGCATTGCAGTTTTGGAAACAACTGGTTATATGAGCAGAATTTCCTTCTTTTTCGATAAGATGTTTAGATATTTTGGGTTAAGTGGAAAGTCGTTGATTCCATTTATAGTGGGTTCTGGCTGTTCTGTTCCAGCAATTATGACTACAAGAACCATTGAAGATGAACACGAAAAACAAGCCACAATAATGCTTACTCCATTTATTCCCTGCTCTGCCAAATTGCCAATAATAACAATGTTTGCTGGGTATTTTTTTAAAAACTCTTGGCTTGTTATGGTTTCTCTTTACATTTTTGCAATAATCATAATTATTTTAAGTGCGGTAGTCCTTCGCAAATTCTTTTTAAAATCGTCTAGCACGTCATACATTTCGGAATTGCCAGAATATAAATTACCAAGTTTTAAATATGTTGCAAATGACGTGATAGAAAAAACATTTTCCTTTTTAAAAAGGGCTGGAACAACAATTTTTATGTGCTCCATTATAGTTTGGTTTTTGCTAAAATTTAATTGGAAATTAGAGTTTGGCATAGACGTTGAAAACAGCATAATGGCCACAATTGGCAATTCTCTTGCTTGGATTTTTTACCCTATTTTGGGCACGCATAGTTGGGCCGCCACCGTAAGTGCAATTCAGGGGCTTGTTGCAAAAGAGCAAGTTGTTTCTAGCATGGGAGTTATAGCCCACGTTACCGGCACAACAGGAGCAGAAATTTTTGGTTCCGGAATTTTTGGGTTTTTCACCCCAATTTCTGCATACGCGTTTATTGTTTTTAACTTATTCTCTGCCCCATGCTTTGGTGCGATAAGTGCAATGAGACATGAACTTGGCTCCACCAAAAAAACAATGGTAGCAGTTTTATTTCAAATTGGGGTCGCATGGCTTATTGCAACTGCAATAAATCTAATTGGTTCAATTTTGGTTTGATTTCAAAAATTTTAGTTTAACAAACAAAAGCATCTTACGTTATTTACAAATATCACTAATAACTAAACC
>JAZRVA010000019.1:0-23451 GCA_045598865.1 Clostridia bacterium | reverse complement strand
AACAAAAAAGTTTTATTGGCTGAAATAATTTTTTTATTATAATCTTTTGCATATTCTAAATTTTTGTTTTGGTTTGAAGTAACCACGCAAATTTCTTCTATATGGGAAGAATTTGAAAATAGCGAAGAAAAAAATATATTTTCTGTGTTTAATAACGGCTGTTTGTTTGTAATTAAAAATGGTGAAATTAACAACATAGCCAACAAAATTAATATGTATAACTTTTTCATACATAGGTTATTTACAGATATTTGTTTTATATACAAAAAAATTAAGCGACTAATTGGTCGCTTAATAAATTACACTATTTATGTGGCATCTATGAAATTTAACAAAGCAAAAGACCTCTTGGTCGGGTAATTATTTTGCCTTATTTTTTCTTATTTTTATTTGTTCTCTTATTGGTAGCATCCAAAGTTCTTTGTTTTTTTCAAGGCGTTTATTTCCAACAAAATAATCATAATTAACAATAATTAGGCCTTGAATTATATAAATATAATAAAACAAAATTCTCCAAATAATAAGAGCCCAAATGGAGGCGCCAGCTATGCTAAACATGCCGCCGTATAAAACTGTGAAGCTTAAATCTGCCGTGCCTGTTCCCATTGGGATTGGGTTAAATGCAGATGTTAAATCCACCATAACTGCAACAGAAATTATGTTAAGCCACATATTTGGTTGCCAGCCTTCAAAGGCACAAAAGATAAAAAATGGCGTGCTGTAATTTACAAAGAAGAATAAAACTGAGCCCACGACATTAACAAAAATAACCCAAAAAGATTTGCTGTATTTTTTGGTTGTGTTTTGCCAAACGTTAACTACTTTCATAACCTTAGTAAAGGTTTTTTTGTAATCCTTTATAATTCTAAATTTGCCGATATGAATTTTGTTGAGTAACTTTAATATGCTGGCAATAAAACCGGCGCCCAGCCTTTTATTAAGGCTAATAAGCGTCATAAATAAAACTACGGCCGCAAGAATTGCATAGCCCACCCACATGAAAGTTGAAACAAGGCTTTGGCTAACATCTGTGTTTAAAATTGTTGTGCCTGCCTCTCCCACAGACAGTGCCCTTAAAATAAAATATGTTACCAAGATAAAGTAAACTATTTGATAGAAAATATATTTTCCCATGGCGATGGAAATTCCCTCACCTGGTTTGATGCCATATTTGTTTGTATACAAAACTTGAAAAGGTTGACCACCTGTGCCGAGTGGGGTTATTGTGTCGTAATAGCGGCCAAGTGCGGCCACTTTGTAAGACAAGCCAAACCTGAAAACACCTGTTGCTTTATGTATTAAAAATGAATACCTTATTTGATCCAAAAACATTCCAACCAAAAAACAACCAAAAGCAGCCAAGATAAACCAAAGGTTAATGTTTAAGATTGCAGTGATTGAACCGGTTGGGTTGCTTTCTTTTGAAAGTTGGATTGAAAGAACAAGAACTATAACTGCTATGTTTAATATGTAATAAATAAAATTAAGGCTTTTTTTCTTTTTTCTTTTTTTAACGTTATCGTTTGCGCCAGCCAAAATATTTGTGTTTTCTCTTTCGACATTATGGATTAAATTAACACACAAAAGGGAGGAAAAAAACTTGGTGTCTTCAACTGAATTGGCGCCATAGTTGCTTTTTAACCTAATAATGTAGTTTTTCTTTCTTAAAACATTTTTTAAAGATGGAGAATCAAGCTTTCTGTTTTTATTTGGTTTTTTATATTTCGATGCCAAAAAACTCAACCTCCATTTTAAGTTAATTTTTGTTTCTATAATTTATTTACAAATTATTAATTATACAAATCTGAGTAATTATTTTCGTTATAATATGATTTTGCCTTTATTGAAGCTAGCAAATTGCTTTCATACTTATTATATGCAATGTTTGCGGATTTTTCGTAGATATATTCAAACAAATTTTGGTTATAAGATATTGAAGTTTTTTCATTTGCCAATTTTTCAAATATATTTTCTGCTGTGACGGTTTGAGCATCCACATTTTTTAATGTGCCTGTGAACAACACAATGTGATATCCACTATAATCTGAATTTTCTTCTAAAACAGGTTTTGAAATTGCGCCTGCGTAACCCACACCCATTGGGAATTGCTCTAAGATTTCTTGTGAAGTTGTGTCTTTTACGCCATTGTTATACAAACTTCTTACTGTTTGAGTGAAAGAATCCACCATTTTGGAAGTGCTTGTTCCCACAACGTAATCGAACTTTGCATTCATAATGCCAGGATCTACGTTATAAGTGTAAACATATTTATTGAAAACCTCTAAAACGGAAGACAAATAGTTTTCGTCTTTTGCAACTTTTGAAAGTTCTGATAACAGGTTTTTATACAAATTTTCTACGCTTATTTGGTTCTTAGTTTCAACAACTTCTCCTGTTTGTGGGTCTCTTTCTGTGGCCATGGTTACTTTGGTGGATTTGGTTGCATCCAAAACGTCATCTGTGTTTAGTTGAATATATGCATCATCTTTATAATCGCTGAGATTTGTTTTTTGGTCATCACTTAATTTAATTAAGATATGAACACAAGTAAGAAGTGTTTCTTCTCCCTCGCCGTAATACAAGAAATTTTCTCTATTTTTGGTTAAGGATTCATAGAACGTTTTGGCGTTTTGATTTTTGCTTTTAGCGGTATTATACACATCTTTATTTGCGGAATAAATTTTGCCATAATTAGTTGCCATCTCTGCCAAAGTTGGTTGGTTTATATAATATTTGTTTGTTGTAGCATCAAGCTGCAAACCATAGGAAGACTCGAAAAGATTTTGGAACTTTTTAAGTTTGGCAACTTCCAAATTAGAATTAAATATTTCGTCCAAATGAGCATTAAACACCTCCTGATCGTTGGTGTAATTCTTGCCATAATAAGACATATTCTTTTTAAGGATTGAAACATACCTTGCCCAAGTTATGTTTTCTAGGGTTTTGTTTGAGCTGTCAAGTTTAATTACATAGCCATGCAAGGTGTTGTATGCTGTTTGCTCGGTAATACCATCAAAAACAGGACCCTTGGAAGAAGATTGGTTTTCCAAATCATCTTTTAAATAAATCATGCCATTTTCTTGATAAAACTTTGTTGTGTATGGTTGGTAGCCTGAAAATTCATTTGAGGTTGAAGAAGATGAAGAGGTGGTTTCTGCCTCTTTGGAATATATGCCAAGTTCTTTTTCTATTTGTTCTGCAACAGATTTGAGGGAAGAATCAACATATTCCCATGTCTCGTAAATAACATCGGATATTTCCCTTTCTGTAAGCAACAAATCTGCGTTGGTTTGAGATTGTTTTTTGATATAATCAAGCAAATATTTTCTGTTAATTAAATCGTCAATTGTTTTTTTAATGGATTCCTCCATTGAATAGCCATAGTATTGATTATATTGATAGCCAGAACTTTTATAAGCGGAAACAAGCTCTTCCCTGGTAATTTTATAATCACCGCAAGTGGCGACAATTGAATTTAGCGTGGAAATATCGTTGGTTGTGAACAAATTGCACCCGGTAAAAATGGAAACACAACCTATTAGCAATATTAAAATTGAAGCAATTTTCTTTTTCACTTTAAGTTTCTCCTAAAAGCAGTTTGTAAAGACTAAACATTTAAAAGTGGTTCATAAAAACTAGATGAAGGCCATTTTTAAACATAGTAATGTAATTATACAATAAAGAGTATATTATTGCAATTGTTTATTTTTAATTTCCAAGCTTTTTAACAAAAAATTCAACAAAAATTCCTGTGAAGAATACACATTATTTTGTTTTCGCAAAGTTATTATTGGCAATTTTTCGTTTGTTAAAACAAAATCTGTTGAATTAGAGGAATAATATCCAAAAATCTTTTTATTTTTAACCTCTTCACTTAAAAAAAGTTTACAGGAAAAATCATCTAATTTTATGTGTGTAATATACAATTTTTGGGCAAGGTTTTTAATAAGCCCAATTTTGCAAAGTTCCAAAACCGGCTCTGGCACATTGCCATAAACGTCTTTTGTTTGCTCTACAAGAGTGTTTAACTCTTGCACAGAGCTTAATTTGCTAATTTTGGTATAAAGCACGATACGCTGTTCATTTGAAGAAATATAATTTTGTGGCAAATAGGCATTAAGGGAAACATCAACTTTTGTGTCGATTAATTCCTCGTTTTGATTGCCTTTTATTTCGTTTATTGTTTCGTTTAAAAGTTTTACATACATGTCATACCCAACTTGTTGCATATGGCCATGCTGAATTTTGCCAAGCACGTCTCCTGCACCCCTAATTTCCAAATCCCTTAAAGCAATTTTGTAACCACTGCCAAAGTCGCTAAACTCCATAATTGCATCTAGGCGTTTATAGGCATCTTCGGTTAAAACCTTGTTTTTTGAAAAGGTGAAATAACAATAAGCCTCTATGTTACTTCTGCCTATTCTGCCCCTTAACTGATAAAGTTGGCTTAGGCCAAGTTTGTCTGAATCCACCACAAACAGAGTGTTTGCAAACGGCAAATCTATGCCGTTTTCTATTAAAATTGTGCTTATTAATATTTGGGTTTTTCTTGTGTATAAATCAAAAATTGCCTGTTCAAGTTGCTTTGGTGACATTTGCCCGTGGGCAAAACCAATTTTTACGTCTGGGAGCAAGGCTTTTACGTGGGCATAAAAGTTTGCTATACTTTCCACCCTGTTATAAACAATTAACACTTGACCATCTCTATCCACTTCCCTTCTGCAACAATCCACAAGCATAGAGTCGGAATAATCAACAACAGTTGTTTGAATTTTTTTTCTGTTAATTGGTGGGGTGGACAAAAAACTTACGTCTCTTATGCCAGTTAGAGACATATAAAGCGTTCTTGGAATTGGTGTTGCAGATAAAGACAAAACATCCACCGTTTTTTTGATATTTTTAAGCCTTTCCTTATCCTCCACGCCAAAACGCTGCTCTTCGTCCAAAATAATAAGGCCTAAATCTTTAAACTGCACATCTTGGCTAAAAAGCCTGTGTGTTCCACAAATTAAATCTATTTTGCCTGATTTTAAATCTTTTAAAATTTTGTCTTGTTCTTGCTTTGTTTTAAAGCGGTTTATAACGCCTACATTTACCATAAAGTTTTTCATTCTGGAAAGGGCTGTGTTATAATGTTGCTCACATAAAATGGTGGTGGGGCAAATAATTGCCACCTGCTTGCCATCTTGGATAGCCTTAAAAGCCGCCACCAGTGCCACTTCGGTTTTGCCAAAGCCAACATCTCCACACAGCAATCTATCCATTATTTTGCCACTTTCCATATCTTGCTTAATTTCTTTTATGGCTGTTAATTGGTCTTGCGTGTAATTAAACAAAAAGGCGTTTTCAAAATCCTGCTGCAAATATGAATCTTGCGAATACTTAAAGCCTTTTAGGTTCATTCTGTCGGAATAAACTTTTATTAAGTCAAAGGCCATTTCTTTTATGGAATTTTTTACTTTTTGCTTAACTTTAAAAAACTCTGTTCCGCCAATTTTGTTGCACTTTGGAGTGTCGCCCACATAGGCAGAAAGCATATCTGTGTTTTCGCTTGGGACATAAAGGATATCTCCATCCTTATATTCCACGACGATATAATCTTTTTTAAAATTTGTTAATTTTAAGTTTTGAATACCCAAACATTTGCCAATTCCATGCACAGAGTGCACAACATAATCACCAATTTGAGGCAAAAACCTGCTTTTTTGTTCTTCTTTATTGTTAGCATTAATAAAAATTTGCTCGTTATTTAAGTTAAAGCTGCCAATTAACAAAAACTTTTCCATTTCAAAGTTGCAGGAATATGGAATATTGCAAGCAGAAAGGTTTATTTTGCCAGGGATTAAACTGGAAAAATCTTCTACAATTTCATATTCTACGTTTGATTGGTCAAAAAAGTTTTTTATTTTATTTAACGTAATTGGAGTTCCGCAAGACAGAAACACCGTGCATTTGTTTCTTAAATAATCTTTGCAATCTTCACAAAGTTCCACAAAATGATTAAAATATTTTTTTGTTCTATTGCAGATAAAATTAAGGCTGTAATCGCTTGCAAAAAACTTGTTTTGGGAGATAATTCTTGAAAGTGCAATTGCTTTTATATTTTTAAAACCAGCAAAAATCTCTTTTTTTTGCAAGTAAAAATCCATGGTTTTTGGCAGCAACTGACCACTAATTGAAAGCTGCAAGAAACTGTTTGTGTTTTCTTCTTCAACTTCCAAAATTTTATCATAAACAAGCTTTGGTTCGTCTATTACAAAAGTGGTGTTTTTGCCAAAAAAATCAAACAAACTATAATTAAAATAACTGCAAAATGGCAAAAAGAAAACGCTTGAAATGCCACCCAAATTATTTTCGAGCATTTCTATTTGATTGGCCACAATATTTGATATACTAAGCATTGCCTCTGGTTTTAAGCTTAGTTTTTTTAACGAATTATTAACGTTTAAAATAACGTTTTGTTTTTCTTCTAAACCTAAACTAAAAAATGAATTGCAGAAAATTTTTGCACTTTCCAAACTTTCTTCTTGTTTATAAGTTGTTTGGTTTAAAAAATGCATGCTTTCAATTTCTGTGTCAAAAAAATTTATCCTTAGAACCCTGCTATAATTTGTGGCGAAAATATCCACAATATCTCCCCTAACCGAAAATTCGCCGGGAGAAGAAACCAAATCTTGCCTTAAATAGCCCATGAGGCCAAGCTGGCTTGTTAAATCTTCTATGTTAAAACTTTTGCCAGTTGATAAGTTTAAAATGCTTTTTAAAATATAATCCGCGTTTGGGAGTTTTTGAAAAAGCACTTCCGGTGTTACCACCACAACATCATAATCTTCATCCACAATTTTGCTTATTGCCAAATAGTATTCTTTAAAAATTTGGGATTTTGACTCATTAAAACCATACAAAAGAGGAATTTTGTTTTCCAAACAAACAACGCGTTTGTTTAAGCCAAGCAGCTGCTGAGTGTAATTTTCTGTGCTACTTTTTGGACATATAACAACGGTTTTACCACCCAAAATAGATGGCAAAAAAAACTTTTCACCATCATTAAAACCACTAATTGTGGAAAAATTGTATTTAGACAATAATTGTAATCTTTCAAATAAATTTTTCATGTTCCAAGGTTTCTTAAAATTTTTTGAATAGCGTCTTCAAAACAACTGTGGATTTTTTGAAAACTTTCTTCGTCTATTCGGCTTAAAACATAATCCTTCAAATCCACGCTGATATCCTTTCTGGCAGCGCCGATTTTAACACGTTTAAAATTTTGCGAATTTAGCATAAAAACAATATTTTTAAGCCCATTGTGTGTGCCACCGCTGCCATTTTCGCGATATCTGCAAACGCCTTTTGGAAGGTCTATATCATCACAAACAACAGTTATATCTTGTGGAAGAACCTTGTATAAATCTGCAAAGGCCTTCACTGCTTGTCCACTTAAATTCATATATGTTTGTGGCTTAATTAAAACAAGAGTTTCGCCATTATAATTTACCAAAGTATATTTTGAATTATTCTTTGTTTTATTAATTTTAACGCCAATTTTTTCTGCAAGTTCGTCTATAACCATAAACCCCAAATTATGGTAAGTGTTTTCATACTCGCTGCCGGGATTGCCAAGACCCACAATTAACTTCATAAATTTTCTCCTCATTTTCTGTTTTTGTTTAAGTTTTCAAAAGGCCCAATATTTGAATTTTCTTTGATTACAACATCTTTTAAACAAGAAAAACTAATGTTACTATTCTTTTTTATATCACAATCTTCTATTGTGTTGTGAGCGTTTAAACAAACGCCTTCTTCTATTTTTGTTTGACCTTTTATTGTGTTATATGGGGCAATTTTTACACCCTTTGCAATTTCCACGGTTTCCTCTATATACACGGAGGTTGAATCGTCAAATACTATACCATTTTTTATGTGTTTTTCTATTATTCTTCTTTTTAATTTTTGTTTGGCATAGTCAAGCGAGGCGCAATCGAAAACGGTAAAAAAATCTTCCTTTTCCAAAAAATTTGGTTCGGCACTAACAAAAACTTTGCCCGCTTTAAAATTTTGTGTTTTAACAATAAAGCCTCTTGGAAATTTGCAAAAATCTAAATTCTTGGTTTGGGCGTATTCTAACGCGTCATATATGGTTGTGTTTTTTATAAGTGGTGTGTCTGAGAACAAAACAATTGTAAAATCTTCATCTTTTAAATGTGGCACAATTGCTTCTGTGGGAATTTCTCCCTCGCCAAGTTTTACTTTTTTTACATCAAAGTTCTTCAAACTTTTTAACACCCAATCTTGCATTTGCAGGCCAAGCAAGTCCGTTTGTGGCAAGTTTTCAAACCTTTTGTTTCCACTTAATAACAAAATTGCCCTTACGTTAAATTCTTTTTGATCTTCTAATTCAAACTGTGTAAAAATTTGTGATGATAAAACAAAATTTTCCATAAAAATTCCTCTTATTTTATAACAATTTCTATGTCAAAATATTTTTCAATAAAATAAGTATTTTCAATTATTTCCTCTTTTGTAACATTTTGGCAATTATCTTTGGGCATTACAACAAGTTTTTCTTCCACGTCATTTTTGCGCTTAATTAAGGCAACAACCTGGCCATTAAAAGTTTTTAGCGGTTTGTTAACCCTTAAAACATACACATCAAGTTCTTCGTTATCGCCAGAAAACACATTTGGAACAAACCCATAATTGACCGTATAAACACAATTTTTAAACTTGGGATGTGTGGAACCTAAGGGCCTATCTATTACCACATCAACTTGGGTATCTAAAAGTTTTTCAAACATTTTTATACCTCTTATTTTTCCTAATAGTTTTAAAAAAATCTTTAAGAAGTTCCTTGCATTCCTCTTGCAAAACGCCACCCTGGACATCAACAACGTGCTCAAAAGTCTTGTCCTGCAACAAGTTATATTTTGAGCCGGCACAGCCGTAATTTTCATCAAACGCACCAAAAACAAGCTTGTTTATTCTGGAAGCAATTATTGCCCCACAGCACATTGCACATGGCTCTAATGTTACAAACATTGTGCAATTTTCTAGCCTAAAATTTTTAACTTTTTTGCATGCTTTATTTATTGCCAAAATTTCGGCGTGGTAAGTTGCGTTTTGCTTTTTTTCTTTTTTATTATACGCTTTTGCAATGACCTTGCCGTTTTTAACAATTACCGCCCCAACTGGGACATCTTTCTTTTTATATGCAATTTTTGCCTGATTTATTGCTAGGCGCATTATTTGTTCATCCAACATAAAAAATCCCTTGTGTTAATTAAATTTAATACCAAAAATTTGTTTTTGTCAAATATACTTTCCAAATTACTGCTGTTTATTGGGTGGCTTAGGGCTTCATTACCCACCTCCAAAGTAAAGCCATGCGTGCCAAGTTTGCACAAGCAATAATCTTTTAATCCACCACAACTGTTTTTTGTTTTTATTTTTTTATAACCAGTTGTTTTTGTTATCGTTTTTAAAAACATTTTTTGCAAAAACACAAACCGTTTTGAATTGTCTTTTTGCCTTTCAAAGCCCCAATACACAACCTCACCCTTGCTATGAAAACATAAGGTTAAATCTGGCTTAAAAACATTTAAAAAACTTAAAGTTGCTTTTGTTTCTACCTCGCTATTTTTGGTGTAGCCCACAAAGTTTTGATAATTTGGTTTAAATTGGTTTTGCTTGCCCCTGCCCCAAAGTGCATCAAAATTTGTGTTTAAATCCACACCGTTAAAATTACTTTTTAAAAGTTTTAAATTGTTTAGCCCGACATTTTGCTTAAACAGGTTTCTTTGGGTTTTTGCTAAAAAATTTGGTCCATCAAGGCAAAGTTTAACACCATCTGGGTTGGCAAGTGGAATAACAAAAATTTGAGCGTTTATATTAAAATTTTTTAAAAACTCCGCGAGTTTAATTAACAAAAAACAGGTTATATATTCCCTTGCATGAATACCACCATGCAGAAGAATTTTATATCCTGTTTCTTTGCCAATTTTAAAGCAAACAATGTTTTGGTTTAATTTTGTTTTGCCAATGTTAAAATGTTGAGTAGTTTTTTTTAAATCTTCCAGTTTTGCTTTTAATTTTTTATAACTATCCATAATTTTATTATATGAACAATTAAAAACATTTGGTTATATTATTCCCCAAATAAACGTGAACGCGGTAACCAGCCCCCCAACCACAAAACAAGAAATCAAAAGCAATTTTTCTATGTTTGTTGTTGGTTTTGGTTTTATTTCCATTTCGGTAAAAACCATGCTGCTTAAACTTTTTATGTTATATTCGCTCATAATATTGTTTAGGCTATAAAGGTTTGCAAAATTGCCATTGCCGGCATAAGTTTGGGAATTCTCTTCGTATTCTTTGTTTATTTTTGCAATGTCGGTTAACATGTTTTTTACTTTTTTTATTCTTGTTTGTTTTAGAAGAAGCACAAACAGCAGAACAATGACTGTTAAAATAACTGCCAAAAAGAAGAAGCAACTGAAAAAGAAGCCTATTAAACTGTTTGAAGATAAAAAGTTTAAAAAGAAATTATAAACCCCCAACCCAAACCAATTGTTTTGTTTTGCATACATAAAATAGGTGCTTAAAAAATTGTTCATAAAGTGAATAATCATGGCTGGAAATATGCTTTTGCTGGCTATTACGGAAACTGCAATTATAAACCCTAAAACTGTTGCGTAAAAAAATTGATTAATGTTAAGGTGCATAAGGCCAAAAAGCAGTGATGAAAATATAACCGCTCTTTTAATTCCCATGCTGGAAAAACCATTTAACAACAAGCCCCTGTGTGTTGTTTCTTCACAAATTGCAGGAAACACAGCCACAACAAGCACTTGCAACAAAAACGAAAAGAAACTTGTATCTGCAATGGTGCTTGACGAAGATGGCGTTTGTTCAAAACCAAAAAGACCTATTATATTCCCAAAAAAAGAAGCTATTGTTATGTTTAAAAAATAGCACAGAAAGCCAATTAAAACGCTAATTCCAACAGCAAATAAACTAATCTTGTTATAATTAAACTGTTTAAAAGTGTTAGAAACTTTCTGCTTTTGCAGTTTTGAAAACAAAAATATTGGCAACAAAAACATTATTCCAACCTGCACAAAAACAGTGGTTATAACATCTAAAACCTCTGAACTTAAATTAAAATCAACTAATGCAAACACAATTCTTACCATAATAAAAAGACAGATAAGAACAAAATATATAAGCGAGGTATCCCTTAAAACAGAGCCTTTGTTTTTCATTACGCCACACTCCCAAACGAGCTTAACGCCCAAATAACTGCTGCCATTGCAACGGCAACCAAAAACCATGCAAGTTCCCTAGATTCCTTTCTGTTTTCAAGCAGAACTTCGTCATAATTTTTATTATTAACAACTACCTTTGGGCACAAAGGCAAATTTGTTTCTTCCAAATTAAAAGTATTTGGGTTGTTTTTTGTATAATTTTTTAACAGATTAAAAAATAACACAACCAACACAACCCCAACGACAAAAATTAAAAGGCTTATTAAAACTTCTTTTGCCCCCCAAACAGAAAATTCAAAAAGGCGGTTGCCGTGCGTTAAATATTCCACCAAAATAATAGTGAAATTGTTAACAAAGTGAAAAATCATGCCATAAAAAATTGTGCCTGTGTAATAAACAAGAAGCCCCAAAATTGCACCCAATATGAGTTGGTAAAAAGTTTTGTAAATTGAAAAGTGAATAAATGCAAACATAGCAGCACTAACAACAATTGCCCATTTGGCAGACATTTTTTGCCTAAGGCCATTGTATATTATTCCCCTAAAAACCAATTCTTCACAAATGGCAGGAAAAACTGCCAACAGCAGAACCAGCAATGCAAACTGTCCAAACGTGTTTATTTCAACACCCAAGCTGCTTGATAATTTTAATGGGCTTAAAAAACTAAACAAGTGGTTTACAAGCCCTGTTGCGTTTATAGATGCAAACATTGCAATAATGCCCAAAAAAACCACACCCAAAAAAACTCTAATATCAAAGTGAAAGTTAAGTTTTGAAGTTTTAACAAAAGTTTTATCTTTTTTTAGCCCAACAACAAAAAAGAACGACACCAAAAAAACCAGTTCAGAAATCAGCATGTTAACATATAAAAACCAATTTTGGCTCATAACATCTTCAACGGGCATTGCATAAGAAGAACTAACAATTGTGGCAAGGTTTACCACCAAAAAAGAAACGGCAATTGATAAAACAATGCACAGAATATAAGAAATACCACTATCTTTTAAAGTATAATTTTTCATAAGTCCATTATACACAATTTTTGTTTGTTTTTCAATAAATTAACAAACAATTTTAAAATTCAAAAATTGTTCCTATTTTTCCTTGATAAGCAACATCAATAAAAATATTCCTCCCCTCTTCTATGCCGTTTTTTAAAAGGATTTCCTTTGCCGTTTTATATGCCAAACTTGGGGTGTTATTTTCCTCGCTCAAATGTGATAGCACCACTTGTTTTACACCACTTTTTGCCAACTCGCAAATTGCCAGTGCAGAATCTACATTAGACAAATGCCCTTGCCCAGACAAAATTCGTTTTTTTAATCTGGCAGAATACTTTGGGTTCTTTTTAAGCAAGTCAACATCATGGTTACTTTCAAAAAACAACACGTCGCTTTGTTTCAAATTATCTAAAATTTGCCTTGAAACACAACCTAAGTCCGTTGCTATACTAACTTTTTTATTATCGCTTATTATGCTGTAACCAACACAAAAATGGCTATCGTGCGGCAGAATAAAACAAGATATTGTGGCATCTTTTATAAAAAAGGTTGAGTTTTTAAACCACACAATTTGGTTTTGAGGCAACTGCAAAACCGGCAGCAAATTAAACCCTTGCACAAAAACAGGAATATACACCTTTGCATTTTTGTTTTTGTTTAAAAAGGTTTTTAGTCCACCAATATGGTCCGAATGCTCGTGTGTTAACAAAACAGCATCTATTTTATATGCATCTTCCCCTGCTTCCAAAAGTCTGTTTTTTAAAACAGAAAACGAAAGCCCATCATCAACCAAAATTTTTGTTTTATCTGTTCCAACAAACAAACAGTTTCCCTTGCTACCACTTGCTATACTTACAGTTTTCAATTTTATAATCCCGCCTTATTTTTTGTAAGTATATCATATTGCGCGTTTTATTGGTATTAGTTTTTGTAATTTTGCAAAACAACTTTTGCATTTATCCAAGAATCAAAATAACTCTCAAGAGACCTTTTACAAGTTGTTTCAAAAGCAGAAATTAAATTCTCTGGTGTGGCAATTTTAAAACAATTTTGGTTAAAATATAGTTTTAAAGATTTTAAAAAGTTTTTGTTCCCAACCAATTCGTCAAGGTTCTCAAAAAACAAAACACCTTTTACATATGTTACATAAACATACTCCATGTCCCCCCTATAATCATTAACATTTTTGTTCATTTTATCATCAAAGCTGCCATACACGCTGTTGCAAATTTCGCTAAACAAAAGATAACTTGAAAGAGAGCTGTTTAAACTTTGTTTCACATCATAATTATAACCAGAATTGTTTTTGTAAAATAGCAATGTGGAATATTCTGTCAAGCCTTCATCAAGCCAGGCGTTTTTGCACTGATTGTTACCCACCATGCCATACCACCACTGATGGGCAGTTTCATGAATAATCACGTTTAAATATTCTTCACGGCTTTCAATTTCGTCTGAAATGTAAACCAAATTTGGATACTCCATGCCGCCATGAATAAAATTTGCCTTTACAACGCTCATAGTTGAGTATGGATATTTGCCAAACAAATTGCTAAAAGTTTTTATTGCGTCCACCCCTGCTTGCAAACTTTGTTTTGCATTGTCGTCGTTATAATAGTAATAAAAAACTGTTGTATCTCCAACTTTATCACTTATAACTTCAAATTTTTTAGACATCACAAACGCAAAATCCCTAACCGTTTTTGCAACAATATTTGTGGTTTTTATGTTTGTTTCGTCTGTTGTGGATGATATTTGCTCCCCAGTGGAAGCAACAATAAAATCGTTATCACATTTTATGGTAACATTATAATTTGCAACATCACTATAAAAAGGGTCGCCATTGCTGGAATATTCATCAAAATGAAATTTGCCATTTTCATAAATTGAAGCTACTGGGTAAAAATTTCCAAAGTTATATGTGTTATCGCCATAGCCAAACCTGTGCAGGCAGTTTGGCAGGGTTACCACATAATTTAGTTCTATAACAATTCTTTCATCGGGGAAAAGCTCTTCTTGAAAATCCACCACCAAAACTTCATTGTTTATTTGTGAAAGTTTAACCTCTTGCTCTTTGCCTTCAACTTGAACATTTTGAATTTCTATGCCACCAAAATTCTCCCCATTTGGGTAGGCCTTTGCTTTATACAAAGAACTAACCGGTCCCTTTTGAACACCGCTTGAAAAAGCATTTGGATACAAATGAAATTCTAGGTTTGAAAGAACTGTGTCATATGGGTTTATGTAATCAACAATTTGATTGCATGTTAAAGTTTTTGTTGTGTCATCAAAAGATGCCGATATAGAATAATTTGTTAAATTTTTTGAAACATCATCTGGGCTTTTTTTGCAGGCAGAAAAACAAGAAAAAACTGCAAATAATAAAAACATTAAAAACAAAGCTTTAATTAAAAAACTTTTTTTGGCTTTTGTGCAAATGGCTTGTGGCATAGTAGTCCTCCATTTTTTTTTAAAAAACATTTCTTAAAATATGTTTATTAGGATTACCCTACCAATTATGATTAATATTAAAAATTTATCTGTTATATTTTTTAAACAAAAAAAACACCTTAACCCAACAGGTTAAAGTGTTTTTTTACACATTAAAATAAGATATAAACCTTAAAATATTTTTAAACCTTTTTGTTTTTTTATAACGCAAACCAAAATTATATTTTAAATAAAATAATCGAGTAACAAGCAAGGGCGCAAACAGCCAAAATACAGAAAGGAATAAAAATAAATAGTGACCTTTTGCACGCAAAACTAAGCCCGCAAACTGTAATTGTTAAAATTACTGCATATTCCTTAATATATTCAAGTTTTTGCGAAAAATCAACTGGCAAAAAACTAATTGGCAATGCTTGATTTAAATAAAGCAAGCCTAGAATAATTATGGTTAAAAAAGCCATTATTTGAGCAAGAATTGTTAAAGGTTTTGACAAAGAACTAAGACCTATCATACAAAAAATTCCCCTTTTCTTTTATTTAATTTTACAATAAAGATATTATTTTGTCTAATCTATTTTTAACTTCTTTTTCATCAAGCAAATTCATCAGTTCAAACAAGTCTGGGCTGTTCCTTCTGGTGGTTATTGCAACTCTGATTATGCCACTAACATCAGAAACATTACCCTTGTAGTTTTGTGGGTTTTGTTTATAATCCTTCATATTGTCAGCATAACCAAGTTTTATACATATTTGTTTAATTTTGTCAAACCACTGTTGCTTATCATCTTTTGTAGAATAAACATTTTTGTATTCCTGCAAAATTTGTTTAATATCTTCACTAGAAAAATTTGTATCAAAATCAAAAACTTTTAAAGGTTTTTCTTCTAAACCATAAAACATGTAATCATAAAGGTCTTCAACCTCACTCCACTTAGAAATATCTTTTCTAACATTTTTAACATTTATTCTGTCAATGCTAAAAAGTTTTAAGCAAAAATCTTTTTTCGCACATAAAACTTCATAAAATTTTGGGTTATAATCCTTTGCCCAAGACAAAAGCCCTTCATAAATTTCACTTGGTGAAAATCGGCTTATTACCTGTTTAGAACAATCGTCCAATTTAACAAAATCAAACATTGGGTTGTTAGTGCCCATTTTTGAAATTTTAAAAGGAAATTCAAAATAAGATTTTTCTGGGTTTTGCCTGCGCCAATCTTCAAAATCGCTATTAATTAAGTTAAGCAAATATTCCATAACGCTAGAAACAGGATACCCTTGTTTTACAAAAAATCTTGCATCTGCCTCTGGGTCCTTACGTTTGCTTAATTTTCTTTTGTTGCCATTTTCATCTAACTTGCAAACCACTGGCGTGTGAGCATACTTTGGTGGTTTAAAACCAAAAGCATTAAAAAGTTCCAAGTGAGCCGACAAAGATGGAAACCACTCCTCTCCTCTTACCACAGTTGTGGTGCCCATCAATGTGTCATCAACCACATGGGCAAGGCTGTAAGGTGGAATTTTGTTGCTTTTTAAAATAATTATATCTTTCGCATTTTGCCTTATTTCTCTTTCGCCTTTAATTAAATCTTTAATTTTAAAAGTTTTTTCTGGATCACCGCAAGATTTTAACCTAATCGCAAAAGGTTTGTTTTCTTTCAAATTTTTCTCTATTTGTTCAAAAGTTAAATCCCTACATGGGTCCTTTTCCTCTATTGTATTATCTTCTTCTATTTGCTCTTGCCTGTGCTTTAAAATATCTTCCTTGTTGCCAACGCTGCCACAAAAGCAAGGGTAGGCACGGCCAAGTTCAACCAATCTTTTTGCAAAAGCGCAATAAATGTTTTTGCGGTTACTTTGCCTATAATCGCCATACACGCCAATTTGTGGCACCTTTGCCCCCATAAAACCCTCATCTGGTTTTAAACCAAAATAAGAAAGCATCTCACAGGCAATATCATCAGAGTTCTCAACCTCACGCTTACTGTCTGTATCTTCTAGCCTCATGTAATAAACACCGCTTGTGTGATAGGCAAGAAGTTTATCTATAAAGGCACCATACACAGTGCCAATGTGCAAATATCCTGTTGGGCTTGGGGCAATTCTGGTAACCTCTGCACCAACTGGCAAAATTCTTTTTGGGTAGGCGTTTAAACACTCTTCCACGGTCAAATTAACATCTGGAAAAAGCAAATTTGCAAGTTTTATGTGGTCCATTTTATACCCCCAAGTAATTATTAACTAGATTAATTGCATTAACCCTAGCCAAATATTTTCCTTCAAAGAAATTTTTAACAATGTTATAAGCAGACTTTTGTGTGTTAGAGCAATTTGCCAAATAAGCTTGTTTGTAATTAGAATTAAAATATTCTTTAAAGTTAAATTTTGACAAGTTATTCTTAACCAAATTATATTCCAAATTATAGTTGTTTTCTTGTGTTTGAATTGAAGCAAAAGTTTCCTTCATGTTTTCGCTATTAGAAAGAACCAACAAAGACAAATCCCCACTTGAATTTAAAGCCATTAAAGTTCTCTTGCTCATGTTCACGTATTTTTGTAAATTTTCGGTTTTTAAATACCAACTGTTTTTAACTTCACCCATTGGGTTTGAAGGAACAAAATTCAAAAGTTCATGATTAAAAGAGGCATTTGACAAAACAAGAAGTTGTTTCCACAAAAAGTCTCTAATATTGCCGTTTGTTAGTTCGTCACTTGCAAAATTCACCTTGCCTACACTTGTAAAGTAGTAATCTGCGTATGTGTTGTTTAAATTATATAGTGAACTTAGCAAACTGTTATAATCCAAAAGCAAGGCCTTGTAATGCAAGTTCCCGCCACTAGACTCATAAATTGTTTTACTAACATACAAATCTTCAAGTTTAAGTTTTACGTCATACAGTTTGTTATAAAACAAATTGGTTTGTTCCTGGTTAAAATCTTTTATCGCGTAAGACATTTTGCCAACCCTGTTTAAAATTGATGTTAAGAACCCAGATGAGGATTGCAAATAGTAGTCATAAACCAATTCAAAAATATACCCCGGATTATCCTCGGTAAGGTCAACACCTTCAAAAGTAATAGTAAGTTTATCTCCATCAAAAAATTGTTTTGTTTGATTACTTGTTTTAATAGAGGTGTAAAGTTCAGCAACATCTTGCTTAGAATAGTTTTTTGTGTTGCACCCTCCAATAAAAATTAGAGAGCAAATTATTAAAGAAAAACACAAAATAAAAGATAAAAACTTGTTTTTCATTTTTTACTCTCCTCTAAAATTATCATCAAAAAATTGTTTTGCCAAACTTGCAGCCTGTTTCTTATCCTGTGGCAAAGTGCTTGAATAGTTTAAGTAATCCCCCGCCCAAGCAAAAACATCAACTTTTTTTAAATTGTCCAAAAAGTTTTTAAAGCTTTTGTTTATTAAGGTTAAGGAGTCATCAAAATCACCCTTTTTGTTCAAAAAGTCATAAAAACAATTTATGTTTTCTATGTTAAGTGGGTTTTGTTCGTAAGATAAATCCTTTCTCTTTTTCTCCATGTTTTCATAAACAGTGTTATAAGAGTAATCCGCAAGCCCAATTTCTATTAAATAACATGACCTTTTGTAATCCAAATTTGTTTTGCCACCAAAAACCTTTTCCTGCACCACAGAAAATAAGTTTTTAAAGAAATCACTACCTTTGTTGTAGCATTTATAATATCCTTCAACAAAAGACAAACTTTTTAGTTTAACGTCAACTTTTGCATAGTCTGCGCCATCCAGGCCGCCATCAACCAAATCTTGTGCATTATTATAAGACGAAACATATTTATTGTAATAGTTATTTGCACTTTTAAAGCTCTCAACATATGTGTTGTAAAGTGAAATTAATTTGTCTTGCTCTCCCTTTGTGGTATCCTTTACGCCCGATAAATAATCCAAATAATAACTTATCGCTCCGTTTAACTCTTCAATTGCGGTTGACACAAAACTGGCATATGGGTCCAAAACGCCATCAAACTCGGTTTTAAAGTTGGATTCAACTTTTGTTTTTAACAAATCAAAATCTGTTTTTTGACTGGTTACATAAATATAATTGTAAGCCTCATAACTAATATTCTGGTTGTTAATAACTGCAATACCCACAAAAACAATGGCACCAATAAATGAAGCCACCATAATTATTTTAAGTAAAACAGTTCCAAACTTATTCATACATGTTCATTTTACAATCATAAACAAAAATTGTCAATTTAAAACTAAAAACAAAACTTTTACTTGGCATAAATAAAACTTTTGCTAACGTAACAAAAATTTGTTTTATTCTTTCACTTGATTTTTAAAGGCGTCATACATCTTCTTTGCTTCTATTATCACATTTTTTGCTTCTTCTGCATCAAAAAAGTTTTTAACATCAACCTTTTTATTTTCAAGTTGCTTATATACTCCCAAAAAGTGCTTTAATTCGTCAAACAAGTGAGTTGGCAATTGGCTAATATCTTCATAACCATTATATTGTGGATCTCCAAAAGGAATAGCAATAATCTTGTTATCTTTCTCATCTCTATCCAGCATTTTAACCCCACCTATCGCATAGCACCTAACCAAACTCATTTTCTCAATTGGTTGAGAGCACAACACAAACACATCAAGTTGGTCCCCGTCTTCGCACAAGGTTTTTGGAATAAACCCATAATTCATTGGGTAGTGAGTTGAAGTATAAAGAACCCTGTCTAGTATTATAAGTCCAGTTTCTTTGTCTAGTTCATATTTGTTTTTGCTGCCCTGTTCAATTTCTATAAAGACAATAAAATCATCTGGTTTTATTCTTTTTTCATCTATATAATCATTTATGTTCATAAACATCTTCTCCCGTAACTAACACTAAAAATACCAACAATAATCCTGTTTGTCAACAACAAAATATCTTGCCAAACACTTTACCGCACAATAAATATTATTTTTTAAGAGTTTTTACTATTTTTGCTTAATTAATTAAATTTCCTTATGCTTCAATTAAAGTAAAATATAATTATTTAAAAAACTTTTTTTTAAAAGCATTTTTTGATATCATAAATATATGAAATTATCGTTAAATAAAAATTTAATATTACTAGCAAAAATTTTTGAACCTCACTCAAAACTTTATTTGGTGGGTGGCGCAGTAAGAGATTTGCTTTTAAATAAAACCCCAAAAGATTTTGACCTATGCAGCAAGTTAACACTAAAAGAGCTGCAAGAAATTTGCAAAAATTCAAACATTAAACTTACAAACAAAAATCACACTTTTGGCACCGCCACAATAATTTTTGAAAATAGCACATACGACTATGTCTGTTTAAGAAAAGATAGTTATGTTTTAGGCGGCAACCACTACCCTAACAAAATTAAATTTGTTAAGAGTTTAAAAAAGGATTCAACCCGAAGGGATTTTACAATAAACGCCTTATATTGTTGTGTTTTGTCTGGCAAAATTTATGATTTTCATAACGGGCTTAAACATTTAAAATTAAAAAAAATAAAAACTGTTCTACACCCCAAAAAAACACTTAAATTTGATGGCGAAAGAATTTTAAGAATGATAAAATATAGTGTAGAAAATAATTTTGAAATAGATAAAAAAACTTTCTTTTATGCAAAAAAATATGTTGAAAATTTAAAGTTGGTAAGAAAAGGTGTAATTAATAGTTTTGTTTTGTTTCTTCACTCCTTAAACAGTCAACAATATAATAACGCCATAACACTTTTAAACCTGCTAGAAGCAAAAGAAGTTTTAAAACAATTATAAAAAATGGAGGTTTTACACATGCAAAATATTTTACTTATAGTAACTCTTGTTGTTTCAGCTTTATGCTTAATAATTTTAGTTGTTTCGTCATTTAAAAAATCAGGTAACTTTGAAAACATAGGAAACGTTATTACAGAAATAAAAAAACAAAACGACTTTTTAGAAAAAACAATAAAAAATTTGTTTGAAGTTCAAGGCAACACAGATAAACACTTTAACGAGCTTATAATAAACGCCATAAATGGCTACAACAACAATGTTAGTAACTATCTTTCAAACCTGTCAAAAGCACAAATATCGGAACTTGAAAAAATAGAAAAAAGGCTAAACGACATATTAAAAACAAACGAGGAGCGCCTTGCCAGAACAAGCGATATTATTTCTAATAACCTAAAAACCTTGCAAGAAACCAACGAGAAAAAACTAGAACAAATGAGGCAAACAGTTGACGAAAAACTATCTTCCACATTAGAAAAGCGCCTTGGCGAATCGGTTAATATAATTGTAAAAGGATTAGACACTGTTTCCAAAAGCATTGGTGAAATGCAAAGTTTGGCAAGTGGCGTGGGAGATTTAAAACGAGTTTTAACAAACGTAAAAACACGTGGCGGCTGGGGCGAAGTTCAACTTTCCAACTTGTTAGAGCAAATTCTTTCTCCAAACCAATACATGGCACAAGTGCAAATAAAACAAAATTCAGCAGAAAGGGTGGATTTTGCAGTTGTGTTGCCTGGCAAAAACAGTGAAAAATTGCTTTTGCCAATAGATGCAAAATTTCCGCTAGAAGATTATTCCAGGCTTTGTGCCGCAAGCGAAGCAAACGATATAAAAGAAGTTGAAATTCAAGCAAAAAATTTGGAAAATCGAATAAAAGAAGAGGCAAAAAACATAAACGAAAAATACATATCAATTCCAACCACAACCGATTTTGCCGTGCTTTATTTGCCGGTGGAGGGCTTGTATGCCGAAATAATAAGGCGCCCTGCCCTTTGCGAAACGCTGCAACACAAATACAAAATTATGGTTTGCGGCCCAACCACATTAACTGCCCTACTCAATAGCTTACAAATGGGCTTTAAAACTTTGGCAATAGAAAAACGAAGCAGTGAAATTTGGAACACTTTAAGCGTGTTTAAAATGGAATTTAACAAGTTTGTGGATCTTCTTGCAAAAACTCAAAAGAAAATCGACGAAGCTTCAACTACTTTGGATTTTGCAACAAAGAGAACAAAAACAATTCAGAAAAAATTAAAAGACGTGGCAGACATTTCTCCACAAGAAAAATTAGACTTCGATGACGACATAACAGACTTATAAAAACAAGCATATTTGCTTGTTTTTTTTACATACTATTTTTATGAAAAAATTTTTAAAAATAGCATTTTTGGTTGTTATAAGTTTTGTCTTGCCCCTTTCTGTTTTTTACGCAATAAATATGTATTTAGAACCAAGTGAAGATATTTTTGCTTATAACAAAAGCATTTGTGGAGTGGAATTAAAAGGTCTTACAAAAAAAGAAGCAGAAACGCAAATTTGCAACAACTTAAATATAAATAACAACAACATAGAATTAACCCTTGTGCACAATAATAACACTTGGGTTTTTAAAGATGCCGACTTTAAAGTAAACAGCAATATTCACACTATATTAGATGATGTTTACAAAGCAAATCACAAAAAAGCTTTCTTATTTAAAAACCTTTATGCCCAAAAAATAAAAAATATGGGGTTTGACAATAAAGTTGCCTTTAATTATGTTTTTGTGGGCATGCAAGAAAAAATAAAAAATGTAATAAACCAAGTTGAGTGCCTGCCAATAAATGCAAGTGCGCAATACAACCCTCAAACAAAAAGTTTTGAATATGAAAGTGAAGTTTGTGGCATAAAAGTTGACGAGCAAAAACTTTATGAACAAATATTAGAAAGTTTAAAAACCAAAACAAAAATAACAATAAACGTCCCAACCATTAGCCTAACCCCAGAAATTTCAAAACAAGATTTAATAAAAAACATTGTTAAGCAGTCCACATTTTCCACAAATTACTCAAAATCAAACTCACAAAGAAAAAATAACATAAAAATCGCCACAAACAAATTAAACGGCTTTGAAGTAAAGCCCGGGCAAATTTTTAGTTTTAACGAGGCAGTTGGAAAACGCTTGCAAGAAAATGGTTACAAAGAGGCAAATATAATAAAAGATGGCGAGTTTGTAAAAGGCGTGGGCGGTGGCGTGTGTCAGGTGTCCACCACGTTATACAATGCCTTACTACTTGCAAACATAGAAGTAGCCGAAGTGCACAAACACTCTTTGCCCGTTTCTTATGTTGACCCTGCACTTGATGCAATGGTTTCTTGGGGTTCAGCAGACTTAAAGTTTAAAAACACCACCAACTACCCAATTTTTATAACTTCCATTTGCGACGGCAATAGTGTTGGCTTTTCAGTTTACGGCAGCACAAAACCAACCAACTTAATAATAAAAACAAGGTCGGAAATTTTAAAAACAATACCCGCCGGCAAAGATGAAATAAAACCCGACACATCTGGCAAATATGCCGACAAAATAATGTTTAAAGGCGAATTTATACGTGTTAAAGCCGCAAAAAATGGTTATGTCGCGCAGGCCTACTTGGATTATTATGAAAACGGAAAATTAACCACCTCAAAACTTATACGAACCGGCACTTACGAGCCTCAAAACGGCATTGTCTATGAGGGGTGTGACACCTTGCCAGAAGGTCTAACCTTGCCAAAAAATAATGTTTATAATTAAACAAAAACTGTAAGAAAAATGAAAACCACAACCTAAAACAACCAGCTAAATTTATAAAAAAGTAATTCATTAAATGTTATATTGATTAATTTTTAGATTTATTTGTTTTTAGACTTATTTATTATTTGACTTATTTATTATTTGACTTATTTATTATTTGACTTATTTATTATTTGACTTATTTATTTTATTTGATTTATTAA
>JAZRVA010000018.1:0-13663 GCA_045598865.1 Clostridia bacterium | reverse complement strand
ATAATTTATTTTTTCTCGTTTAGTTTTTAGTTCAGTTAAAAAATCGTTGTGAGTGTCACATATCATATAAATAAACTATGAAATAAAAAAAGAAATAGTTAAGATACTATTTCTTTTTATAAGCTTTTTTCAATTCTTATATCAATTTTTCATTATTTTGCAATGTCTGTGGCTCTGGTTTCCCTTATAACATTAACTTTAATTTGACCTGGATATTGCAATTCGTTTTCTATCTTTCTTGCAATATCACGTGCCAAGAAAACCATTGTTTCGTCGTTTATTTCTTCTGGTTTAACCATTATTCTAATTTCTCTGCCTGCTTGAATTGCATATGCTTTTTCAACGCCCTTAAACCCATTTGCAATATTTTCAAGATTTTCAAGCCTTTTAATATAAGCATCCAAAAGTTCTCTTCTAGCGCCTGGGCGACTGCTTGAAATTGCGTCAGCAGTTTGAACAATAATTGCTTCCATAGAGTGGAATTCCACGTCACCATGGTGAGCTTCTATGCAGTGAATAACCTCTGGATTCTCCTTGTATTTCTTTGCAAGTTCAACACCAAGAGACACGTGTGTTCCTTCCTGTTCGTGGTCTAGTGCCTTGCCTATGTCATGCAACAAGCCACCTCTTTTTGCAATCTTAACATTTGCACCTAGTTCGCTTGCTAAAAGCCCTGAAATATAACAGACTTCCAAACTATGTTTTAAAACATTTTGGCCATAACTTGTTCTGTATTTTAACTTACCAAGAGTTTTTACAATTTCTGGGTGAAGACCAATAATTCCTGATTCATAAACCGCATTTTCACCCGCTTCTTTAATTGCTGCGTCAACATCTTTTTTTGCTTTTTCAACAATTTCTTCTATTCTTGCTGGATGAATTCTGCCATCCATAATAAGTTTTTCTAATGCTACTCTTGCAATTTCTCTTCTTACTGGGTCAAAGGCAGAAAGAACCACCGCCTCTGGTGTGTCATCAATAATCAAATCAACACCCGTTGCTTGTTCTATCGCCCTAATATTTCTGCCTTCCCTTCCAATAATTCTGCCTTTTAATTCATCATTAGGAAGTGGCACCACGGTTACAGTTATCTCTGATGTTATGTTTGTTGCACACTTTTGAATTGCAAGTGTAACAATCTCTTTTGCTTTTTTATCGGCAGACTCTTCCGCCTCTTGTTCCATCAATCTTATTTTGTTTGCGCAATCAAGTTTTGCTTCTTCTACGAATTTGTCTATAAGTTGATTTTTTGCTTCATCTTTGGTTAAGCCAGAAACCTTTTCCAGTGCCTTAACCATTTTTTCGTTAGCTGATTCAACTTCTTTTTTTGCATTTTCTAAGTCAAGTTCTCTTTGTTTTACTTGGTTTAAAGCAACATCAAGAGATGCAACTTTATTCTCAATTCCCTCTTCTTTTTTTGTTAGCAATTCTTCTTTTAAAGCAAGCCTGTTTTCTGATTTTGAAATTTCATTGTATCTTTCTGCAATCTCAGCATCACATTTTTCTTTTAAGTTATGAATTTCTTCTTTGGCTTCTAAAATTGCTTCTTTTTTTGCAGTTTTTGCTTCTGCATAAGCATTTTCTAAAATTTTAGCTGCATTATTCTTTGATTGATTAGATTTTTTTGTAACCAAAAAAAATGTTAAGCCAATTCCAGCCCCAATACAAAGAACACAAGCAACTAAAAACCATATTAATGGTATCATTAGTCTTGTTCCTTTTTTATTTAAAAATTTATCAAAATTTAATAAGAATATGTTATTAAATACTTATAAAGATTTGATATGTTTATATTTTACAAGTAATGCTAGCTATTGTCAACAAAAAAACAACCCAAAAGGTTGTTAGTTGTTTTTAATGTTTATAATTTCAATGTTTTCAATTGCCTGCTTTATTAATGTTTCTCTATCCAACTTAGTTTCGTCCTGCAAAATTTTGTCTAGTTTTGGATGAGTAACTGGGTTTTTAGGCAGAAAAACACTGCAACAGTCTTCATAAGGCAAAACAGAAGTGTTAAACGTGCCAATCTTTTCAGCAATAGATGAAATTTCAATTTTATCAAAGCTAATTAAAGGTCTAAAAACAGGTATATTTTGTGCCATCATATTAGTAACTGTTATACTTTCCACTGTTTGGCTTGCAACTTGTGCCAAGTTTTCGCCTGTAACCAAACAAGAACATTTATTTCTCTTGGCAAGGCGGGAAGCAATTTCCATCATAAATCGTCTAACATGAGTGACCATGTATTCGGTGCTACAATTTTTGTGAATTTCTTCTTGAATTTTTGTAAACGGAACCACAAAAAGTTTAATGTCGCCTGTGTATTTTTTTATAATATTTGAAAGGTCAATCACTTTTTGTTTCGCTTGCAAACTTGTGTATGGGTAACTATGAAAATGGACGGCACATAGCTTAAGCCCTCGTTTTGCCATCAAAAATCCAGCAACAGGGCTATCAATTCCACCACTAAGCAAAAGCATACCTTTTCCTGCTGTGCCAACAGGCATACCGCCCAAACACATAATTTTGTTGTAAAAAATGTAGGTATTCTTGTCGTGCCTAATATCAATATAAATTGTTTGTTTTGGGCTGTGAACATCAACTTTTGCATTTTTATTGTTTTTAAGAAAAACTCCCCCAAGTTTTGCTGCAAATTCAAAAGATTTCATTGGAAAAGTTTTGTCTGCCCTATTTACTTCAACTTTAAATGTTGGCTCTGTTATTTTAATTTTACTGCAACATTCCTCAATTTTTTCAATATCACTCTCTATTTGGTAGGCATTAGAGATGGAAACTATGCCAAAAATTGTTTTTAAATCCTCTATAATCTCATTCTTATCTTCAATATTAAAATTTGAAACAATATATCTTTCAAATATATTTTCCAACTTGCAGTTGTATTTTAATAACTTATATTTAATATTATTAAGCAACGTATTTTCAAAAAAGGAATAATTTTTTCCTTTTAAAAATATTTCACCAAATCGTATTAATATAACCTCTTGCATAAAAGCTCCTTTAAACCGAAAGAGAGTTTAAACACTCATCTAGGTTTTTAATAAAAACATTAACTTCCTCCAAAGTATTTTCAGAAGAAAAACTAACTCTTATTGCTCCCATTACTTCTTGTTTGGAGTATCCCATATTTTCCAAAATTCTGTTACCAATTTTGTTTGTAGAACAAGCAGAGCCAGTGCCAACTAAAATATTTTTAGAAGATAGATATCTCATCACAGTTTCACCCCTAAAATTTGGGATTATCAAACTTAAAATATATGGCAAGCAATCACTATCAGAAACAATTTTAATATTTTTTGATAATTTATTTATTATATTATTTTTTAATTCAAGCACTTTTTCATAATTTTCTTTCAAATTTTTATATGCAAGTTGTGCTGCTTTTGCAAAGCTAACATTTCCCGCTAGGTTAATTGTCCCTGACCTTAAATTATTTTCTTGTCCGCCACCAAAAGTAATATTTTTAATGTTTACTCTTTGCCTAACATACAAGGCTCCAACACCCTTTATACCACCTATTTTATGTGCAGAAATAGAGCACAAATCTATTTTTAATGCTTTTACATTAAACTTGATTTTTCCAAAAGCCTGCGAAGCGTCGACGTGTAACAAACATTTAGGGTTTTTGTTGTCAATTATTTCTCTTATTTTTTCAATATTGTTTATTGCACCAGTTTCGTTGTTAACAAGCATAACAGAAACAAATGCAGTATTATCATCAATCATGCTTTCAAGTTGGGCATAATCAATTTGCCCGTTTGGCAAAAGATTTATAAAATCAACCAAATAGCCGCGATATTTTAATTCACATGCGCAGTTATAAACAGATGGGTGCTCCCCACTAGAAAATAAATACTTTTTGTTTTTGTTAGAATTGTTCCCAAAAATTGCTAAGTTGTTAGATTCTGTTGCACCAGATGTAAAAATTAAGTTTCCCTCTTTATCACCAAGCAAGTTTAAAATAGTGTTTTTTGCCTCTTTATTTTTTTGTAGTGCATTAAAGGAAATGTCATATGGTGAAGAAGGGTTAAAGTAGTTTTCTGTGTTAATTTTAACAAATTCATCAAGCACTTCTTTTTTGGGTTTCGTTGTTGCGGCATTATCAAAATAAATCATAAAAATTACCTTACAATTTTAGTTCAATATTATTTGTTTTAAATGTTTCAATAACAGTTTTGTGGAAATTTTCAATATCCTCTGTATTTAATGTTCTTTCTAAACTATTTATTTCATAGTGTAATGTATAACTTTTTGTTTGGTCCTGATTCTCATAGATATCCAAAAGAGAAACTTTATAATTTAAATCTGTTTTTATGCTATTTGCAGTTGAAATAATGTCTTTGTAAAGCATAGTTTTTGGAATTACAAAGTTGAAGTCTAATTTAGTTGTTGGATATTTACTAACTTTTTCAAATTTAATTTCGTTTTCTTTTTGTTTTGCAATTTCAGAAAAATCAATTTCAAAACCAATAGTTAAACTTCCCTTTTCTATTTTTGCTTGTGAAACTGGGTTTAACACAAAAATGTCACCAACTTCATCATTGTTTACAATAATTTTATAATAATTTTTTGGATGGTAATATGAATTTTCTGGCGTTGTAAGTTCCAAAGTATAATCAAGCTTGAATATATAGCCAAACAAATAGTCAACAACTTCTTTTAAATATAGTAAACCATCTTCAAGATTTTTATTTTTATAGTGTAAAACAGCGCCTAAACTCTTTGTTTCATCAGCCAAGTTATTTGTTGTTAATTTTTTAACCACTCGCCCAATTTCGAATGTTGAGGTGTTGTTTAATGTGTTTTTGTTGTCCATCACAACTTTTAGCAAACTAGGTATAATTGTTGACCTAATTTTGTCATTATCCTTATTTATTGAATTCACACACCTAATAACACTTGTTGGATTAAGTCCAAGCTCGTTATTTGTTGCAAGGTCATACCAAATGTAGGAATGAGTTTCATTAAAATCAAATCTTTGCGCAAGAGCATATTTTGTGTTGTATTCCAATTTAACCTCATGGTCTAAAACAGCTGGTTTAATGGTTTGAACAAGCGATTTTGGCGTTATGTTGTCATAGCCGTAAACTCTGGTTATTTCTTCCACTAAGTCAGCTTTGCCATTTATATCTTTTGTTGCTCTAAAAGAAGGAACACCAAATTTGTATTTACCGGTTTTATTTTCTAAAAGTTCAAATTCTAGACTTTGTAAAATTTTTAAAATTGTTTCTTCTGGAATCTCAATACCAACAAATTCATCCACATAATCTTTTGTAAGTGTTATTTCAAGTTTTGGATACTTTTTGTTATATACATCAATAATGCTAGAAGAAATTTGCGCTCCACCATCTTGTTTTTTAATCAAATAAACATATCTAAGAAGTGCCGTCATAGTAAGTTCTGGGTCAAGGGATTTTTCATATCTTGCACTTGCCTCTGTTCTAAGCCCCAATGACGTTGCGGTTGTTCTAACTTTGTAAGAATCAAAGTTTGCAGATTCAATTAAAACACTTGTTGTGTTATCTGTAATTTCGCTGTTCTCTCCCCCCATAATACCAGCCAAAGCAACAGGGTTGCTGTTTGTTGCAATCACCATGTGCCCTTTTTGTAAATTTCTATCGGTTGAATCTAATGTTTTAAAAGAAGTATCTTTTTCAAGGTTGTAAACCTGAATATTTTTGACAATTTCGTTGTCAAAAGCGTGCATTGGTTGGCCAAGTTCTAGCATTACATAGTTTGTAACATCAGCCAACAAGTTAATACCTCTCATACCGCAGTAATAAAGCCTAATTTGCATGTTAATGCTTGAATTCTTTTTGGTGATATTGTTCATTGATGCACTTGTGTATCTGTAACAATCATTAGATGTCACTTCAATTTTATAAGATGACTTCCCTTCAAAATCTTTTTTATCGGCAACTTCAAGAGGTTTTAATTTTTTGCCAGCCAATGCCGCCATTTCTCTTGCAATGCCGTAGTGCCCCCAAAGGTCTGGACGGTTTGTTAGGGATTTGTTATCTACTTCAAAAACAATATCTTCTAAATCTAATACGGATTTTATGTCAACACCAATAGGTGTGTTTTCATCAAGTTCCAAAATGCAGGAGTGGTCGTCAGATATTCCAATTTCATCTGCCCCACAGCACATACCATAGCTTTCTACACCAGCAAGTTTTGCTTTACCAATTGTTATTTCTCCAAGTTTTGCCCCAATTTTTGCAAGAGGAGTTATAAGCCCCACTCTAACGTTTGGTGCTCCACAAACAATCTGCAAAACTTCATTTCCAGCATCAACCTTAAGCAGGTGAAGTTTTGTGCTGTTTGGAACAGGTTGAACATCAATAATTTTTGCAGCCACAACACCACTTATATTTTTGCCTTTATATTCAATCCCTTCAACTTCTGCAACAGACATTGTAAATTTTGAAATTAAGTTTTCAATATCCACGCCATCTAAATCAACAAAATCTTTAATCCAATTAATCGAAACTTTCATTTAACTTTCCTCTCCTTACCTAATTTTTGCCTGAGATAATGCAGTGATATTTCCACTGTTCAAAAGCCTAATTTCTGTTATATCAAAATTCATCATAGCAAGCCTAGACAAACCAAGCCCAAAGGCAAAACCATGATATTCTTCTGGGTTTATGCCACCCATTTCAAGAACTTTTGGGTGAATCATGCCGCAAGGGCAAAGTTCAATCCAACCGCCATTTTTGCACACACGGCAGCCCTTTCCACTACAATATGGGCACTGAATATCAAGTTCAAAACCTGGCTCAACAAATGGGAAAAACCCAGGTCTTAACCTTACATTAATTTCTTTGCCAAAAACTTTTGTTAACATTTCCTTCATAAAGTAAATTAAGTTAGAAATGCTAACGTTTTTGTCTATCATCATACCTTCTAATTGGAAGAATGTGTTTTCATGGCTAGCGTCAAGTTCCTCATTTCTAAAACATCTTCCAGGAAATATAACTTTTAATGGTGCGCCATATTTTCTCATAATTCTGTTTTGAGCAGCAGATGTGTGTGTTTTTAAAACTTGGCCATTGTCAAGATAAAATGTGTCTTGCATATCTCTTGCCGGGTGATTTTTAGGCACGTTAACTGCCTCAAAGTTGTTATATTCAGTTTCCACCTCATTTCCATCTTCAACTTTAAAACCCATGCTTGTAAATACTTCTATAATTTTGTTTTGAATTATAGTGATTGGGTGCAAACCGCCCTTAATTTTTTTGCAACTAGGAATTGTTAAGTCAATATCCTTCGTGTTTTCAATTTCGTCTGCTATTTTCTTTTGTGTAAAATACTCTTCTTTTTTGGAAATTTCATCTAATAATGTTTGTTTAACGGCGTTAACTTTCATGCCAAACTCTTTTCTTTGCTCATTTGGTATTTCTTTAACGAGTTTCATTAAGTTATTTATTTTTCCTGTTTTGCCAACATAATTTTGGAAAAACAAATTTAAATTCTCGCTGTTATCAATTATTTTTAGTTCTTCAAGTGCTTCTGTTAAAATGTTGTCTAAGTTCTCCATAAAATATCCTTTTAATAAAAAAAATTGCCTAGTTTAGTAAAAACTAAAACAGGGCAAACTAGATTTTGCGGTACCACCTATCTTTAACTTTAAAAAATAAAGTCCTCATTTTGTTATAACGGAACAACCGTCTCATGCCTACTAATTAAAATTAATATTCAGCCGGAAGCTAAAAAGTGAATTCGTTTGCTAACTTGGTTATAGGTTTTTTTCAACTTATAAAAACCCTCTCTTTTATAACTTTGTTTGTGCAACTACTTGTCTTTTATCACAGCTTTTTTAAAAACAAGTAGATATTATCAAAATTTATTATTTTTGTCAACAAAAATCTATTGTTTATTTGCTGTTTAAAACACTTATTTTGTGTTATTTAGGCTTAAATAAGTATTTGGTATCTTGCCAATAATCACGCATTCAGCAATTAAAAAATCGGCTGATTTTGTAATAACCCTTGTTTTAAAAGGCAAAATCAAATAACAAGATGCCTGAATAGTTATAAAAATTTTATGACTAGTTTGATTAATCCCAGAACTTTCAAATTTAGAGTTAAAATTGCACAAAACATTTCCCTTTGGAAAAATAGTAAAATTAACAAGGCTTCCCTTGCCTGCAAAAATGCCAATTCCTGTTAGCGTTCCAAGTGGAATTTTAAGCCCCACCGACGTTCTTTGTTCTATTAAACTTTGGACTTTTGTTGTAATCTCATGACCTATTTGATTAATTTTGTGAGTGTTTGCAACCATGTAAGAAATATTATTGTCATTATCATACCCAATATTTATTAAACTTTCATAAGAAAATTTATTTAACGATTCCGCAATTGCCTCATTACAAGAGATAGACAAAAGTTTTGAAACTTCACTTTCGCCGTAAGATAGAATAATTGGGTTTGCCTTTTTAATTAAGAAAACAAAGAAGCAAACAAAAATCACTGCAATTATTATAATTGCAGCAACAATTTTTTTTATAAAACTGTTTTTAACTATTAACTTGTGATAATTCTCTTTTGAACAATTGCTCACATTACATAGTTATTATTTTTGTAAGCATAATATTACTACTTTTTTGTTTTTGCTTTAAAAATTAATGCAAACAAATACCCAAACCCCACCGCAGCTGCAATTCCAGCAGCCGATGCAGTAAGACCACCATTAAAAATTCCCAAAATACCAAACTGTTTTACGCCTTCCATTGCGCCTTTTGCTAGTGTAGCCCCAAACCCTACAATGGGAACAGTAATACCAGATTTTGCAAACTCCTTAATTGGTTCGAAAATCATAATTGCCTGCAAAAAAACTCCAATAAGTTCAAATAACACCAAAATTCTTGCAGATGTCATCCTTGTTCTTATAATCAAAATTTGGGCTACAAGGCAAATAAGTCCTCCCACACAAAAAACAATCAAATAAGTTAAAACTGGGCTCATATGTTACACTCCTTTCTCCACAATAATTGCATGCGCAATGCCAGGTATTGTTTCTCCTTGCTGGGTGGAAGTTGTGCTAACAAGGGCTCCCGTTGACATTAAAATTATTTTTTTATACTCACCTTTGTCTAATTTGTTTATTATATAAGAATTTATCACACTTGCACTGCATCCACATCCACTTCCTCCCATAAACGCCTTTTGGTTTTTGTTAAAAATCATCTGGCCACAGTCACAGTAGTTTTCTGCAAGTTTAAAACCATAGTTCTCCATCAAATCAACAAACAATTCTCCACCAAGCTTCCCTAGATCCCCTGTAACAATTAGGTCATAATCCTTAGGGCTCGTTTTTGTGTCATTAAATAAATTTTTTAAAGTGTCAGCAGCGGCTGGTGCCATTGTCAAGTATGGACCATATATTTTTATAAAAAAAACTATTTCGTTTGCGGATTTACGCAGACTTTATTGAAGCAAGGTCTATGTTGCCGATAGTCTGCGCATTATCCTCTAAATAACGTATTACATTATCAAAATCATCTTTAAACTTAAAGATTATCTCTATCTTTTCATTTTCAAAGATATTTATCCTTTCTATAAGTTCGTGAGCCATTTCAAACGTCAAAGTATCGAAATGTTTATATTTTGATAAAGTATCTACAAAGTTATTTTGTGTAGGTTTTACATTATTTATGCTTTGTGAAATAGTTGTTATTTGCTGTTCTAAATCAATATTAAGTTGTTCTAATCTGTTCTTTTCAGTTATATATTTTTCCTGAGTAATCGTTTGATTTTTTAAATCTACATATAAGGAAGCAATCAAGGATTTATTCGTTGCAACATCTTGTTCAAGTTTTTCTTTAATTTTGCTGTTGTTGTCTTGCAGTGAGTTTTGCTTTGATTTATCAATTTTTTTGATTAACTTATCAATCTGTGCTGACAAGTCAATATATTTTTTAATGGTTTGAAAAACTACTTCTTCTAATTTATCATTTCGAAATGAGTGTCTTGAACAAAACGAGTTGTCCATTGTATATGAGTGGCATTTAAAATAATATTTACCAAACAACTTTGGTGATGACGCGTGACCTGTCGTCATAAAATTTCCGCAATCACCACATCTACACAATCCTGATAAAATAACCTCTTTGTAAGGTTTTGTATATGTTTTTTTGTTGTTTTTGATAAGATTTTGCGTTTTTTCAAAATCTTCTCTTGAAATAATAGGCTCGTGAGTGTTTTTTACAATAATCCATTCTTCTTGTAGTTTAAAACGTTTTTTCTTGTCTCTAAAACTGACACATTCTCTTATTCCTTGCACCATATCTCCACAATAAACGGGGTGTTGTAATATTGTTTTGATTGTGCTAAAAGACCACATTACAATCTTACATTGTCGATTTGGGCTATAAATTTTACTACCATTTTCCTTTTTGTATTGATATGGTGTTGGAATATTCTGTGCGTTTAAATATCTAGCAATGCTTATAGAACTATTCCCTTGTAAATACATACTATAAATTATTTTAACAATATTTGCGGCTTTCTCGTCAATAATAAGTTTGTGGTGGTCATTTGGATCTTTCATATAGCCATAAGGGGCAAACGAGCCAATAAACTCACCCCTTCGTCTGTGAGCTTGGTGCGCACTCCTCACCTTCAACGAAAGGTCTCTTGAATATTCTGCGTTCATTATATTTTTAAATGAAACCAATAACCCACTTGCTGAATTTGGATCCAAATACGTATCTACATTGTCTATGATTGATATAAATCTAACATTCATTAGTGGGAACATTACTTCAATAAAATTACTTGCTTCTATGTCATTTCTTCCAAATCTTGAAAGGTCTTTCACGACAACACAATTAACTTTTTTGTCTTTTATATCTTCCCACATTCTATCAAAGTTTGGTCGGTTAAAGCTTGTCCCAGAATATCCATCATCAACATATAAATCAACCAAATTCATATCTTCTTGATTTGAAATGTATTTTGTTAGCATTGCCTTTTGAGAAATAATACTTTCACTTTCTTCGTGTTTATCTATATCTTCTCTTGATAATCTTGCATATAAAGCAACATTCCATTTAGCCTTACTTGTTTGTAATTGCGTCGGCGTGGTATATCTACTAATTCTACTCATAATTCACCTACACAACCGCCACCTGAGCATTTTTAAATCTTTGCTCAGCAATATATATTTTTTTGTTTAATTCAATGTATTCTAATGCAAGTTCATACTCATCTTTGAATTTAACCTCAACTTCAACTTTATTTCCCTCATAAACATAAATATTATTTATTAGTTCAACCACCATATCACGAGTTAGTTCAGTAATGTTTTGGTATTTTTTAAAATTCTCAATAAAGCGATTTTCTTTTGTTAGCCCTGATTTGATTTGTTCAATCATTTCTTGAATTTCTTGAATTGACTGTTCTATCTTTAAATTCTCATTTGTATATTTATCTCTTAAAGTCACATACATTTCTTGCGAAATAAGGCCATTTTTCCAATCTGGATATAAATCGACCATTATTTTACTATTTTTATCTCTTTCTTTGAATTTTTGCTGTAATTGCTTTTCATATTTGTCTGTTGCCTTACATTTTTCTTCACTATGATTGATAAAATCTAGTAAACTATCCATTGTTATTGCAATATTTACATATTGTTTAATTGTTTCCAAAACAACATTTTTAACTATATCTGTCTGAATAGTATGTTTTGAACAAACCGTTTTCCCACTTTGTTTCCAAGTCCTGCATACATAATAATAGTAATCTTTATACGGTTGATAGATATGTCTTTTATTCATACCTCGTTTACAATCACCACATTTAACAAAACCTGAAAATAAATCTAGTTGATGAGTTGTTAAACAAACTCGTGTATCTCTACGACTTAAACTTTGTGCTTTTTCAAAATCTTCTCTTGAAATAATAGGCTCGTGGGTATTTTGAACAATTATTCTTTTATCTTTATCCATCTTACGACAAATATTAACCTTATAACTAACGACTTCCATTTGTTTTTGCACCATATCGCCACAATACATTTGATTGCTTAGAATTCTTCTTATTTGGTTGCCTTCCCAAATCAACAAATCGTGAGTTGTATGATGTCTATCATTTAATCCCAAACTTCTTTTATATGCTGACGGTGTTAAAATTTTATTCTCATTTAAGTATGTTGCAATACTTCTTAATGAGCCACCATCAAGATACATTCTAAATATTTTTCTAACAACATCAGCCGCATATTCATCAATGATAAGTTTGTGGTGGTCCTCTGGATCTTTAAGATAACCATAAGTTGCAAACGAGCCGATGTATTTGCCATTTTCTCTACGTATATTCAATGCACTTCTGACTTTCATTGAAATATCACGACAATACTCATCATTTATTAGGTTTTTAAATGGTAAAACAACATTATTAACCGATTTTGGATCTAAGAAACTATCAATATTGTCATTTATTGAAATAAATCTAACATTGAGCATTGGAAATACAATTTCAATGTATCTGCTTGTTCCTATGTGGTCTCTACCAAACCTTGAAAGGTCTTTAACAATAACACAATTAACCTTTTTATTTTGGACATCTTCCCACATTCTCATAAAATTAGGTCTTTCAAAATTTGTTCCTGTATATCCGTCATCAATATAAGTGTCGTATATTTGCAAATCTGGATTATGCGACAAAAAATTATGCAACATCTCTTTTTGTGATGTCACACTCTCACTTTCCAATTTATCACCATCTTCTCGGGATAAACGAATATATAAAGCAACATTCCAAACCTTGTTGCTTTTAGTTAAAAATTCACTTGTCTCCATAACATATATCTCCTAATGAAAAATGAGATGATATGTCACGAATATCTAATACGATATTATTATAACACATCATCTCAAAAATATACAGTATTTTTAAAAATTTTTTTATTGCGCCAATTTGGCTGAAATTATGTTTTCAAGTCTTTTTTGGAAAGTGTTGTTATCATCGGCAAATTTTACCTTAACAATAGTGCTCCCAACCTTAAATAAATAAGGATTTTTTATGGCCTCGATAAAGTCTATGAGTTTCTCATATTGAGATTTATCCTTATCTACTTTAATATCTCTAATATCAACCAAATCTTCTGCATTACAACTTAATAAATCTGCATTTTTCATTTCATTTAATTCGTTTTTTGTTATCATATTCACGATTTTTGACCTTAAATAGCCTTTTATACATATTCAGCATAAAAAACTATTTTCAGTCAAATTTCCCCCTCGTTTAAGGTATTTTTTCGTTCTATATATTTTTGAGGTATAAAAATGAACTACATTTCGGCTCGTGCAAGCTCCTTGATATTGTCTTTTAACATATCGACAAGCTCGTCACATAAGTCAGCCAAATCACTTCTTTCTACATTTACTAAATTGCCATAAGCATTTGCTCTATAAAGTTCTGCGTGGTAAGTATCCTCTATGAAATATCTCAACCGTTCAAGACTTGATGAATTATGTTTTATTAGTTCATCTAAATACTCATCATCTTCAACAAAATCTTGTTCACAGATATAATCACATAGGTAAGGCTCACCATATTTGTTATCGCAATCTACACACGTGTTATAGATGTTGGTATATTCTTCATCTAAATTCCAAGATAAATTATCCTTAATCTCT
>JAZRVA010000017.1:0-14981 GCA_045598865.1 Clostridia bacterium | reverse complement strand
GCTATTCAAATCAAGTGTAATACTTTTATCAATGATAAAACCATAATCTCCAGTTTTTTCTGCTGTAACATTTTTTTCTAACTTAATGGTGTCGCCATTTTGTGCGTCATTATATGCTTCCACAAATGTTGCATAACCAGTGTCGCCACCCACAATTAGAGTTTCTGAAGCAGCATAAACCGCACCATAGTTTTGGTTAAAACCAAACCCTGCAAAAACACCTAGCGACAAAACAAGTGTTAATGCAAATACTAAAAATTTATTTTTTAGTTTTACCATAAGTTTTCTCCTTATAAATTTAGTATATCATACTTTCTTTTATTTTGTATCAAATTTTTAATAGTATTTAATATTCTTTATTAAGTATCATTTTAGTAAATTACATACTGTCTTTTTCTTTTGTTTAGCATATTTATAAGCAAGGGCGGTGCCGGAATTTGGTTGATAGTAGCCAATACTTCGTTTGGAGTATTTTCGCATTGGTGGAGTGTAGTTTTCATCGTAGTAGAAGATACAATAATCGCTATCGTCAATCATTGCTTGGTTGCGTTCAACGAAACTAGCCCTGCCAGATGTCCACTTATTTTTGTGTTCAACTTCTTCTTCAACACCAAGCAAGGTTACTTTTTCTTTTCTAAAATGGCTATATACTTCTTCCCAGTGAGAATTATTTTTCATAATTTTCAAACTTATTTTACAAGTCCCGCTGGCTCACCATTTGAACCAGCGAGAAAATTATTTGAAAAATTTTCGCAACAAAAAAAGCAAGTAGTGATTACTTGCTTTTTACTTTTACTAGAGTAGGGAAATTAAATTTATATATTTATTCAACAAACAAAAAACTCTAACCAAATAGGTTAGAGCTTTTTAGTCAATAGATTATTTATTTTTTGTAGTTTTTTTTGATTTGGTTTCTTGTTTTTCTTCTTTTAAGTTATTTTCGCCTCTTGGTAAGATTTTGTAAATAACTTTTATTTTTTTATCATCAAGTTTGCCTTTACGATATAAGAAGAAATAACCTAACAAATAAACAATAATCAAAAGTAATAATAATGAACCAAGACAAATTCCAACGATTGCACCTGCATTTAATGTTGATGTTGGTGCTGGAATTTCATCAGCAACGATTGCCCAAGTTGAGAAATGGTCTGTTTCAAATACAATTGTGTTATTGTCTAAAATTGTTGAATTATATTTTTGAACATTTCCTTCATCATAAATATAAACAATATTAAGTCCGGTTCTTGCTTGAAGATTTTCTGGAACAGCAAGAGTTACCTTATATCTATTTCCTGAAACATTTTCAACTTTCACACCTTCTTTTTCAAGATGAATATCAAATTTTGCAACAATTTCAGAGTTTTCAGTTACAGCACTCTTAATATTTGCTTTTACTGTTTCAGTAACATCATTATTTTCCTTTGCAATAACTACAACAACATTTTCTTCAAGTTTTCCTTCAACAAGGTCAATTTTTGTTCCTTCTTCTGGTTGTTTTTCTTCTTCAACATCTTGTTTTGTAATTTCTTTTGCCAAAACATTAAATGTTATTGGTTCGCAAGTTGCTCCTGCATAGTTGTTTGTTTCAGCAATTTCAGCCATCAATAAATATGTGCCTACTTTTGTTGGATAGCAAGTATCAGTTAATTCCAACCAATCTGTTTCGTTTGATAGTTTAAACTTGTAAACAATTTCTCCAAAATCTTTTGTTGCAGTTGGTTCTATTATATCCCCGCAATAAACATCTGCTTGTGTTAAATTAGTAATTGTGTTGGTTGCTCGTGTGATTTCAAATAGTTTAATGTCTTCAATGCCATCAAAGTTATTATTGCCTTCAACTACCGCTTTAACATAATACCCTCCAGCATTTGTTGGAACATCACTTATATAAGTTCCATTATATTCGTTTGAATAAGTGTAGGTAATAGTTCCAAATTTTGCTTCTGCACTTGGCGAGTTGGCTAGACTATTATAAGACCAACCTGTAATAGTTAATTCCTCTACCCAAGTGTTAGTCGCTTTTGTGATTTTAAAAGTAAGTGTGATTTCGGCATTTTCTGATGTTCTCCATTTATAATTTACAGAGTCGGATAGTGTAAGTTTAACATCATATTCACCAGCATTTATTCCGCCATCATTTTCAGTTACAGTATAAAGCGTGCTTTCTTCAACATCTGCTGTTAAAGTTGAGCCAGTATATGTTTTATCTTCAATTGTTGGAACTTCAACCTCTTGTTTTGCAATTGACCAAGCAATTTCTTGGTCTTGTGCTGTTGGGGTTGTTAAATTCCATTCATAATTTGTTTTATCTTTAAGAGCCATAATTGCTGTGTGAGTTCCTGCATTTGTTTCAGTGTTTCCTGTAATAGTAAACAATGCATCTTGTGGAGGTTCCACACCCGTTTGCTCTGTTCCATTATAAATCAAACCAGTGTTTGCAGTAGGAATATCAACTTTTGCTTTTGTAATTGTATAAGTGCTACAATCTGTACTTATTCCGTCCTGTTTATAAGTTCCAATATAAGTTACATTATAATTCAAAGCACCGTTATTTGGTGTTGCCCAAATAAAATATTCTCCAGCGTCACTTTCTTTTGTTGCGTCTGTTTCTAAAATAAACAAATCATCTGCATCGTCGTCATATTTAAGACCTTCACATGTTGCGGTAAGGGCAACCAAATCATCACCATAAACACTTGTTTTATCGTCTATATTAACGATTAGTTCCGCTTTTACAATTTCAAAAAAATATTCTTGTTCTCCATAATATGTTTCGCTATCAATAATAATTACGACTTTATATTCTCCAACATTTCTAGGTTTTTCGTCAAGTTTTATCCATCCTTCCTCAAAAGGATTTGGATTATAATAAACAAATTTTATATCAACATCTGTCAATTCTTCATTATCATAATATATTTTTGGTTTTTCGGTTCCAAAACTATCACCATAAACAAATTCTTCACCCCACTCATACTCTGTATCAAACTCAACTTCAAGTTTCATAAAAATTTCTAAGTGGTCTGTATTAAATATTACGCTTTGAGAAATATCATCTGCTAAGAAATATGTTAAATCATCATCTGTTCCATTACTTGTAAATGAGCCAGACGCGTAATAGTAACCAGAATCTAATAGAGTAATTCCGACTTTCATCCCGGCTTCTGGAGTTTTAATGCCATTGCCAATAATACCTGTTCCAATTGTTAGTTTTGGCCCATTATTAAACATATGTAAGTTGTTTTCAATAGATGCAACAACCTCTTCTTCTTCAATAAATTCAGCCGTATTACTAACAATTTGTATTGTTCCGCCAAGAATAATACCAAAACTATTAAATAAATCTTCTTTTACAACTTCCGGATTGTATTGCAAGGTTTTTTCAGCGGCTTCTCTTAATTCTTCTGGAGTTAATAAACCTTTACCAATTGCTACACTTAAATATTGTAAGTTGATTGCATAATATGTATTTTGATTTACATAATGGAAGTGTTCGTCATCATATTCCCAAGTGCCATAAGTTGTAATATCATCTGCTTTTTGTTGAGCATTGTATGTTACATCATTTTCATTAA
This sequence comes from Clostridia bacterium, assembly GCA_045598865.1. GTDB lineage: Bacteria > Bacillota > Clostridia > Christensenellales > UBA1242 > UBA7862. Next base: position 11,406 of record JAZRVA010000017.1, on the reverse strand, counting down.
AATCAAAAATATTACATAACACACCATATAAGCCATCAACATTTGAAAGCATGCCATTTGCCAATGTGTTTAAGTGAGTTTTTGAAACAAGGATATATGTGTCCACAGCCTCGTCTACAAAGGTTACACTTATCAATTTTTTCCAATGATTTTCCGTATCCAAAGCATCATAAAATTTTGCCTCTGCATCAATGTAACTTTGAACATTTTCAGCAGTTATATTAACATACTTATTTGCTTCATATTCAAAGAAACAGTGTCCGCCAACAACAGTTACATCTACATCACCTTCAAAATGAAGTGTAAACGCACCTGTTTTTGGACCTGGGAACATCCAAAGGTCAAAAATTTCAGTTTTAACAAGTTCACCACTATCATGATTTAAAACATACAATTTATCAACATCAGGGTCAAGTTCTTCTATATTTTTATATGTATAGCCACCATTTCCATCAGAAATAGCGATAGGTGTTCCTATTGCAAGACATGTTTCAACATTGTAATCTTCTTCACTATGAGCAATATAAACTCCACCGCCCATTCCGTATGTTTTATTGTTAGAAATTATACCGCCATCGGCTCTAAAACTAAATCCATATTGAACAGCAACTCCACCGCCACATGTTCCAGCAAAGTTATCACTAATTGAACCGCTATGCATAACAAATTCGCCACAAGAATAATCAGTTACACCAACCAAACATACACCACCACCTGATGTTGTACTTTCGTTTCCAATAATTTCACCGCCGTTCATTATAAATGAGCCATAAGAATCAACTAAAACTCCACCGCCAGAATAAGCCTTATTCTCTGAAATCAAGCCATCATTCATAATGAATTGGCCTCCAAAAACATATACGCCACCACCAGCCCCTTCACCAAATTCAACATCAGAAACATTGCCAGAAATCGTGCCACCATTCATAACAAATGTGCCACCTATATTATTAACACCAGCACTAAATAGAGAATCTTGATTATCTGAGATAGTGCCACCATTCATCTCAAAATGGCCCGCATTAAAGAATACACCAGCACCATAATTGTTGGATATTTCACCATCAGACATTGAAATTGAGCAATAGTCTGCATAGATTCCGGCACCATTGTTTTTAGAAATGCTACCGCCATTTATTGCTATTGCACTTTCGTTGCAATCCAAACCACATCCATTATTGCCACAAATAGAACCATCATTTATTACAATATCTCCATATGTAACATAAACAGCAGTTGAATAATTGCCAACAATACTACCACCATTTAGCGTAAATTTGCCGCCATCAATATGAACACCATAGGCATACCATGTCCCTGTAATAACGCCACCTGTTACTGTGTGCTTAATATCTTCACCTTCTAAATTATCATCTAATACCCATACATAATCTTCATTTTCTGAATATTCTGAGAAATAATGAGTTGTAGTTGTATCGCAATCATAAAGTTTAAGTGTTGCACCTGTGCCAACAGTGATTACACTGAAATCACCACCATTTGCTTTGATAACAAATCCATTTAAGCAAAGATTGGTCGTGCCTGCTGGAACATTCCAAGTTGAAGAAAGTGTTATATCACAAGTCAAAACATAACTGCCCATATCGGATGGCAATGCGTTGTTTTTTGTCCACGCAGAAAACTTAATATCATCATGAATATGATAACATTCAAAACCTTGCGTACTTTCATTAAACAAAAGTTCATAATCACTATTATCTATAGAGAAATTTTTCACATTGTCTTCCGTAACACCAGTGGCAAAATTGCCTGTGCCATTTTGAAGTGTTATGCCAACATTCATATCTTCGGTTGGAGCCAAAACACCATTGCCATTATCTGTTGAGGTTTTTGTGCCAAGTGTGATTGTTTTTCCGTTAGGCAAATAAACATTATTAGCAGTTCCGCCAGAAAGCACACCATTGGTGATTGTTCCTCCAACAACATTTTCAGTGATTACGGCTGTGCCACCAAGCGTGATGTTGCCACTAGCCGCAACAAACACTCCACCTATATTACTTCCTGTATTATAATCAATACGGCCACCAGTCATAGTGAAGGTTCCAGTGTTCACATACACTCCGCCACCAGCAGTTCCTGTGTTATGGTCAATACGGCCACCTATCATACTGAATGTGTTTCCACCAATTCCTACACCGCCACCATAAGTCCCAGAAGTATTTCCTGTAATTTGGCTATTTCCAGACATTGTAAAAGTGCCTTTTGAGTAAACACCTGCACCTTGCTTGCCATTGTTATTTGATATAACACTATTACCTGTCATCGTGAAAGTGGCATCAGTATTCACATACACTCCAGCAGCATAACTTTTTGCATAGTTGCCAGTGATTGTGCCACCAGTCATTGTGAATGTGCCATTAACATACACTCCACCGCCACTCTTGTTTTGACTAGAGCTCCCTGCGATATTTCCAGCGATTGTGCCACCAAACATATTAAATTCGCCATTAACAATCACTCCACCGCCGTCATTTTCTGTGTTGTTTCCACCGGTGATAATTCCGCCAGTGATTGCTTTTGCAGTTTCGCCACTTTGCAGTTCTTGTATTCCTGTGCTGTCATAGTGCCACAAACCAGTGCTATCAACATAACCGCTGTGTTCTGTTGTCCCACAATCATAAAGGTTAAGTGTTGCACCTGTGCCAACAGTGATTACATTAAAATTGCCACCATTTGTATTGATAACATGTCCATTCAAGCAAAGGTTTGTTTCGCCTGTTGGAACATTCCAAGTGTCTGAAAGAGTTATATTATCTGTCAAATAAATATTATAATCACCTTCTTCTGTTGGTAATTCAGTTACGCCTGTCCAATCAGTATGATTATGTTCTTCTGTTCCTAATGCATAAACTGACATTGGTGAATTAAAACTCATTGCACCAAACATACAGCACAAAATGAAAGCAAAACAAATTAAGCCACTTAAAATAAATTTCTTACTCTTTACCATAAATTTTCTCCTTAATAAATTTATTATAACATACTTATATTTATTTTGCATCAAATTTTTATAAAGATAACAATATTATATTTTTATAGCTACAAAAATTTGTATGCTTTTATACTCTTTATTTATTTGAACTATTGCAATAATCCAAATATTGCTTGCAAACCTCACCACTATTTCCATAGGCTTTAACCTTGGATTTTTCAATCCACAAAGCATTTTCACAAAAAGTTTTAACTTGATTTAAATTGTGGCTAACAAAAATAAAAGATGTCCCATTGTTTTTAAGTTCAATAATTTTTTCCAAACATTTTTTTTGAAAGTTTGCATCACCAACAGATAGCACCTCATCAATCAGCAATAAATCTGGCTTTGTGTTAATTGCAATGGCAAATCCAAGCCTAGAAATCATACCAGAAGAATAATTTTTAAGAGGCATGTCCATAAAATCTTTCAATTCAGAAAATTCAACAATAGAGTCAAACTTTTCTTTTATTTCCTTTCTAGTAAAACCAAGAATAGCCCCACTCAAATAAATATTTTCTTCTGCATTTGCATCAACATCAAACCCAGCCCCCAGATTTAACAAAAAAACATTTCCGTTGGTTTTCAACGTCCCGCTATCGGGCGGATAAATTCCTGCAATAATTCTAAGTAAGGTGGATTTTCCCGCACCATTGTTTCCAATAATGCCCAAAGATTCTCCCTTTTTAATCTTAAAACTTATGTTGTTCAAAACATCAATCTTTCTAGCCTTGTTCTTTTTTCCACTAAAAAATCCCACGACCCTTTCTTTTAAAGTGTCGTATTTAAAATCCCTTAATTTAAAACTTTTGCAAATATTGTCGGCAACAACTAAATATTCTTTCTCTTTCATTTTTCAATCCCTGTGTTAAATATAAGAAACAAAACTCTTTTTCAAACTCTTAAAAACAATCGTTCCAATGGCAAAACTAATTAAGGCAAACAAATAAAGTCCACCTAAAATTTTAAATGAAGGCGGCAAAACACTGCCAATAGAAGAAAGCCTGTAAACCGAATCTCTAAAATATTTTAAAAAATAATACATTGGGTTAAGTTTGATGATTTTTGCAGCAAAAGAAGTTTTGCCTACTGTTTCTATTTTGTAAAAAATAGGAGTTAAATACATCCACAATGTCAAAAAAACACTGTATAAATACTTAATATCTCTAAAAAACACAAACAAAGCACTCAAAAACAGCCCAATCCCAAAAGTAAAAATTACAAATGCCGGAATCTCTAGAAGTAAAAATAAAATCTGATAGTTAAAAAGTGTGTGTCCTCCAAAAATTTGCATACCCAACATTATTATCAGTAACGAAATCATAGATAGCAAAAAGTTAATAATAGCAGATAAACAAGCTGAGAGTGGAAATAAAAACTTTTTAACATTAACCCTTAATATTAATCCTCTGTTTGCAACAAGAGAGCCCATTGCCCCTTCAGTAGAAGCTCTTAAAGCCTGAAACAAAACATTACCACTTAAAATGTAAATAGGGTATAGCGGATCTTTTATGTTCAAAACTTGGCTAAAAACAGCCCACATAACAAGCATGTTAAGAAGCGGGTTCAAAACTGACCAAAGCATGCCAAAAACAGAGTTCCTATATTGCGATTTAACTCTTTTTCTCGTTAGTTCGGATAAAACATTTATGTCTTTTTGTAGTTGTATTTTGTTCATTTCTCTTCCAAAATTTTTCTTTAAAAAATCTTATTAATAACACAAGTTTAACACTTTATAAAAAATCTTGTCAAATTTAAAATGTTTAAAATTTATTCTCAAGCTTAACAATTAAATTGTCATCATAAAAGGTATCGCAACTAAAAGAGGAAACAACATTTAATGTTTTATTGTCTATAATAACAAAGTTTAATCCCCTTTCATTTTTTGAATATTCTTTGCCGTTTATTATAATTGACGATATATAGCCACATAATATCCCAGCACTCTTTATATCAACTTTTAAACCTTCAATCTCATAATTTTTTATTATTTTGTCACTAGAGTTTTGTTCAAAAATAAAACTATTATTTTTATCAATAATTGCAACATAACTTTGGCGAAACTCCACAGGCATTTTCAAGCCAAGTTTTGTTTTTGCCATAAATCTTGGAAGTTTCACAGAGCATTCATCTTTGGCAGATATAATAACAATGTGCTTGTCTAAATCTATTAGGTTATAAACAATGTTGTTTAGGTTTGTTATTAAATTGCTTTTTGATTTATTAACATCACAAACAAGCTTAAAGGCAAAGTTGTTTAACTTGTCAAACTCTTTGGCAAGTAAGGTGTAAAGATCAAAACCTTCATTTTTGTTGTTTATAATGTTATAAAGTTCACATGCAAATTTTAATTCATCATATTTTGGGTGATGAACAACACTTGGCAAATCTGTTTCTTGGTCGTATTGAACATGAACAGAATAGCCCGACAATGGTTTTGGTTTAAAAATCTTGCACCCCTTAAGTTTTTCTGTAAAATAATTCTCATAAAAGAGCAATGTTTCATATTTAAAATTGTTTGAATTTAAAACCTGTTGAGGGTAGTCTAAAACCCTGCCTCTAACATCCAAATATTTATTATTAAATGCAGGATAAAGAACAATAACCTTTTTTTGTTTTTCTATAAAATTTTTTGTAACAAATTCACATAGCAAATCTAAGCCATGTAAAAAACATTGTTTATCAATTTTATTAAAAGGTATTAACTTACAAGAAATGTTTTTTGATTGCAAATTTTTAATAATTTCGTTAAATCTAGTGTTTGAAACATAACAAGATTTTCCATTATATGTTATTTTAATAGGATCTCTTATTAAAGAGTAAAAATCTAAAATAAGAATATCTGCATTTGCATCTAAAGTGGCTTTAATAACTTTTTTGTTAGCATCTTCATCCAACATTCTTCTGTTAAAGTTTTCTATTGGAATGTTTTGTATTATGTCATCAGGCAAATTAATTGGTTCTGAAAAAAGGTCATACATACAAACCTGAAAACCATAATAAACAATATCAAAATTGTTTTTTAAAATATCATAGTTAAACAATTCCCTTGTGTTACAAGAACCAATAATTGCAACCTTTTTGTTCATAAAAGTTTCTCCATAATTTATTCAATCATATTATTATTAAACATTATTTTTACTGTTAAGTCAATTATAACCACTAACAATTGCAATTTCCTAAAAGCATTGACTTTGTTCGTATTAATGGTTATTATATTAGTAGTACTTTTAGGAATTAAAGCATGAAAAACATTATAAATTGGAAAAACGAGGAAAAATCAGAGTTTTTGTTTGACGACAAAACAAAAAGTGTAACCACAAAACAGGATTACATTTTTTCTTTAATTGTTGCCGTTTATAACGTAGAAAACTATATAGAAGAAACTATCCAAAGTGTTTTAAATCAAGATATTGGCTTTAAAAACAATATTCAACTTATTTTGGTGGATGATGGCAGCACAGATAAAAGTTTTGAAATCTGCAAACAGTATGCAAAAAAATATCCAAACAACATAATTTTAATTCACAAGGAAAACGGCGGTGTTTCATCAGCCCGAAATATTGGAATGAAATTTGCTAGTGGCAAATACATAAATTTTTTGGATAGCGATGATAAATTTTCAAACAATGTATGTTCAAAGGTTTTAGAATTTTTTAATAAGTATGAAAACAAAACAGATGTTGTTACAATAAGAACGGAACTTTTTGGAGCAAAGAAAGGCGACACGTGGTTTAATAAAAAGTTTTCAAAGGGTACACGCCTAATTGATTTGTGGAAGGAACCTCAAATATTTTTAAATTCCACAAATTGCACCTTTTTTCATAGTAGAATAAAAAACCAGCTTGTTTTTGATGAAGGAATTTCAATCGCAGAAGATTTAAAGGTTGTTAACACTGCACTTATGAACAAGTGGACATTGGGTGTGGTTAGCAATTGCTTGTATTATTACAGAATAAGACAAGGCGATTCCCTTGCAACAGGTGCAAGAAACAGAAAAGAGTGGTATATAACTTATTTAGATAGAGTTTTTATATGGCTTTATAAAAAGGCCTTCGCACAAGCTTCATTTTTTCCTGAATTTTTGCAATACACATTATGCAGAGATTTGTTTAACAGGTTTTCTCAAAACACAGAGTGTGAAAAAGTTTTAACAAAAGAAGAAATTGTAGAGTATAAGCAAAAACTTTTTGAGGCTTTGAGTTTAATAAGTGATAAAGTTATCCAAAGCGTTGATGTTATAAACAAAGATTATCAAGTTTATTTTTTTTATAAAAAATATGGCAAACCAACCATTACCACAAATGGCGAAGAAACAATATTCTATTGGAAAGAACAAAACATAAAAATAGCAAAAAAACTTTGCACAATGTTTGAAAATTGTGAAGTAAAAAATAAAACCTTAAAATTAGAAGGTTATATAATTCACAACAATGTTGGACTAGAGTTAAAAAACTCTTCTATTTGTTTTAACATAAAAGGCATTGGCAATATTAAACCCGTCATTATTGATAACACAAAAAACAACAATTTGGCCTTTGCCGACGAATATGTTTTTTACAGAAAATACTTTAAAATAGATATTCCCCTAAACAAAAAATTCAAAGGCGGTTTGGTAAACATTTCAGGCAAGATGGGCGGTAAAATTGTGGGCTTTAATTACTGCGGAAATTGCAAGTGGTTTGGCCTTTCTGCAAATACAGAAAATTCTTATTATTATCAAAAAAGAGTTTTGGTTTGCTTTAAAGATAAAAAACTGTTTGTTAAAAAATCAAACTGGTTTGGTAAAGTTTGGCACGAGCTAAAATATTTAAAAACACTAAAAACCCTTTCAAAAAAAGACGAAAATATAAAAAAATATTTTAAAGCAAGGCTTGCCCATCATCTTTTAAAACTAATAAAATTCAGACCAATCTGGATTGTTAGTGATAGAGATTTTGTTGCCGGAGATAATGGTGAGGCTTTTTATAATTATGTTCGCAAAAACCCGCTAATCAATTCTTATTTTGCAATTTCAAAGGATTGCCCAGATTATCTAAGGCTTAAAAAACAAGGTTTTAAACTTTTGGATGTAAGATCAACAAAATACAAGCTAAAATTTTTAATGGCCGATCATATTGTTTCTGCCTTTTTTGAAAACGACCAACTTTTACCTTTTAATAATAAGTTTAATGAAGATATTTTCCAAAAGAAAAAATATGTTTTTTTGCAACATGGCATAACAAAAGATGATGTTTCATCGATATATTCAAGAAAATTTCAAAAGTTAGATATGTTTGTAACATCTGCCACAGCAGAATACAATTCAATAATAAAAAACCCAAATTATTTTTGTGATAAAACGGTTACAAAATTAACAGGCTTTGCCAGATATGACAAATTAGAAAATAATCCACAAAAAATTATAATTATTGTTCCAACTTGGCGAAGGGCTTTGCTAGAAAAGTTAGACCATTCAACAGGAATTTGGAGTTTAAAACAGGGTTATAATAATTCTTATTATTTTAACTTCTATAATGGTCTATTTAAAAACAATAAATTACAAAAAGTACTAGAAGAATATGGTTACAAAGTCCTTTTTGTTCCGCATGAAAATATGCAGGCTTCAAATAGTTTTTTTGAAACCAATAACAATTTTTCTATTGTACCCGAAAAAGAAAAAAATTACTCTCAACTTTTCTCTCATGCAAACTTGCTTGTAACAGATTATTCTTCCACAGCATTTGACTTTGCCTATTTAAGAAAGCCAGTCTTGTATTGCCAAGGAGACAAGCAAGAATTCTTCTCAAGCCACACATATTCAAAGGGTTATTTTGATTACGAAAAAGACGGCTTTGGCAAAGTTGTTTATAACATAGACCAAACTGTTGATGAAATAACAAATTTAATAAAAAACAATTGTAATTTGGAACAAAAGTATTTAAAAAGAATAAACAACTTCTTTGCATTTAACGATAAGAACAATTGCAAAAGAATATATGAAGAAATAAAAGATTTATAACGGAGAAAATTAGATGAAAAAATCAATGAATGTCTTGTGTGCAACAGATAAAAATTTTTTAAACCCCACCTATGTAACAATGTGGTCTATTATTAAAAACCACAAAAACATACCAATAAATTTTTTCTTGTTCACTGCAAGTGATGTTACAAATGAAGACAAGAAAAATTTAAAAGATTTTATCTCATCACACAATTGCACAATTTCATATATAGATGTAAAAGAAAGTTTATACAGCGACTATGTTGTTTGTGAAAGGTTTCCTAGAGCAGCATATTATAGGCTTATGGCTCACGAGTATTTGCCAAAAAACATAGATAGGGTTTTGTATCTAGATGTTGACATTGTTGTTAATCAAAATATTTATGAAGATTTTTATTCATTAGATTTTGAAGACAAATATTTAATTGCAACAAGCCACAATCCAAACCCTAATTATTGCAATATGTTAACTTCTTCAATAGTAAATTTAGAGTCAGCAGCAAAGGGTGAATATTTTAATTCTGGTGTTTTGCTTATGAACCTTAAAAGGTTTAGAGAAAAAAACATTACAATTCAAACATATAACAAAGCCTATACCGCTTGTGAAAATGCTGGTTTTAAAATTTTCTACGATCAAGGCCTTCTTAACTATATGTTTTATGACAAAACAAAGTATTTTTCTTCAATGGATTACAATTTTAGATATTCAATTCCTATTCAAAATGCAAGAAGGTTAGAAGAGAATAGAGAATATAAAAAAGCAATAATCCATTACACCGGCATGTGTCAACCATATAAACCTTGGGATTTAAAATTAACAGAAGATGAAGTTGAAACATTTGGCACGATGCCATTTTCTGATGATTATTTTTATGTTAATAAAGAACTTAACGACCTGTGCAATATCTGGTGGGATTATGCAAAAGAAACTCCAATATACGACCAAGTTTATTACGAAATGAGCATAAAACATAAGTGGTTTAAGCGCAACATTATGAATTTTGCCCTAAAGCACAATGATTTAGTAAAAAAATTACAATTTATAAAACAAGAACCTTCAAAAAAACAAGGGTTTTCAAAAAACAACAATTATTTGATACCAAATGGTTTTCATTTTAAAGCATACAAAATTGGTTGCATTATTTGTTCCCCATATTTTTTACTTAAAAAAATTATAAACAAATTAAAAAACAAAAAAAAGAAGCAGAAATGATTAATACATTTCTGCTTCAAATTTTAAATAGGCCGTGTTGTTAATAACGTACAGGCTCGTTGCATTGCCGGCGGTTAAAGATTGTGAAACACAATTTAGGTTTATGCCATTTTCAACAAATTGCCCCATGGTCAGCGAAGTTAAAGTCTGGTAACCATTAGAGGTTAACAATCCAAAGTGGTTTGCACTGCTAACAGTTAAAGTGGGTTTTTGAACCATATTTAAAGGCACAAACAACCTTGCAGCAGTAGAACTTGTGTTAAACCCAAAATAAAAGCTTGTTTGGTTATTCTTAAAGTTTATTATTTGATAATACTTTTTGCACTCGTTAAGTTCAAAATCATAATTTCTAGGCACAAACTTTGTTGCCTTATCTCCAAACTCGCATTTAATATAGTCAAAACTTATTGTGTCGTTTCCTGAAGAATTCACATACATAAGTCCAATTCTCAACTGAGAAATACTTGCAGGTAAAGTATATGTGTAGCTAAGAACCCCAGTTTTGTTTATGGAATAAGTGCGGTTAGACCCATCTCTAATTAAAAGCCTATATGCATCTGCGGTAGAAAAAGCAGTTATTTTAGCACTTATTGTAATTGTCTTGCCTGCATATTTTTCATAATTAAAAATTTTTTGAACCAAAGCCCCATATTGCGAGGCAATTCTTAAAGTTTTTGTTGAAACATTAAATTCACCTGAAGTTAACTGCCATCTATCTGCTGTGTAAACATTGCTGCCAGTGTAAGTTGTTTGCCCCCTTTGGTTAACGCTAAAATCACTGTTTAATAAAAAATTTGGATTGCTCAGGTCGTTGGTAATAGTTGTTATATTTCCGTTTATTGTGCTAATATCTCCATTTATTGACCCAATGCTATTGTTAATTGTTCCCAAGTCAGTATTAATATTTCCAACCTGTGTTTGTATTGTGGAAATATTGTTTGTGTTTGTTAAATTCTTTTTTTTCAAATCGTCAATTTCTGCTGAAAATATGTTTGCAGATTCTAATAAATAATCTGTTTTATTCATATTTACCTCCTATTTAATGTTACAAAAAACCAAATAAAAAATTCAATACATAGTGCCATTTTTTTAAATTTAAAAAGTTTACACTTTGAACAATTTATGTTACTATCTCTACTAATAATAAAAAATAAAAAAAGTTTAACATAATTGTTTTATTTGTTCTTTGTGTTTTTCAATCTTAAAATTTTAAAATAA
>JAZRVA010000016.1:0-4312 GCA_045598865.1 Clostridia bacterium | reverse complement strand
TATTATAAAAGTTCCCTTTTTTATATTAGAAAATCACAACTTTTTTTAAACCACTAAGTTACCTTCATCTGTTTGTATAATTCTTAAAACTCTAACTTGGTTTCCTGTATATGCATCAATATACAAATAATAATTAAAATCGTTATATTTGCCAGCAAATTCATACGCCAATGTTTCTCCCACAAAATCAAGTGGTATTACGCATAATTTTTGACTATCTACCACCAAATTTTTACTAACAAGCTCTTTTGCTTCTTTTTCAGATAATTGCGGTATCAAATCTTCCCTTTGAACATGATTGTAAGCATATGCTGTTGCTTCCCAGCCCAAAATAGAATTTTCGTTTAAATCAACTTTTGCCTTAATCAAGTCTGGATACATAATAATATCATCCACAACCGGTGCCAAATTTACATATGAAATATTATTAGAAGAAGCGCTCCAAACACATTGCATATTTTCTATGCCAAGTTTTTTTGCAAACCCCACACAAATATCTTCCACCCTTTGCAAAGGTTCATTGTCAAGTTTTATTTCATCGCCAGAATTTTCCTCTTTAATAACATCTTCATCTATTATATTAGAATTCATGTTAAGCAAAAATCCACCGCGCTTTGTTATTTGGACAAAATAATTTTTTTGAGCATCGTTCACGCCAAAATCATAAGTTTCAAAAGCGCCCTTTGTTTCTTGCAAAAAATTAACATTTGTAATATCTTTGCCAAAAATGCTTAAAACAATTTCTTCCGCTCTTTCTTTTGTTATTTCTTCTTGTGGCAGACCTTTTATTTCTCTATTAAAAATAGAGTCAGAAAATGGACCATCATAAATCAAACTTGGATACTCCACAGATTCGTTAGTTAAGTTTAAAAAACTATTTGAAAAATCTCCAATAACATTTTCGCTTCCAATGTTATCCGAAATTCTATAACCGCTCATTATTTTTTCCATAACGCTGTTTAATTCTTGCTTAATTTTGCTTATACGGGAATAAATAGTGTTCATAGATTCAAAATCTTTATCCTCAATTCTTCCATCTTTGTAAGAAATTAAAGACGTGCAATAGCCATTAAGTTGATTCATAAATTTTGTTGTGTTATTAAGCAAATTTGAATTTATTGGCAACAAACTCAAATCTTCTTGTGCATCTGAGCTTTTTTGTTTAATGTTGGATAATAACTTTTGCTGTGAAGCAGAATCATTTGTTACCATAAGTTTGCTTATATCCACCTCAACATTATTAACATTATCAACAAGATCATAAAAAGACCTTTGATAAATGCTCTCTAAGCTTGCTGATGTTGTTGTGAGCGAATTTCTTGCAGAAAATAACACCACAGACATAATAAGAATAATACAACTAAAAATAGAAAATGTTATTATAAAAGCTTTTTTCATATTAAAACTCCTTTATTTTACAAACAAAATGCATGAGAGCCAATTGTAACCACAACCTGCCTAGAATAAATCCACTTGCTAGTTGCCGTTTTTGGGTTGTAATAATACAGGCAGCCATGTGTTGGATCCCAGCCGTTCATTGCATCTCTTGCAGCGTTATATGCTGTTTGGTTTGGCTCCAAATTTATTTGTCCATCTGTAACAGCAGTAAATGCCCATGGTTGATAAATTACACCAGAAATTGTATTAGGAAAACTAGGGCTTGCAACCCTGTTTAAAATAACGGCAGCCACGGCAACCTGTCCCTCATACTTTTCACCCCTTGCCTCGGCATAAACACATTTTGCAAGCAAATATAAATCACTTGAAGTTTGTGTGCTTTTGCTGCTGGTTGAAGAAGAAAGAGAAATACCTATTTTTGCGGCTGTTTTTGGGCCGACAATACCATCTGCCACAAGACCATTTGCCTTTTGAAACTTCTTTATTGCAGCCACGCTTTTAGGCCCAAGTATGCCATCAACAGCACCCGTATAATAGCCCCAAGTTTTCAACCTTTGTTGAATTATTTTGTTTTGTGAGGTTGTGGTGGCCGTGAACATAACGCTTTCGCCATTATATGGCTCAGCAATCATGCCAGCAACAGCGTAAGAAACGCCAACCGCAAAACACAAACAAAGTGTTAGAGCAACTACAAATTTTTTCATTTTATCCCCCAAAGTATTTTTTGATTATTTCCAAAATTCTACTTTTATAAATAGGTTGCGTCTTTGCGCCAACAAAACACAATGGTGGATAAACAACACACCACCAGTTGTCTCCCTTGGCTTCACCAAGGTTTACAATAAGTGCATCGTAATATCCATTTTCTAATGTTAAATTGTCATAAGATCTAACAGGAAAATATTCATTTTTTAAACAAGCAGAACTTTTATAATCAAAACTATTTTGTGCAAGTATATTGTTTGATATACGCTCAATGTTTAATAAATTTTGTTTTAATTTTTCTTCAAAGTCCTTTTTTGTTTTGCACGTAGAAATAACGGGAGTCAAAAACGAAACCAACTCATCCTTAATTTTATATTTAACATCTTGGTCAATAGCTAAATTACTGTTTGCTCTTATATGTATTCTTAAATATTCTTTATAGTAAGTTGGCTTGTTCTGCTGGTTAGCCACCACACACGCCACAGCAATTACAATAAACAAAAAAAATATGGTAAAAAATTTTTTCATAAGAAAGTTCCCTTCTTTTTTAAAAATTATTTACCATAATTTTTCTACTATTCAGTTTTTTTACTCAAAATCAACCACTCTTTGCCTGTAAGAAACAATTTTATCCCCCTTTTGCAAAGGTAGTGAAAGTTCTTTGTTCTGAGCAATTAAGTCATCTTCTAAAACGCCCAACTCTTTTGCAATGTCCCACAAGGTCTGGTTTTCTCTTGCCACATAAATTTCTAAGGAATAATCTTTTTGTGGTTTTTCTTCCCCTAACACAAGTTCAGACACGACCGCCGAAACTTTTGGGCTTGTTGCATTATACGAAACTTTTATTTCTGCCAAAACCTCAAGTTCCTTGCCCATTTTGTTTTTTACAGAAACATCACCCAAAATTATTTGCGATGAGACCAAATCGCTTTCTGTTAAACCTTCACAATCAAAACTTAAAGAATAAGGAAGTTGCAAATCTAATGAATTTAAAATTTCATTTCCTTCTTCGTTTAATGAATAATACACAACGTTAACATTTGCCATTCCTTCAAAATATATTTTTTCATCTTTAATAATTTGATTAAAACTCAAAATATTTCCAGGAACAACAGCCAAAACTTTATCTACATTTGGCAAAGTTTGATCTAGCGCAGAATTTGTAATTATGTTGTCTTCCACATATTTTGTTGTATAAAACTCATTTTGTGCAACCGATGTTGTGGTTAAATTAACTTCATTTTGTAAGCTATAAGCATCAACAACCACATCAACCATTTTTTTGTTGTAGTATTCTGTAATAATCTTTATTGGAACATCAAAATTAAAAATATTTTTCTCGTTATTTTCAACAATAATAGTTTCTTTTGTTAGTATTCTTGCATGAATAACCGATTCTTTTGTTATTCCAGCTCCCTCTATTTCTTCCGAAAAATTATTCTCTTTTATAATGCTTTTTATTGCCCCATCTTCACTTTGAAAAACAATGGTTGTATAAACTGTTCCACTTGCCACGTAGTAATCCGTTGCAGGAATAACACTTTTCAAAACAGCTTGACTATTTGTAAAAAGGATTTTGTTTGTTTTAGAATCTTTTTGAACGTCAAAACTAACGTGGCCATCATACTCAACCTGCCCCTCAAAACAACTTGTTTGAAATTCCTTTTTCTTAACAAAAATATTTTGCTCTGGCGTTGCAATTTTAACGTCACCATTGTTTGCAATTTTATACAAATCAAGGTTTATGGTGGAAGCATAAGAAATATTGTCATCCCCATTTGTATTGTTAAAATCAATTAAATTCGCTCTTGCCTCAATAACATCATTACCCAGGACATTTTCACCCTCAAAGTTTTGTGAAAATGCAGATTTTTGTGTAATTGGCATAATGTCACCCGTTTCAAGCACTGCCAAAACATCATATTCCACACTTCCATCAAGTTTAATTTTGTTACCTTCCCTAGAAATACTATCAATG
This sequence comes from Clostridia bacterium, assembly GCA_045598865.1. GTDB lineage: Bacteria > Bacillota > Clostridia > Christensenellales > UBA1242 > UBA7862. The sequence goes on along the minus strand of JAZRVA010000016.1, from coordinate 231 downwards.
TTTGGCTTGGCACTTGCTGTTAAAACCTTCGTTATTTTAACATTGCCGTTTGCATAATTTAAGGTTTCCACATTTTTAACCTCTACACTATCTAACTTTGTTTTTGTGGCAACATTAAAACTCTCATTTTCCATATACAAAAATCCTCCTATTATTTTGCATTAAAAAAAATTGCTTTGCACTTATAATATAAGATACAAAACAATTTTATTTTTTATGATAATTTTTTTA
>JAZRVA010000015.1:0-22368 GCA_045598865.1 Clostridia bacterium | reverse complement strand
TTTGAAGGATAAAGAGATGGCGTATCTTTCTCGCCAACTTGCGACAATAAAAACTGATGTAGAGATAGACACAAAGCTGGAAGATTTGGAATATGAATTTCCTTTTAATGAGGAGACATTTGCATTTTTCAAGCAATATGAATTTAACAGTTTAATTAAAAAAGAGGATTTGTTTGGCAAAGTTTTAAAAGGCACAGAAAGCAAAATTACTGCCAACAAAATTGAAATTACAAGCATTGAACAACTTGAAAAACAGATTGGGCACATTAAAAATTCTAAGGTATTTTGTTTTTATTTGGACAACAACACTTTTAGTTTTTGTTATGACAAAAATTGTGAATTCTACACTAATATTCAAGGGAATTTGATTGATAACACGCTTGATATTGGCGTGGTTTTGCAGAAATTAAAGCCGGTTTTTGAAGATGAGAGCATAAAGAAAATTGTTTACGACAAAAAACAGGTTTTGCATGCGCTTAAAAACTTTTGCATAGAAGCAAAAAACATTTGCTTTGACTGCCTACTTGCCTTTTATTTGCTTTTTGCGGGGGAAAGAGAGGCGAATATTGAGAACTTGCTTTTAAGCCATGGTTTTGGGCATGAGTTTATGGCAATAAACTTGCTTTATCTGCAAGAAAGTTTGCAGAAAGAACTAAAGGATAACAAACTGGAATACCTGTATGACAACATCGAATTTCCGCTGATTGATGTTCTATATGGCATGGAAAACAATGGGTTTAAGATTGACACCGAGGTTTTGGAAGAACTTTCGAGCAGATACTCGCAGGAAATTGATGAGATGCTAAGGACTATAAAATCCTTGGCGGGAGAAGATTTTAATGTAAACTCTCCAAAACAACTCTCGACTATTCTGTTTGATAAACTTGGGCTTACGTGTTACAACAATAAGAAAAAATCGACTAGTATTGAGCATTTGGAAGAAATGTTTGACTTGCACCCAATTGTTCCTGCGATTATTAGATACAGGAAAATTCAAAAGATTTTTAATGGATATATTGAATCCTACAAGGGCATTGTTTCAAAAGAGAATAGCATTATTCACACGATTTTTAATCAAACTTTGACTTCCACTGGCAGGCTTTCGTCAGCTGAGCCAAACTTGCAAAATATTCCTGTTAGAGATGACGAGGGGAAAGTTCTTAGGAAGATGTTTATAAGTTCTTTTGAAGATGGGGAGCTAGTTAGTGCGGATTACTCGCAGATTGAACTAAGGCTTTTGGCGCACATGTCGCAAGACGAAAAATTAATTTCTGCTTTTAATAATAATGTGGACATTCACTCTAACACGGCAAGTGAAGTTTTTAATGTGGACATAAATGATATTACCCCTAACATGAGAAGAATGGCAAAGGCGGTTAACTTTGGAATAATTTATGGGATTTCGGAGTATGGGCTTGCGCAGAATATAGGCGTAACGAGAAAACAGGCGAAGGAATACATTGATTTGTATTTTTCCAGATATCCAAAAGTTAAAGAATTTATGAACGCAAACATAGAAAAAGCCAAGAATACCGGGTATGCTTGCTCTATTTATGGCAGGCGAAGGAAGATTAATGAGTTATTATCTGCAAACTACATGACGAGGCAATTTGGAGAAAGGGTGGCTATGAATATGCCGTTGCAAGGTTCGGCAAGTGACATTATTAAACTGGCTATGATTAATGTGGACAAGGCCTTAAAGGAAATGGGATTAAAAAGCAAACTTATTTTACAGGTGCATGATGAGCTGATTGTTGACTGCACAAGGAATGAGGTGGAGACAGTTTGCAAGGTTCTAAAGGCTAACATGGAAAATGTGACAAAGCTTAGCATACCGCTTACTGTGGATATTTCCTCTGGTAAGACATGGTTTGACTGTTAAGTGCGTTATATGCATAAATAAAGTAAAAGAATTAAAAAATAATGATATGAAAAAGAAATTTTTTATACCATTATTTTTTTTGGTAATAATTGAATATTGCCTGTGCTTTTTCTATTTTTTTAATACATACCCTTTAAGATTCAAGGATTCTATTTTATTTTATGCTGATTCCTATAATTTAAAGCCGGAATTGGTGGCGGGAGTTATTTGGCAAGAGAGCAAGTTTTACTCACTTGCCAAGTCTAAAAAAGGTGCCGTGGGACTGATGCAAGTTATGCCAAGCACTGCAAAATTTGTGTGCGAGATGCTAGGGGAAGAATATGAATATGCCAGTTTGTTTATGCCAGAAAAGAACATTAAAATTGGGTGCAAATATTTGAGTTATTTACAAAGCAAATTTAATGACGAAAGGGCAGTGTTATGCGCATATAACGCGGGGGAAACAGTGACTGGTAGGTGGCTTAGACTTTTGGGGGAAGGATTAAACAATATACCTTACAAACAGACAAAAACTTATGTTGAAAAAATTGAAAAAGCAGAAAAATACTATGTAAAAAGATTTTAAAAAATTATTTTCTGTGTGATTACATTATTTTTTTTATATTAAACATAATAAAGGTATGAAAATTGCTTTGTTTGTTATTTGCCTAGTTTTATTTATACTTTTTATTCCAATAAAAGTTAGGGGGAAAATAAACTACAATATTTTTTTAAACTCGGGGTATGTTAGTTTGTTTTTTTATAAAATAAAAATTCTTGTGGCGAGGTTTAAGATAAAAATTTTTAAAATTGAGGTTTGGCCACTAAATAAAAAGCCAATTAGCCTTTATTTTAAGGACTTAAAGAATCAAAGCACTTTTTCTGACATGTTTTTTGCTAATTTGTTGGGTGTAATTAAAGTTAAAAATTTTAAGATTATTAGCAATTTTGGTGCGCAAAATGACTACTTGACTTCTAGTTTAATAAGCGGGTTTTTAAAGATAATTTCTGGGGTTGTGTTTTGCCTATTTAAAAATAATTTTAACTCTGCAAAATCGATACAAAACTTTACGTCATACAACCAAACCAAATTTTTGGTGGCAGCAACGGTGGTTATTAGACTTAATTTGTTTTATGTAATTTTGGCACTTATTAAATCTGTTATTTTGTATCAAGGTAAAAGGAAGGTTTTAAGAAATGGAAATTAAAAAACCAGTGGAAAATGTTTTGGAACAGACACTTAAAAACATGAAATCTATTTTAGATGTTGACTGCGTTGTTGGGAACCAAATTGTTAGCGGTGAGGTTACAATTATTCCTATTTCTAAGATTACTATTGGGTTTGTTTCTGGTGGTGGAGAGTATGAAGCAAATAAGAAAAATAAGGCTATGTTTTCTTACCCATTTGCTGGGGGTAGTGGCGGAGGTTGCAATTTGTTTCCCATTGGATTTTTGGTGATAAGTGGTAATAAGGTTGAATTTTTGAAGACTGACACAGAGAGTAATTTTGACAAAATTTTTGACATAATTGCTAGTTTTACTAATTCTTTAAAATAAAGGAAAAATATGAGAAAAAATAGATTTTTATGTTTATTCTTACTAATATTAATTTTTGGCTGTTTGCTTGTGCCTAGTAGCACTTTTAGGGCAAAGTTTGTTTTGGCGGAAAGTGAAAATAACAGCAGTGCAAAGGCTATGATTGTAATGGAAAGTTCAACCGGGAGGGTTTTATTTTCTAAAAATGAAAACGAGAAATTGCCAATGGCTAGCACAACTAAAATTGTTACTGCGCTTACTGTTTTAGAAAACTGTGACGACCTGGAAAAACTTGTGGAAGTGCCAAAAAAAGCAACGCTTGTGGAGGGAAGTTCTATTTATTTAAGAGTGAACGAAAAGCTTACGATTAGACAGCTTTTGTATGGTTTAATGCTTCAATCTGGCAATGATGCAGCATTAACTTTGGCACTTGAAATTGGTGGGAGTGAGGAAAATTTTGCAAATCTTATGAATTTGACTGCTAAGAATTGTGGAGCAGAAGACAGCAATTTTGTTACGCCACACGGGCTTGACAACAAAGACCATTACACCACCGCATCTGACCTTGCAAAGATTACAATTGAGGCTTTGAAAAACCCTGTATTTAAGGAAATTGTTTCTACCAAACTTTACAAAATTTCGGCAACAGACTACAACACTGCGCGCACTTTAATAAATAAAAACAAGTTGCTTTCTAACCTAGAAGGGTGCATTGGAGTTAAGACGGGTTACACTTCTAGGGCGGGAAGGTGCCTGGTTTCTGCCTGTGAGAGGGAGGATATGCAGGTTGTTTGCGTTGTGCTAAATTGCAGGCCTATGTTTGAAGAAAGCATGAATTTGTTAAACGAGAGTTTTAATGAATACAAAAAATATGAAATTTTGCCAAGATACAAATTTGCTTGTGATGTTAAGGTGGAAAATGGGCAGGCTTCTTCTATTAGGTTATACAACAAAGAAGGATTTAGTGTGGTGGCAAAAAAAGATGAAGTTGACAAGTATGAGGTTAGGTATGTTTATGAAAACACAGTAAAAGCCCCTATTGGCAAGAATCAAATTCTTGGAAAAGTTGAAATTTATTATAATAAAACATTGATTTTTACAGAAAATTTGTGTAGTATTGAAGAAGTAAAGACTATTGCACAAGAAGACAAAATTAAAGAAATACTGGAAAAATGGTGATGAGGATTAATAAATTTATTTCTGCTTGCGGGGTTTGTTCTAGAAGAAAGGCAGAGGAATACATTAAAGAAGGTTTGGTTAAGGTTAATGGAAACACTTTGACCACACTTTCTTTTAATGTTGATGAGAATAAAGATGAGGTTACACTAAACGGGCAAAAACTGGCTATTTCTAACAACTTGGTTTATTACATGCTAAATAAACCAAAGGGTTATGTTACAACAATGAGTGATGACAAAGATAGAAAATCTATTTTGGATTTGACTTCTAACATTGACAGCAGAATATTTCCCGTTGGGAGGCTTGATTACGACAGTGAGGGGCTTTTGTTTTTGACAAACGATGGTGATTTGACTTACAAGTTGACACACCCAAAATTTGAGATTACAAAAAAATACATAGTGAAAGTTGAAGGACCACTTAAAGAGAGTGAACTTGCTGTGTTAAGAGCGGGGGTTGTGATTGACGGCGTAAAATATGCAAAGTGCAAAGTTACTTTTCTTGAATACAAAGACAATTTTTCTAGGTTGGAAGTGGTTTTGAAAGAGGGGAAAAATAGAGAAATTAGAAACATGTTTTTGGCGATTGGCAAGGAAGTTAAGTTTTTAAAGCGTGTGGAGATGGCGGGAATAAAACTTGGTGGACTTAAAAGAGGAGAGATTAGACCACTTAAAGATTTTGAGGTTGAATATTTAAAAAGTTTAGTGGCAAATCAGGCAAAGATTTTAAATTAATCTTTGCTTTTATTTTTTTTAATTTGTATTTTATTTAAAAAAAAGTTTTTATTATATTAAAAAATTGATATAATAAAAGCATGAACATAGCTATTATTGGGGCGGGGCCTTCCGGCATGATGTGTGCTTATGAAGCGAGCAAGAACACCAAAAACAATATTACAATTTTTGATTCTAATGAAAAAGTTGGTAAAAAACTTTTTATAACCGGCAAAGGTAGATGCAATGTTTGCAATGACTGCTCCTGCCAAGAATTTTTGAACAATGTGGTGAGTAACAACAAATTTTTGTATAGTGCGATAAACAATTTTACACCTGAGGATACAAAACGCTTTATCGAAGGATTTGGAACAAAACTTAAAGTTGAGAGGGGGAACAGGGTGTTTCCCGTTTCGGATAAATCTGTTGACATTATAAATGCTTTTAAAAGGGCAATTAGAAAACAAAATATTGTGCTAAGATTAAACTGCAAGGTTGAGCGTGTAACCAAAGAAGATTCAACATTTTATGTTACTCTTATAAGTGGAGAAAAGGCTTCTTTTGATGCAGTGGTGGTGGCAACAGGGGGATTATCTTATCCGCTAACTGGATCGACTGGTGACGGGTTTATGTTTGCAAAAAAGTTTTTACATGAGGTTGTTAAACCAAGGCCTGCGCTTTGCCCAATTATTTTGCAGAATTATGACAAAAACTTGTGCGGGCTGAGTTTGAAAAACGTTAAGATTAGTTATTTTGAAAATAAGAAGGAATACTCGTTTTTTGGAGAGATGCTGTTTACAAATAGTGGTGTCAGTGGGCCGATTGTTTTGAGTTTGAGCAGTTTTATTAATAAATTTGACATAAAAGACAAAGTGTTACATTTGGATTTAAAGCCAGCGTTAACATTTGAGATACTTGAAAACAGGCTTGTAAGAGATAAGGATGAATTTAAGAACAAGGAACTTAAAAATTATTTAAAAACCTTTATGCCACAAAAGCTTGTTGGTTGTTTTTTAAAACAAACGGGAATTTTGCCAGAAAAACTGGTTTGCAATTTATCTAAGCAAGACTACAAAATAATTATTAACACGCTTAAAGATTTGCAGTTTACCATAAGGTCACTTGACGGCGTTGAAAGTGGAATTGTGACTAGTGGAGGGGTGGAAGTTAAAAATTTGAACCCTAAAACTATGCAAAGCAAACTGATAAACAACTTATATTTTGTGGGTGAAGTTGTTAACGTTGACGCGTTAACGGGTGGGTTTAACATTCAAATTGCGTTAAGCACTGGGTTTTTGGCCGGCAAAGATTTGTGTGAAAAAAATAAAATGAAGGGAGATTAGAAATTTTGTTGTATTGGATAATTTTTGGTTTAACTTTTATTCCACTTTGTTTAATTTTGCCGGTTAAGGTTTTTGGCAAGAATAACATTAAAAAGAAGCAAAACTATATTATTGTTTTTAATCATCAAAGTAATTTTGATGGGATTATTATAAATTTTAAGCTTAAAAAACATGTGCGATATCTTGCAAAGATTGAGCTGTGGAAGGGAAAAAAGAGAAGTTTTGTTTTTGACGCTGTTTTGGGTTGTGTTCCAATTGACAGGTCAAAAGGTATTTCTATTGAAAGCACGAAGAAAATTTTGAACCTTCTTAAAAACAAAAAAAACATAGGAATTGCCCCAACTGGGACTAGAAACATTGAAAACGAAGAAAATGTGCAGGTTAAAAATGGCGCTTGCATGCTGGCGATAAAATCTAGAACCCCGATACTGCCTGTTTATATTCACAAAAAACAAAGAGCTTTTTGTAAAAACACTATGGTTGTGGGAAAACCTTTTGAGCTTGAAGAATTTTATAGCGAGAGGTTGACCAAAGAAATTTTGGCAAAAGCTTGCAAGGTGATGCAAGAAAAAATGTGTGAAGTGGAAGATGGTTTTAAAAGTTTTGAGAAAGAGAAAATGCTTATAAAATCTATGAAAAAACAGAAAAGTAACTGATTTTATTTTTATATTTAACACAAATATGGTATAATTTGCAATAAAAAGGAAGAAAGAATGGAAGAATTTAATTTGGAAGCAATTGATAAGACATTTACAAATTTTAAGGTTGGGAGTAAGGTTGACGCTGAGGTTGTGGCAAAACTAAAAGACGGCATTTTGCTTAACATTGGCGGCAAAAAAGACGGTTTGATTAGATTTTGCGAAGAAGAAAATGAGGCTATAAAAGATGTTAAGGTTGGTGACAGTTTTGAGGCAATTATTACAAACACAAAGGACGAAAGTGGAGCAATTATTCTTTCTAAGGCGAAAGCGGATTTTTTACGCGTTGGCAACGAACTTGTGAACGGCCTTAAAGTGGGCGATGCAACACAGATTATTGTTACAAATTTTAACAAGGCGGGACTGATTTCTCAGATTGGTAGTTTTGAAGTATTTGTGCCATACAGCCAAATTTCTTCAAAGAAAGTTGACAACAACTTGCAGAATTATGTTAACAAACAATTTAATGCAACTATTTTGGAAATTGATTTAATTAACAAAAAGATTGTGGCATCTATCAGAGCCTATGAAGAAAATGAAAAACAAACCAAAGAAACGGCTTTTTGGCTTGCTATTTTTGAAAACAAGATTGTTAGTGGCAAGGTTGTGAGAATTACTGATTTTGGGGCTTTTGTGGACGTTGACGGCGTGGATTGCTTGGTTCATAACTCCGAAGTTAGTTACAACAGAGAAGAAAAAGCAAGCGACGTTTTAGAACTTGACAAAACATATAATTTTAAAGTGATTAAACTGGACAAAGAAAACAAGAAGGTTTCGCTTTCTTACAAAGCACTTTTGCCAAACCCTATTACAGAAAAAATTAAAAAACTTAAAGTGGGGGATGTTGTTAATGGTGAGGTTAAAAAAATTTTACCTTTTGGTGCAGTGATTGCCTTTGGAGATGGATTGGAAGGGCTTTTGCACGTTAAAGAAGCATCACACTTTTATGTTAAAAACGTTTATGAAGTGGCAAAAGTGGGGCAAAAACTTGATTTAAAGATTATTGCAATTGACGCTGAAAACAACAAAGTTTCATTAAGTTTAAAAGCAATGCAAGAAGAACCAGAAGTAATAAAACTTGCAAATGAAACAAAAGAAAAAGCAGAAGATAAAGGAGAAAACTGATTAAAATTTTTATATAATAAAAAGCCCAACAATATATGTTGGGTTTTTGTTTTGGTTTGGAGCTTCTGGGCGGACTTGAACCGCCGACCTACTGATTACGAATCAGTTGCTCTACCAACTGAGCCACAGAAGCATAGATATACGTTTTTTGTACTTATTAGTTTATTTAAAATTAATACAAAAATTTTTAAGGTTTAACGAAGATGAGTATAACATTTTAAAATATAAAAATCAATTATAAAAGCGAGAGTTAAATTAAAAATATTTTTTTGCTGTTTTTGTTGACATTTTTTATTTTTCTTGTATAATAAGCAGGTAATAATTTTAAGGAGATTAATTATCATGGCAAAATGTGAAATATGCGGAAAAGATCAAATGAGGGCATCCAATTTAAGTTATAGAAGTTCTCAATTAACACGTAGAACTCTCACACATAAAAAAGCAAATGTTCAAAAAGTTACTATTGTTGAAAATGGAACCCCTACAAAAAAATATGTTTGCACAAAATGTTTAAAGAGCAAAGATGTTACAAGGGCATAAGGGTAATTGGCAATTTTAAAAAAGAACTGCTTTTTATGGGTGGTTCTTTTTTTTGTGGTTTTTAACACAAACCTTTTGGAAATTATTAGACAAAAGAATTGGTACATATTATAATTAAACTAAATAAGTTGGAGAAGAATCGATGAACAATTTTGATGATGAAATACTAACAAAAATGATTGATAATAGGCCAAAGTTGCCTAAAAGGGCAGTTATTACTTCTGGCATGCCATATGGCAACAAAACGCTGCATTGTGGACACGTTGGTGGGCTTTTTATTCATGCTGATGCCTTTTCGAGGTTTTTGAAGGACAGAATTGGCAAAGAAAATGTTATTTTTGTGTCGGGCACAGACTGCTATGGCTCACCAATTATGGAGAGTTTTAGAAAATTGAAGGAAACATCTAGTTTTTCGGGTAGCATTGAGGATTATGTGAAATTTAACCATGACTACCAAGAAAAGACTTTGAAACAATTTCAGGTTGGGCTTGATTTTTATGGTGCGTCTGGGTTGGAACCTGCAAAGAGTGTGCATGAAGAAACCAGTCGTGAAGTTTTTGAAAAATTAAAAGAGAACAAGGCATTAACTAAGATGTCTACTTTGCAGTTTTTTGACCAGAAAATGAATTGCTTTTTAAATGGTAGGCAAGTTGTGGGCAAATGTCCATTTGAAAATTGTTCATCAGAAAAAGCATATGCTGACGAATGCGCATTAGGACATCAATACATGCCAAAGGAATTAATTGATCCAATAAGTACTTTATCAGGTGAAAAGCCAATTTTAAAAGAAATTTCTAACTGGTATTTTGACTTGGATAAAAACACAGGCTTGCTTTCTTCTTGGGTTGACTATTTGGAGAAAAACACTGTTACGAGACCTTTTGTTATAAAAGAAATAAGAGAATTTTTGAAACAACCTGAAATTTACATTAAAAAAGAATATGATGAGCAGTTTGCGAAGATTAAATCTCTTTTGCCTCATTTTGAACCTATTGAAGACAACAAGGCATCTAGAACAATTATTTTTGATTCATTACAAGACAGAGAAAGGGCATGCGACATACTTTCTGAAAATTCTATTAGATACAGAACTGGAAAGACTCTTGTGCCGTTTAGACTAACAGGAAATATTACTTGGGGTGTGCATGTGCCAAATGAAAGCGACTTAACATTTTGGGTTTGGCCAGAAAGCTTGTGGGCACCAATATCCTTTACAAAAACATATTTAAAATTAAATGGCAAGAACGAAGAGGATTATAAGAAGTTTTGGTGCAGTGATGACAGTGCGATTTACCAGTTTATTGGGGAGGATAACATATATTTCTATGGGCCTGCCCAACATGGAATTTGGCTTAACCTACAAAACAAAGAGAAGAGTGTGGAAGTGCCTGAGGGACAATTGCATTTATCCAATATTGTTGCAAACAAGCACCTTTTGTTTTTAAATCAAAAGGCAAGTTCCAGCTCTGCAGTAAAGCCACCTATGGCAGACGAACTTTTGAAATGCTACACTGCTGAGCAGCTTAGGATGCATTTTTTAAGTTTAAACTTGGGCAATAATTCAGCAAGTTTCATGCCAAAAGCCTTTAATCCTAATGCGAAAGAGGAAGATGTGGACATCGTTTTAAAGGAAGGAAACCTTTTAACGAACGTTTACAACAAGATTTTAAGAACTCTATTTTACACTTGGCAGAAACATTTTAATGGCATTGTGCCCTATGGTGAAGTTTCAAAAGAAGTTCTAATAAACTGCACAAAAACTATTTTGAAATGCGAAAAGTTGTTTTTGCAAACAAAATTTCACATGGTTAGTTATGAATTTGACAGTTTTATTAGAAACATTAACAAATACTGGATTCAAAATGCGGTGGAAAGTGACAAGGAAAAATTAAAGCAGGCAATTATTGACTGTTTGCACATGTGCAAAGTTGCAATGGTTTTGTTGCACCCATTTGCTCCGGTTGGAACTGAAAGTTTGGCAAAATTTTTATGTGCTGACGAATCTGTTTTTTCTTGGGAAAAAATTGAAATGCCAATTTATGAATTTGTTGAAAATAAAAATGAATATAAACCTTGCTTTTTGGAACCAAAACAAGATTTTTTCAAAAAACATCCATCACAATTTATTACAAAAGAGGATTAAAAAAGTATGCAAAAAGGCAAATTGATTGTTATTGAAGGCACAGATTGCTCTGGCAAACAGACTCAGGCGGATTTGTTGGTTGAATTTTTAAACAACAATGGAATTAAAACCAAAAAATTAGGGTTTCCTATGTATGACACACCAACCGGAAAAATTGTTGGCGGGCCATACCTTGGGAAAGATTGGATTTGCGATGGGTTTTTCCCGGAAGGGGCTGCCAGCGTTGACCCAAAGGTGGCATCTTTATATTATGCGGCAGACAGAAAATATAACATTAAAAAAATTGAAGACTTTTTAAATCAAGGCTACAATGTTATTTTGGATAGATACGTGGAAAGTAACATGGCTCACCAAGCGGGAAAAATTTCTGACCCAATTGAAAAAAGTGAAATGATTAACTGGCTGGAAAAACTTGAATACACTTTTTTGGAACTGCCAAGGCCTGACATGACAATTTTTTTGCACATGCCGTATGAATACTCATTAAAATTAAGATTGGGAAGAGAAGAAAAGGGTGACCAGCACGAAACGAACAAAGAGCATATGATTTGTGCTGAAAACACATATTTGCTTTTGGCAAAAAAATATATGTATGACACAATAAAATGTGTTAATGATAGTGGGGAAATAAGGACGATTGAAGACATAGCAAACGAAATTCACAAAATTGTATTTGAAAAATACTATTTGACTTGTCAAATTGACCTTAACAAGAAATAGAGGATTAATATGGAGAAACAAAGAAAAGTTGTTTTAATTACTGGTGCTAGCAGAGGGATTGGCAAGGCCATTGCCACTAAATTTGCACAGAAAAATTATGATATTGTGTTAAATTATAATAAATCTGAAAAGGAAGCACTTGAACTTACAAAAAAATTAAAAAAAGAGTATAATGTTTCTGTTTTGCCACTTCAAGCTGATATTTCTGATTTTGACCAGATTGAAAAAATGGTTCTATTGGCTATTAAAAACTTTAAAAAGATTGATGTTTTGGTTAATAATGCCGGAATTTGTTATGATTGCGAATTAAAAGACCGAACGGTCGGTCAATTTGTGGAAACCTTTAAAACAAACGTGTATGGGCCTTTTTATTTAACCAAATTAATTGGCGACCATATGGTCGAAAATAGGTTTGGCAAGATTATAAATGTGTCTTCTAACAATTCAATAAACCAGTTTTATCCAACATCTATTGACTACGATGCCTCAAAATGTGCTTTAAACAGCTTGACAAAGAATTTTGCTATTGAATATGCACCATATGTTAATGTTAACGCGGTTGCACCTGGCTGGATAGACACTGACATGAATAAAAACTTTCCAAAAGAGTTTTGGGAACAGGAAAAAGATAAGATACTTAAAAAGAGAATTGGAACACCGGAAGATGTGGCCTCGCTTGTGTTTTTTTTGGCTTCCGATGAGGCTGACTATATTAATGGAGAAGTTATTGTAATTGATGGAGGGATGTTTTAGCCTTTAATCTCATACAACAATTTTAAAAATTTTAAACAAAAATTATTGCAAAAATTATTTTTATGTGTTAATATCTTATCAGGTTTTGCCGGAGTGGCGGAATGGTAGACGCACAAGACTCAAAATCTTGCGTGATTTGGTCACATGAGGGTTCGAGTCCCTCCTTCGGTACCATAAAATTAATAATCCTCGCTAAAATAAAGCGAGGATTATTTTTTTAGATATTAAAAGTCTATATGTTTTTCAAAAGTTATATTTTTTAAAAGTTATATTTTTTAAAAGTTATAAAGTCTAATCTGTTTTAAGGTGTTTTCTATCATTATTTTATTTGAATTTGTGTTTTATAGTTTTGTCTATTCTATTCACTTTTTTTGCCACATGCAAAGTGTAGATTCTTGCAAACATGTTAAAAACAAGCGGGGTAACGCAATAATAAAGTGCCCTCAAAATTTTTTCTTGCGTTTTAAGTTTACCAGTAAACCATGTGGCATTAAAGTAATGGATAGCGTATGTGTTTTGTGTTACTTTCAACTTTTTTGTGGTATAATTGAGTGGGCTAAAATACTGATTATTAAAGACTGTTACGGATGTTTCGGGCTTGTTTTTCATGGTTAAAAGCTGAGTTTTGTTTTTCATTTTTAACCCAAAATATTTTCTTAGAAAGTTTGTCCAAATTGGGGTGCTTGGGGTGAAATCTATTTTGCCTCTTTTATCAACATAATGATGGTTTAGGTAAAAATCACACATTATTTGGGAAAATGGGTGATTAGGAACTGAGCCTAAAACGGCCGTTTCACAATATGCACCATTTTCAAACGAAATGACAAATTGATTATCCAGCAAATCATCAAGCGATTTGGTTAGTTCCACGTCTGTATCTAAATAAAAACCGCCGTATTCATTTAAAAGTTTTGCCCTAATGTAATCTGGAACAAAGCCATATTTCTTCATGTTATATGCTTCTGTGGCGTAAGGAGAAACAGAAAAATCAAAGTTTTTCTCATTCCACTCTTTTATTTCGTAATCTGGACAAAACTTTTTCCAACTTTCTAGGCATCTATAAAAAAAATCCGGTTTTTTGTTGCTTCCAAGCCAAACATAATGAATAATTTTTGGTATCATTTAGATTTCCCTCTTAATTAATTTTTATTTTACTTGTTAATGATTATATTTTAAATAAACAAAATGGTCAAACAAATATTATATACTTAATTTTATTTTAATAGCCAGTTTGCTTGATTTATTATTTTGTTTGTGTTACTACATAGAAGAGGTAATTAAATGAAAATTTTAATAACTTATATTGAAGCAGGAAACGGGCATAGGGTTGTCTCTCAGGCTATTGCTGATGCCCTTAAAAACATAAACACAAGTGGTGAATTTGAGATTGTTGAAAAAAACCTTTTTGAAGAAGAGCCACGATTAAAAAAATATCAAAATTTTTTGATAAATGAAGTTAAAAAGGCAAGTATTTTCCCAATTCATTCTAATATCCAACTTGGGATAATGAACATTTTTGGGGCGCAAAACACTTTAAAATTTGTTAATGGGTTTATTTATAGAAAGGTTAGAGATCTTTATATTAATCAGATAAAGAAAATAAATCCTGACGTTATTGTTGACACGCATTATTTTTGCACGTATTGTTCGGTTACTTATAGGAATATTTTTAACAAAAATTGCAAAGTTGTTACTTACGACCCAGACAACAATGTTCATGGTTGGTGGGATGTGAGGGCAGACAAATTTATTGTTAACAACAGCTTTGCATACAAAGAAGCAATAAAAAGAGGGTTTAGTGAAGATAATATTGAGGAGGTTTCCTTTTTAACTCGTAAAAAAATTTTGGAAACTAAGGGAACAAAGGAGTTTTATAGAGAAAAGTATAATATTCCTAAAAATGATTTTGTTGTGAAATTTGCCGACGGGATTTATGGAAAGGCAAAGATGAAATCCTTTATTTATGAACTTATTAAAACTAATAAAAAGGTTTCTATAATAGCAATTGCTGGCAAAAATGAAAGGCTATATGAAGAGCTTGTAAATTTGAAAAGCAAACTGCCGGGCAATATTAATTTGTTTCCGTTTAAATTTGTGGAAGAAATTAATGAACTTATAACAGCCGCAGACCTTTTTGTGACGAAGGCTGGCCCTAACGCAGTTCTTGACAGCGTTTATTTGGGTGTTCCTATTGTAATTAATTACTACGCAAACAAAATTGAAGAAGCGACAAGGAAAATTTTTGTGGACACGCATAATTGTGGATTATACATAAATGACAAGAAAAAATGTAGGGTGTTTATTGAGAAGTGTATTGATGACAAATCTACCCTTGCAGATTTTAAGAAGAATTGTAAACAATTTGACAAGACAAAGAGTGGTGGGCCACAGATTGCAAAGATAATTAAAAATTTAATTAAATAGAGTATAATTGCATTATTATATTTGTTTTTTAGGAGAGGTAAAATGAATATTGAAAAAAAACTTGTAAACAAAGAAACTTGGGTTAGAAAAGATATTTTTAATTTTATGATGCAGTTTAACACCACTCGTTTTACTATCACTACCGAAATAGATGTGACTTGTTTGTATAACTATTGCAAAAAACATAAACATTTTAACGCTCGCATGATATATGCAATAGGTAAGGCCTGCAACAGAGTTGAGAATTTTCATTATTTTGTTAATGAAGATGGTTTGGTTTATAGGTATGATTATATCCATCCGGCAAATATTTTTATGACAGCAACAAATCAAATAAAATTTGGCATGATAGATATTAATTTGCCAATTAACGAGTTTATTGATAAATATGACAGTGTAAAAGCAGAAATATTAAAAACTGGAAAAAGAGTTGAAGATAATAACGATGGTAATTACATAGCTCTTTCCTGTGTAAAATGGTTTAAATTTTCATCTATTACTGAATCAAGTAAAAATAAATTTGAGTCTGAACCTGAAATGACTTGGGATAAGGTTAAAACTGAAAATGGGAAATCAACAGTTAACATGGCAATTACATTAAATCATGCATTAGCTGATGGTTATGACGTCCATTTGTTTTTAAATGCTTTATCTAACGAGCTAAATAAAATAAGCATTTAGTTTGTTTGTATTTTTTGTGATAATTAAGAAAAAATATATTAGCACTTTAACTTTTTTGTGTTAAAGTGCTAATTTTTTTTACTAATTTAAGAATCACAACTATATTAGTTTTTTTCTCTTTTGGTGAAATTAGGCGATTTTTGCTCTAACAGTTTTAGGGGCCAGGGTGTTTAAAACCAAACTCATATTATTAGAATTATTAGTATTTGAGCCATTATTTTGACCAAAATTGTTTTGATAATTTGAATTTTGGCCTATTTGGCGGTTTTGATTGTTATAATTATTTGATATTTGGTTTCTATTTATATTATTAGTGTTATGATTATGATTAATACCTCTATTTGCACCAAAACTATTGTGGTTATTTGTTTTGTATAAATTATCTTTTACAACTGTTCTTTGATTATTTTCAAAATTGTTTTGGTTTATTTGATTTGTTGAATTTTGATTTTGCATATTAACTGTTCTATTTTGCAGTTGATTTGAAGAGTCTTGATTATTTAATTTTTCGGTTTCTCTTTTTAATGTTGCTTCTTTTATTGCTTTTTCTGAGGCATTTAAGTTGGAATTATCGTTTGTTTGGTTTTGAATATTTTGAGTTTGATTGGTTGAGTTTAGAGATTGAATATTTGGATTATTAATGTTTTTATTTTCTGCAATTTTTGTTTCAGTATCTTTTTTACTATTCATGTTTTCTTGATTATTTGCTAGGTTGTAGGAAGAATTAAAATTTGCGTAATTATTTTGGTTGGCTACATTTGATCGGCTATTTTTATTGCCCAAATTTGAATAGTTTGTTTGAGAATTGTTTAATTTTTTTTGACTGTTATTAGTAATGTAGTTGTTATTTGATGCCTGATTATATTGGGAGCTAGAGTAGTGGTGTGATTGGCTATTGTTCACTCTAAAAAGACCGTCATCAATATTTGTTTTTGGTTCTTTGCCAATTTGTTCCAACCTTCTTGAACTATTTTGAAAATTATTATTATAATTTATATTATCTTTGTTTTCAAAAGTCCTGTGGTTGTAGGCGTTATTACCATTATGTGAATACCTATCATTGTTATAATCATTATTATTTTGTGAGTATTCTTTTTTGTTATAGTTATTGTTATTTTGTGAATACTCGTTGTTTTTGTAATAACTATTATTTTGATTGTAATTGTTATAATTATAATTGTTTGATGACCTGTTTGAATTTCTATTTCTGTTTAAATCGGACAGATACCTGTTGTTTTTAACGTAGTTGTTTACCTTACCTGAATTGTTGGTTGTTTTTTTGCTTTGCTCTGTTTTGCCAAGTAATTTATTGACATAATTTATTAATTCCAAAACGGAGTTGTTTGCGCTGTTGCAAGCATTGCAGTTTGAACCCAAACAATTGCTTATTTTTAAATAATCAGCCTGCATTGTTTCACAATTTGTTGACAGACTTGCCTTCTTTTTTGCAAGTGTTTTTACTGTTTTTGTGCAATTAGAACAACCTTTTATGTTTGACAAGCATTGATTTATTACTTCGTAATAGCTATTAAGAGTTTTAAGTTCACTATCCGAAATTTTAATGCCACTATCCTTTAATGTGTTTAAAAGAGTTTTTGCTTGGTTACAATTAGAAATTAAATCTTGTTTGTAGCCTTTAAACTCTTTGTTTAAATCTGAGCAATTATTGCAGGCATTATATAATGATTTGTAGTTATATGGCGATAAGGCAAGGGATTTATTGTAATTTTTATTTAAAGAGTTATTTACAAAACTCTTTTTGTGTTTATATGTGCTTGATTCAAAATTTGCAGATGTTTGCTTTATGGCATTATTTCTTGTTGGCATTTTTAAACTTAGCATATTATAGTCGGAATTTTCGCCATAAGGATAATTGTTTTGTGTGTTATTTGACGTTTCGTCATAATAATAGTTTTCCAAAATATTACCTAAGGAAATTGCGTTTTCGTCTGCCGCTTCTAGCTTTTTTGTTTGTTTTATTATGTTGTCTAAACCATTATTTAGTTTTTGCGTTGCAAGTTTTACTTGCGCTGTATTGTTTGCTCCACAGCCAAACAATACAACTGTTAAAAGCAATACAGCAACAATTCCAAAAAATTTTTTCATAAAAAACCTCCATTTGTTTTTACATTGTTATTGTGTTTATAAAAATGAAAATTATTAAAATTTTTGATTATTTTTTTGTTTGTTGTTAAAAATTTTTTTGAGGACTAAAAAATGGATAAAGACAAACAAAAACAAAACTATTGTAAATTTGTAGAAAACAGGCTACCAAAAACAAAGTTTTTCCCCTCTCTTTTATGGGCTTTTTTGATTGGAGGTTTAATTTGTTGTTTGGGACAGGGAATATTTGACATAATTGCAATCCTTGCGCCTGGGTTAGACGCAAAATACGTGCAGGCGTATACGCTAGTTATTTTGATTTTTATTGCATCATTTTTAACAGGTATTGGGGTGTACGACAAAATAGGTGCCTTTGCAGGGGCAGGCTCTATTGTGCCTATAACTGGTTTTTCTAACTCTATTGCCAGTCCGGCGCTTGAATATAGAACAGAAGGTTGGATTTTTGGTGTTTGCGTTAAGATGTTTACTATTGCTGGGCCTGTTATTGTGACTGGTATTGCATCTAGCATTTTGGTTGGAATAATTTACTATATTGTTGGTTTGTTTTAGGAGGCAATTATGATTAAAAAAATTGGAGAAAGCACAATTAAATTTGGTTTACCGCCAAGAATAATTGGGAGTTACTCTATTGTTGGGCCAAAAGAAGGCTGTGGACCAGTTGGCAAATATTTTGACTATATTTTAAATAATGATAAGTTTAACGAAAAAACTTATGAGCTTGCAGAAAGAAAGATGTTGGAGCAGGCTGTTTGTGGGGCTACTGACAAGGCAAATTTGTTATCTACTGATATTGACATATTAATAAGTGGAGATTTATTAAATCAAATTATTTCTGCTTCATTTTCTGCCAGACAACTCCAAACTGCTTTTGTTGGTGTTTTTGGTGCGTGTTCCACAATGACCGAATCTTTGGCGTTGGGAGCTTGTTTGGTTGATGGAGAATTTGTAAACAATGTGGCATGTGCAACTTGCAGCCATTTTTCCACCGCTGAAAGGCAATTTAGATACCCATTAGAACTTGGTTGCCAAAGGCCACCAACTTCGCAATGGACAGTTACGGGTGCTGGGTGCAGCATAATTTCAAAAGGAGACAAAGGGCACAAAATTACTCATGCAACTTTTGGCAAGGTTATTGACTTTGGAATAAACGATATGAACAATATGGGTGCAGCCATGGCACCCCCGATTGTTATAATAGGACCATAAGTGGAGTGATAGTGCCACGAATATCTAATACAAAAATATATACAAAAGGAGGATTTCACAATAGAAAAGTATCATAATAAAAGCCAGCACTATTAAAGTGTTGGCTTTTTCTTTATATATTGTCGCTTCTTCCTATTAAATAATCGATAGATACATCTAAATATTCTGCAATAATTAGTAAAGATGACATTGCAGGAATAGCACCTTGCTTCCAAGCATAATGACTAGAATAGTTTAAATACTTTTCCTTACAAATTTTATAATGGGATATTTTTTGTTCATCTAATAGTCTATCATATCGGGTAGGGAACAAAGATATATCATAGGTTGGTTTAAAAGATGTTTGTTTTGGATCTTCATCTAAGCCCATAAGATAACTTACAGAACAATTCATAAAATTTGCTAAAACAACTGCGTTTTTAACATTTGGTAAAATATCTTTTAAGTAATCATATAACACAGAATCTTCAATATTAGTCTTTTTGCTTAATATTGGTATGCTTAAATCGTGTTCATTTAGATAATCTTGTAAAATTCGCTGAATTTCATATTACACCCCCAACTCGTCGGATCTACCTATAAGATACTCATATAATAATGAAAGACACAAATGAAGATGTAAATCTTGACCATTTTAGAAGTTTAATTTCATATAGCAAACCATATAATATTGAAGAAAGAGAAGTTAATGAATTTGCAAAACAAATCTATAACGAAAAAAATATCGTTATTGGTATAATCGGAAAAAACATTCCTAAAAATATTGATTTTTAAAAATATTTAAAAATAAAAAAATATTGGTTATTTCTAACCAATATTTTTTTTGTTTTCTATTAACCCATAAATGGAGTTAAATCAAGTGGCATATCGCTTCCATAAGTATAAACGCTTAATGCTCCTGAAACTTCGGCATTGACACCCAAGATGAATTGAACTAAATTCATTATTTCGCCATCATCAATCTCGTCATTATTGTTTGCATCAACAGAAACCATAATTGTTGCTAAATCTGTTGGAGCAACACCTTCAGCTAATTTAACTGATCCAGTTCCACCTGCAAAAATTCCATCAAAACCATTTGTGAATTCCATTGTGAATTTGTCAGCAATTTCAATAACTCTTAATGCGTTTGCATTCTTAAATGATGAGAAATGCATAGTTGTTACAGAGCTTGGAAGAACAACCTTAACTAAGCTTGTGCAATTTTTAAACATTCCATCACTAAGTGTTGCTATTGAAGAATCTTCAAAATGAGCTTCAGTTAGATAAGTATTGTTTAAGAAAGCTTCTACATCAATTGAAGAAACACTTGCAGGAATTACAATAGAAGTGCATTTTGTATTAACAAAAGCATGTTCTCCAATTGTTTCAACGCCGTCACCAATAACAATGCTATCAATATGAGCAGTTGTTTCTGTTCCTAAATCAAAAGCATTATGACCTATTGTTTCAACTGAACCTGAGATGTAAAGATTTTTAATGTTTGTGTTATATTGGAAAGCTCTAACGTCTGTATCACCAAAAAGTCCACTAATCTCAGTAATTCCATAAGGAATTGCTAAATTAAGATTTGTAATTGCCGCACCAGTTTCAGATAATCCTGTTACTTTAGTGCCAACAATGTTCAAATAAGATCTGTAAGTAGAAGCTCCAACTAAGTTCCAATTAAATGTTCCACTAAATTCAGCAGATCTTAAATCACTAATAACACTAACTTTGATATAATATGCCTTGAATTCAGTTGCGACTTCTTCGTCTTCAACACCTAAAAGTTCCATCATTTCTGGGTTAGATGTGAAGTAGCTACCGTCACGTGAGTATTCAATTTTAATATTTTTATCAGTGTTATTCTGATCATCGGCGTAATTAACAGATGCATAGTATGTACTTTCAGCAATGTTGTTAAATTCATATTTGAATGTTACAAAGCTATCATCTTCTGTTAATTCAATGGTGCTTGCTGGTGCTAAAGAGCTTGTAAAGTTTTCGGTGTTATTATAATGTAATGTTGTTGCATTTCCATTATTAGCATCAATCATATTAGTCCAATCACCATTTTCGCCAACTTTATAACTAGCTTTTGCGTTTCCTGCAACTTTATCAACGGTATATGTAACATTAATTACACTTGATGTAATAATGTTTCTTGCTGCTAAAATAGCTGATACACTAAGAATAGCGAAACAAACCACAACTACCAAAGATGTTATTGCTATCGACAATTTTTTTCTTGTTTTCATTTTTTTCCTCCTTTTTTTTTACATATTTGCATTATGAATCTTTTTAAAAAATTTGTAAAACAAATTTATACATTTTTTGATTATTTTTTTAATAGTTTGTCTATTTTTTAGATAAAATATTCAAAAATATACATTTTTGTTATTTTTTAACTTTTTTGTGAATATTTTTTTCTTCCCATAATAACGATTCATATATATATTTATCATCAACAGGAGCGTTAGACAAAACTATGTTTTTTGATTCTTCGTCCATATTATATCCAACTCCCTGCATTATACATTCTGAATCAGTTAATTTTCTCTTTCCAAACACAACATCATATTCTAATTTTGCCAAATATATATCTTTAATACATTCATATATTAAAATCACAAACAAGAAAACAATAGGAGCTAAAATAAAAACTGTTCCATATTTATCTGTTATACCATTTATTAAAAAACTCACCACTTTTGAAATTGTTGAATCGTCATAAACACCAACAACATATTTCTCGTTTATAATCCAATCATCAGGTTCTTTATTACTTGCACCTTGAGTTTTAAAAAATCTATTACCCGTTCCAATATCTTCATAAATTTCAACTATATGATGAAAAACAAACAAAGATTTTCTATTTGCAGCTTTTTTAATATCTTCACTTGGTGCGCCAAAAAACATTGCGAATGATGGTAAAACAAGTTTATTTTCTTCAGCTTGTTCACTTTCCTTAATAATACGAATATTAGCATTTTTAAAATTATCATCATCTTCATAAACATAAAATGCAATAATATCTCCAACCTTTAAGGTTTTTTTATCAACATTTCTAACGATAACTGCTTTACCTAAAAATTTGCCACTTTTGTATGTTTTATTTTTTATAGTTATTGTGTCTTTATTCATGCTATCAGTTGCAACAATTAAATTATTAAAACCAGCAACACTTTGACATGTCCCATTAAAAACACTAACCAAGCTTGAAGTACATAAAACACCTACAATTAAACATAAAATTACACACAAATTGACCAATATGCCATTAAAAAATTTAGATATTAATGATTTTTTTGATTTTAAATAAATATTATTATAAAACCTT
>JAZRVA010000014.1:0-3372 GCA_045598865.1 Clostridia bacterium | reverse complement strand
TGTGAATTTTACCCAAAAACTTTAAAAATTTATAATATTTTATCTTAAAAAAAGTCTTAAAACTCCTGTTTTTAAGTCCCGCACAACCTGTTAAAAGCATTTTATCCACAATTTTTGGCTCTTTTGCAGCAATTTCCAGTGCCACCCTACCCCCAAAAGAATGTGCAACAATACACACCTTTTTTAGTTTTAGATGTTCAATAAGTTTTTTTATAATATTTGCATAATCACTTATTGTAAGTGGTTTAGTTAGTTTGGATGATTTCCCAAATGGTGGAAAATCCACCAAAATACACTTTCTTGTTTGTGAAAACTGCTTGGCAAAAAAAACAAAACTCTTTGTAGAACCCTCCCATCCGTGCAGAAACAAAACGGGATTTTGGCTCTTAAAAGTTTTGCCATATGTTTTATAATATATTTTTAAATCTTCATAACCAAAAAACATCTTACACTTTTAGTGACATCACAATGGCATCACTAATATTGTTATAATAATTTTTTCTTATTTTTGTTACTTTAAAATTCATTTTGTCATAAAACTTTTTTGCTTCTTCATTGTTTTCATCAACTTCCAAAAAAATATTTCTTATACTGTTTTCTTTTGCATAATCAATTAACTTAACAATCAAGCTAGTTCCAATCTTTTGCCTTTTGGTTTTTACAGCAATGCCAATAATCTCCAAGTCGTCAACACAATTTAAAACAGATAAATACCCCTCAATTTTATTTTTAACAGAATCTACACACAAAAAAAATATTCTATTGTTTGCAGTAAATTCTTCACAAAAATTTTTATAACTCATCCTATCGTTTTGCGGCAAAACTTGATGAAGAGCAAAAAGTTCTTCAATTTTTTTATTTAAAATTTCGTTTGGAGTTGAAAAAACACAAATTTTTAACATAAATTTTTATTTACAACTTTCCTTTTTCAAAAGTTCTTCTTCCGCTTGTGACAATGCCAAATATACAGGTTTTAACTCGTTTTCTTCAATAAACTTTTTAAGCCTTTTTTGCTTGTCAACATAGGAAATATAGTTTCCCGGCAAAACAACAATTTTCTTAGGAGAATATCCCCCAAAATTCTCTTCACTATTATAGGAATAAACAGATATATTTTTATTTTCCAGGCAACTTGCAAATTCTGCGCCGTCCATTATTTTTTGAAATTTTTGT
This sequence comes from Clostridia bacterium, assembly GCA_045598865.1. GTDB lineage: Bacteria > Bacillota > Clostridia > Christensenellales > UBA1242 > UBA7862. The sequence goes on along the minus strand of JAZRVA010000014.1, from coordinate 2,199 downwards.
TTGCCACCGGAAGTATAATAACCCACATAATATTTAGTTGAAGTACTTTTAATAAGCACGCAAAAATCCGTTGTTTGTTTTTGAATTTGGCAAATTGTATAAGATAAAAAATCAAGCATATTTATTCCAATAATCTTAACCTTTTTAAAAACATTGCAAAAAGCTTTAATTGTGGAAACCCCAATCCTAACCCCAGTGAAAGATCCTGGCCCCAAAACCACACTAAAACAAGTTATGTCCTTTAATTTTGCTTTTTTCTTATTTAAAAGGTCGTCTATTTCTGGCAAAAGATGCTCCAAATGTTTTATGCCTGTTTGTTTGTTAATCAAATAGTCTTTTTTGTCTTTTAAAATCACTCTAAGTTCTTCACTAGAAGTATCAACAATAAGTTCCATGCCTTTTTACTCCTCAATATTCTCTAAAATAATATTTCTTAATTTATTTCCAAGTTTAACAATAGTTATTTTTTTATAACCACTTTTTGGTAAGAAACTTTCCACTCTTTCTGGCCACTCAATAAACTTTATTGCCTTTTTATTATCCAAAATTTCTTCAAAACCAATGTTAACAACTTCTTCCTCATCATTTAACCTATACATATCAAAATGATAAAATCTGCCACTATTTGACGCGTATTCATTAACGAGTGTAAAAGTTGGACTGGTAATTTTTTTGTTAACACCAAAGTTTTTTAAAATCTCTCTAACAATCACACTCTTGCCACTGCCCAAATCACCACACATCAAAACACAATCACCCTTTTTTATGTGCTTGGCTATTCTTTTAGCAACCTTTTTTGTTTGGTTTTCAGATAAAGAAATGGAAGATAAAACAACGTTTTTTTCGTTCACATCTTGCGAAAAAATATAACAAAATTTGTTTAAATAGTTAAATAAAAGCGGCAAAACAAGTGTAATTATAAACCCTAACACCAAATACTTGATAAAAGCAAAAATCACATGCCCTGCAATAAGTAAAAACAAATAATGATAGCCAACAAAAACTACAATTAAAATAAGAATTTTTAATAGAGATAAAAATATGTTATTTTTTAATTGGTATTTAATAAATTTTTCTTCCAAATAGGTGCCAATAAGAAGAGAAATTGATAGCCCCAAAAACTCAAAAATAATCATATTAGAAAAATTGTTTAAAATAATATCATTAAACAAAATTGCAAAAATAATAACACAAATTGAGAGGGCAAAAATCGTAAATATATTTTTTGTTTTTACATTTATTTTAAAATATTTAAAAACAAAATGCGCGATAGCAACACCAATAATTACCCCTAAAATAACATCTAACAAATAATTTTCACCAAAGTAAATTTGTGAAAAGGAAACAAAAAAATTTGCAAAAAATAACAAAACAAAGCAAGAAATAAACAAAGCTTTGTTAATTTTCTTTTTATCCCCTACCCTTTTTAAAATAAACGTAGAAGTTATTGCAAAATTTGTTGTGCTAAAACTAGGCAGCGAAAAGCCATAAGAAGCCCTTTCTGACAAAACATTTTGGTTTGCATCATAAGGCCTTGGTCTTCTTATAATATTTTTTAAAATAAGGCTGGAAATTGAAAACCCAAAAAAATAAGAAATAAAATATTTATAGGCAAAATCCTTATTAACAATTAAAAAGAATATTGCAAAGCAAAAAACAAAAAAGTAATTTTGCCCCAAAAAATCAAACAAAGAACAAATAAAGGTTAAAAAAGAAGAACTTAACCCTTGTAAAAATAATACTAAACTCATTTTTTACTGCCCTTAACTTTTAATTGTTTTTCTTTTTTTTCAGCAGTTTTATTCTGTTTTGTGGTCTTTTTAGACTCTATTTTCTTTGCCTTTTCAAATTTCTTTTTCAATCTTTCAAAAGAAATACTATTGTTTTCATCAGAAAAAAACTTGTCTATGGTATATTGCTCCCTTGTTTGATTTGTCATCACATGCAAAAAGCAATCGCCCAAATCAAGCACATGCCAATTGCTTATGTTAAGCCCTTCCGCGCCACAAACATCAAACAAAGATTCCTCCACAACCTTTTGTTTAACATTTTCCACTATCGCCTTAGCATGAATATAATTTAGGGCAGAACACACAACAAAATAGTCTACAATCGAACCTTTTTTTGTGTTAAAAACCACAATTTTTTCTGCTTTATTATCTTCTAAAATTTGACATAACTTAAAAATCTTTTCATTTT
>JAZRVA010000013.1:0-41538 GCA_045598865.1 Clostridia bacterium | reverse complement strand
GGAATTAGTAAAGAAGCTTATGATTATATTAGGCCTTTAATTGCTAGATCTCCTAAGATAATATATGAAGGTGGAATTCCAGCTTATGTAGAACCATACTATTCAAAAGGAAAAGTCGACTAATAAGTCGACTTTTTTGGCAGTAAAGCATGATAATCATGTGGCAGTTAGTTATTTTTATTCTTGTAATAATTGATTATTGATTTTCTTGTTATTCTAATTATTATTTGAGAGAATTGTTTTTTTTAATTATAACTTTTTGAGATAATTATTTTTTTGAGCCCATAAGTGTTTTTTCGTTTTGAGTAATAATTTTTTCTATTCCAACAGGGGCATTATTTTCTATATTTACCACAAACTGTGGTCCTTCGGAATCATGCAAATCAAATTTGATAAATTTGGCGGAACCCATTTCTTTAATTTTGGAAACATCTTCTTTTGTAATTGGCACAACTTGGAAGAACCTTGTGTATGTTTCGCCAATTTTTTCTTCATACATTTCAAGTGGGAAATTTTCTGCAAGGGTGATAATTCCACCAACAGCATCGGAATATTCGGTGTATCTTTCACAGGATTGTGGGCCATAAATGCTGCCAACCATTACACCTTCTTTGTTATCAACAACGGAATAAGCAATATCTTGCAACAACTTAATTGGCCAAACAGAGCTTTCCTTTTCTATTTCAAGGTTCCAAGTGTTTGGCAAGACCATTAATAACTCGCTTCTTGCAAAATTCTTATCAAACCTATAAGAACTAAGCCCGACTGTTTGGATTATATAATAATCAAAAACCTCTGTTGGGGCAAAAACGGCAATATCAATTGGAAAAATATCATAAATATATTCTTCTGCCTTAAAATATGCAATGCCTTCTGGCTCTGCACCAATCAAATTCATTGTATGAGCAACAACCTGAATTTGTCTTTCAGATAAATCTTTTGAAAAATAAGGTTCCATACAACACCTCTTTTTATATAAAAATAATACAAAAAGCATTTTTTTTTGTCAATAAAATATCACAACTATTAAAAATTTCTAATCGTCAAAATTTTTTCGTGATAAGACGTTTGATATTAAAATCTTTTTAAGGTTTGTTGGAAGTTTGTTAAGGTCCACCTTTTCACCATCAACTTCAACAAAACTTTGAGTGTTAACACTCTTACTTTTTTGCTTAATATTATTATCTTTACTTATGGTGTTTTTATTACTAAAAGTTGGTTTTTCTCCTCCCATAATATAATCGTCATAGTCTATTTCGTCATAATTTTTTTTGTTTTTATTAGCAGCGGGCTGAACCACGAAATCGCTAAATTTTCTTGCGGGCTTGGCTTCCTTTTCGCTTGGAATTTCCAAAAACTTTCTAATTTCTTCAAACTCCTTATCTAAATCGGACATTGCTTTTGCCCTATTTGGATTTTCAACCAACCTAATACTGTTAGGAGCAACAAAATCACTTTCGATATCTTTGTTTATTTTAATTGGGGTTGTTGATGATAATTTGTTATCAATATCCTCAATTTCTTCTTCAATGGTAGGTTCGTTATCTTCTTTTTTTTCTTCAAATTTAATTTGTGGTGGTTTAACAACAGGCCTTAACTGAGTTTGCGAAGATTTGTAAATAACCCTATCGTTTTCTTTTTGTTTTTTTTGTTTTTTGCTCTTATTTTTCTTTATTTTATTTTTAAAAAACAAAACAATTTTAGGCAAACACAACAAAAAAACACTGCTTGCAAAAATTACACTAAACAAAATTATATAAAAATTATAATCCATACACTAATCCTATTTTAGTTAGTCATCAAACATATTAATTTTATTATCGTCCGAGTTGTCATTATTAGAACTGCCCATTGCAATTGCCTTTCTCATATTTGTGTCGGCAATAATATTTTGCATTTTGTAATAATCCATGATATTTAATTTGCCCTCTTCACAGGCCTTAGAAATTGCCTTTGGAACTTCCATTTCGGCAGCGACTTTATCTGCATTCATTTGCTGAACTTTAACTTTCATTTCCTGCTCATCAGCAAGTGCCTGCAATCTTCTTTGCTCCGCCTTAGAAGAAGCAAGTTTATTTTCTTCCTCTATTTTTGCAATTCTTAAAACAGATGCAAAATCTCTGCCTATTTCAACGCTTGTAACATCACAAGAAACAATTTCAAAACAACTATCTTTGCAAACTTTTTGAGTTAAAACAAAGTTTGAAATAATAGAAGAAGATTTCATTGCCAATTTGTGATTTTCAAACCCAGAAACGCAGGAAATAACACTTTCGGCAATTCTGGCCAAGATTGTTTCCTTGCCCACACTACCCACAATTTTATTAATATTCTGCTTGATTGTAAGTTTTAATTTTATTTTAAGTTCCACACCGTCTAGGCACACGGCGCCTATTGTTTCACTGTCTAAAACAAAAGGATTTATGCAGTTTTTAACTTCTTTTGCCACGTCTTTGCCGCTAAGATCAATGGCTTTTGCTGTGTCAACAGACAAATCTATATTTGCGCTATTTGCAATAACAACGGCATCTACGACCTTCTTTATGTTTCCGCCGGCAAGCAAGTGATTTTCCAACTCTTGCAAGGTTATGAAAACACCTGATTTTTTTGCAAAAATATAGGAATCCACAATTAAATTAAGGTCAACCTTTCTTTGCTTCATACCAATTAACTTAAACATACCAATATGACATTTGTTAACAAGTGTTTTGCGCCAAACTTTAAATGGTAATAATATTAAAATTACCACTACAAAAGTTATTAAGGCAACTAATAAGATAATAAGCCAAAGCCAAGAAGAAACCCATGAAACACACATTAAATTTCCCATACTACTTCCTTTGTATGCATTACAAAACAATTGTTTTACACAAAAATTTTGTAATTTTTTGTTTGTTTTTGCAGTAAAACCATTAATATTTTTGTTTTTTATTTAGAATAATAGCTTAATAAACGCTTTTATTGTAACACACATTTGTAAAAAAATAAATACCCAAATTTTTAAAAAATATTGGGTAAAATAAACAAAAATAAATGGGGTTATTTGAGACAATTTTTTATAAAAAAAGAGGGGTTAATTAACCCCTTTTATTATAACTTTTTGAACATATTTAAGTGCAATTTCCTTGGCGATATCAAAATCTTCCAACTTTCTTGGTAACATATTAATTTTGTTATATTCAACAATATTATATTTTTGCACAGAGTAACACTTTGCGCCCTTAATTGTTTTGCAAATTTCTTCTAAATCTGCTAAGGATAAATCGGGTGAAAACGTGGTTCTGAACTCATAATCCACATTATTTTGCAAAAGAAATTCTATGCTGGAAGTTATGCTTTGCATATTAGAATTAACTTGTGTAATTTCCTTATATTTATCAAGGGGGGCTTTGATATCCATTGCCACATAATCGACAAGTTTGCTATTAACTAAATTTTGCAAAATTTCAAAATTTGTGCCGTTTGTATCCAGCTTTACATGGTAGCCCAAACTTTTAACTTTTTTTATAAAGTCTGTTAGGTCTGGTTGCAACGTTGGCTCTCCGCCACTAATGCAAACGCCATCTAAAAAACCTTGGTGAGTTACCAAAAAATCTACAATTTCACTTTCTGGTATTAAATTTTTTGTTTTGTTAAACAAGTGTGAATTGTGGCAATACCAGCACCTCATATTACAACCCACAGTGAATATTGTACAGGCAATTTTGCCTGGATAATCCACAAATGAGTTTTTTACAAATCCGCCAATTTTCATATTTTTATTCCTTGTAAAAATTAAATATAATATTTTTATTTAGTTTGCATAATGCTTTTTATTTTGTTTACATTTTGTTTACATTTTGGTGAGCACTGTTTTTTTAGGGCTTTTACAAAGCCGTTATAAAAAACTTTGCCAAAAAGCAATTTAACTTTTTGGCAAAAATTTTTTAGAATTTTTAGGATTAAGACAATCTATCTTTTTTGCACTCGCATTCTATAAATTCTTCATCTATTTCGTCTTCAACAGGCAAAACAAATTTTTTACGATTCATGTATTCGTCGTATTTGCTATCGTTATAGTCTTGAACTGGCCTTAAGTAACCAACAACTCTTGACCAAACCTCTGTTTTTGCACCACACTCTGGGCACTCAAAGTGCTCGCCAGCAATGTAGCCGTGATTTTCACAGACACTGAAAGTTGGAGTGATGGAAACATATGGCATTTTTGAAGTTTCAAAAATCTTTCTGATAAGTTTTTTGCAAACTTCTTTGTCTTCTATTCTTTCACCCAAATACAAGTGAAGAACAGTTCCGCCGGTGTAAAGGGATTGAAGTTCGTCTTGCAAAGAAACAACTTTGAAAATATCATCACTAAATTCTACTGGGATTTGTGTGGAATTTGTATATGACACTGCGTTTTTACCAGCGGTTATAATTTCTGGGAAACGTTTTTTGTCTATTTTTGCAAGTCTGGCTGCTGTTCCCTCTGCTGGGGTTGCCTCTAAGTTATATTGGTTGCCTGTTTCTTCTTGGTATTCAACCATTTTTTGTCTTAAATAGTTCATAACTTTTAAGGCAAATGCTTGGCCTTCTGGGGTTGTGATGTTTTTATCCTTCCCTAAGAAGTTCATTAAACTTTCGTTCATGCCAACAATACCAATTGTGTTGAAGTGATTTGACCAATAACCGCCTGTTCTTGCTTTAACAGACCTCAAATAGAATCTTGAATATGGATACAAGCCTTTATCGGTTTGATCTTCAATTATTTTTCTCTTTATTTCAAGAGAGGTTTTTGCAATGTCGGCATATTTGGTAAGAAGAGCGAAATATTCTGCTTCGTCTTTTGCAAGGTAGCCAATTCTTGGCAAGTTGATTGTTACAACGCCAATTGAGCCTGTGAGTGGGTTTGAACCAAACAAGCCGCCGCCACGTTTTCTAAGCTCTTTAACGTTAAGTCTTAGCCTGCAACACATAGAAACTGCGTCTTCTGGGCTCAAATCGGAATTTACATAATTTGCAAAGTAAGGAATACCATATTTACAAGTAATATCCATAATGGAATTTACAACTGGGCTATCCCAATCGAAATTTTTTGTAACGTTGATTGTTGGAATTGGGAAAGTGAAAACTCTGCCTTTGGAATCTCCTTCCAACATAACTTCACAGAAAGCTTTGTTGATTATATCCATTTCGTTTTGGTAATCACCATAAGTTGTGTCTTGCATAACGCCACCAATAATAATTGGTTGGTCTTTTAATGTTTTTGGGCATTTAATATCAAGTGTGATATTTGAAAATGGGCATTGGAAACCAACACGAGTTGGAACGTTCATGTTAAAAACAAATTCTTGCAAGCATTGTTTAACTTGATCGTATGTTAAATTGTCAAGTTTAACAAATGGTGCACAATATGTGTCAAAACTGCTCCATGCTTGAGCACCTGCTGTTTCGCCTTGAGTTGTGAATGTTGCATTTACAACTTGTCCTAAGAAGGATCTTAAGTGTTTTGGTGGTTTGCTAGAAACCTTTTTTGCTGCTCCTGTAAAACCATCAGTTAAGATTTGCCTTAAATCCCAACCAACGCAATATGCGCCAAAGAAACCAAGGTCGTGCAAGTGGATTGCTCCGCTTTCATGGGCTTCCCTAACTTCTGTTGGATAAATTTCATTAAGCCAGTATTTTTTTGTAAAAGATTCTCTAACATAGTTGTTAAGACCTGCAACACTGTGCTGCATATTTGCATTTTCTTTGGTTGCCCAGTCTGTGTCGTCCAAATATTTTGAGAACAAATCTATTGTTGCACCGGCAAGTGCATTATTCTCCCTTGCAGCACTACGTTTTTCACGATACAAAATGTATGCTTTTGCAACTTGTGCGTGCCTGTTTTCAATTAAAACCTTTTCAACAACGTCTTGCACTTGTTCAACGGTTGGAATTTTGTTGCCATATCTTTCAACTAAGATATCCTCTACTTGTTTTGCTAGGTCTTCTGCTTTTGCTCTATCGCTGCCATCACATGCAACGGCTGCTTTGTAAATTGCATCGGCTATTTTTGTTCTGTTGTAATCTTGAATTTGTCCATCTCTTTTTCTTACTTGCTTAATCATTTTTTTATAGTCCCTTATTTTTTTATTTTTAAGTTTTAAGGCTGATTGCCAAAATAAAGCTTAACTGCCTTGAATTTATCACACCACAATATTTAGTGTCAACAAAAAAACCACAAGCACTATATATTGTGGTTTATTTTGTAAACCTTGCACAAAAATAATATTTGTGCAAAATGTATTTTTTAGTTTTAAAACAATAACTTTACCCCTTAATTTTAAAAGTAAGTATAGCGCCTAAACAAAAAATTATGCCGACGACAAATGGCAACCACTCAAAATAAAAGTTTCCAACAAAACAAAAATTTGTTTTGATTTGTAACAGATTTTGTTGAAGATAAACAACACTTGTGCCCATGGTGTCGGTTCTTAATATTGTGGCACCTATGCCATCTAACCTATTTATTACTTCGTTTGTTGGGTGATTATAGGAATTATCCCAACTACTGCTGATTATTGCAATATCTGGCCTTGTGGCATCTAAGAATTTTTGAGACGTAGAGCCCCGGCTGCCATGGTGGGCAACCTTTAAAATATCGCAATCAAAATAATCTTCATCTACCAAGGTTTGGTTTTGTGTGACAAATAAGTTTTCTATGTTTGAATCTATATCTGCTGTAAACAGCGTTTTAACATTAAACGCAGAAAGCATTATAATTGGGCTGTAATCGTTTGACGAATATTCCTCTTTTATTTTATGTAAAGTTGGGTAATAAAACTCAAAACGGAAGTTTTCGCCTTCTATTGTTTTGCCGGCAAAGTTATAAAACAAGTGATTTTGCCCAACTTCTTGGTAAACCGCTTTTATTGTTTGTTCCCACACCTGTGAATAATCCACCCAAAAATCGTTTACTGCCAAATTGTTTTTAACTTCAAATTGTGAATATACTTCTGGAATAAATATGTTTTTAACATTATATTCTTGCAAAATTTTGCTAGCGCCACCAATGTGGTCTGAATCTGGGTGGGTTAAAATTAAATAGTCTATTGTGGAAGATTTGTTATAGCCCAAATTTTTTAAATACCTTATTACTTTGTCTGCATTATCATTTGTGGCGCAATCTATCATAACAGACTTATTTTCTACTTGAATAAAAGTGCAATCCCCCTGCCCCACATCAATAAAACTAATTTTTAAATTTGAAGATTTAAACTGCTGAGAATAGAAAAATTGATTATTATTTAAAATAGCCTCTATTTGATTTGTAAAAAACAAACTGCACAGCAAAATTAAACATATACAAAGATATATGCTTAATTTTAAAACAAATTTGGTTTTTCTATTTTGAATTTTGTTCATAACTTAATCTATTTGAGGTTTCTGTTTTTGGATTAGTTTGTTTTTCTTTCTTAAAAATCTTTTTGGCCTTTTGCTTATTAGTTCTAATATCTTGTCTGCGCAATCCAAGCCGGCTTTATATCCTTCTGCTATCATTTCGTCAACTTCGTCTAATTTTGTGGATTTATATTTTTTCATACTAGGCAGAATTATTATGTCGGAATCCAAGTAACCTTTTACAGAATTTGCCTTATTCATTATGCCAATTGTGGTTTTTAAAACATCCACGAGTTTTAAAGACTCTGTTCCGCCACCACGGGTGGAATTGACATCTACCGCCACCACATAGTCACACCCAAAATATCTTGGCACATCAGCAGGAATATTATTTTGCAACCCACCATCTACCAAGTGGAAATTATCTAAGACCACTGGATTAAAAACACCAGGTATTGCACAGCTTCCCGCAACGATTTTTGCCAATGGTCCGTGAGTAAAAACTACCTCCCTAGCGGCAACCAAATCCACAGTGACAGCGCAAAATGGTTTTTTGAGGTCTTCTATGTTTATTTCTCCTAAATTTTCTGTTATTAAACTTTCTATTCCCGTTGTTTTTGATGGCATGAAAAATTTGCTTTTTCTTATATCTTTAACTTTGAGTGACTTTGCAATAGAAATCATTTGCTCTGCACTGGTGCCAGCTGCGTAAAATGCACCTATCACAGAACCTGCGCTTGTGCCAGCAACAAAGTCAAAATCTATGCCCCTTTCCTGGAAGGCTTTTATAACTCCGATGTGAGCAATGCCTCTGGCGGCACCGCCACCGAGTGCCAAACCGACTTTAACTTTTTTATGTTTTACGGGCTGTTTCTTCCAAAAAGCAATTTTAAACGCCATAAAAATATTCCTTTTATAAAATTATGATATCATAAATTTGCATTTATTAAAACTTTTTGCAACGTTTTTAAAAAACTAAATTTAAGTATAAAAAACCCTGCACAGCTAGGCAGGGTTTTTTTTATACTAAAATTATTCGTTTGTGTTTGCATCGTCAGAATCTGAATTGTTTTCTTGCTTTTCAAGTTCTGCTATTTGTTCTTCTAAGTTTTTGATATCTGTTTTTAAATCTTCATTATTTTTAACCAAGAATTTGTTTGCTCTTTCCAAAATTGGGTATCTATCCTTATTCTTTTGCATAACTTCTTCACAGTGTTGAACGGAAAGTCTTAACCCTTCTAACAAGTCAAGTTCCTCAGACAATTTTTTTGCCTTTTCTTCGTTAATATCAACATAATTGTTTACGCCATACAAAACAACTTTTTGTTTTGCAACAATGGCTTCTCTTCTTCTTAACTTCTTTTTGTCACTTTCCAACGTCATGTTAACACGTCTTAGAGGAACAAACTCTTTTCTGTTTATACTAAGTTCTTTTTCGTTTTCTTTAAGCCTTTGTTTTAAATCTTCCAAACGTTTTTCTAAATCTTCTTTATTTCCTGTTACAACTTTAATTGTTTTAATTTCTGTTTTAACCTCTGTTTTTGTTGGAGCATTTTTTACTTTTTCTTCAAGGTTGGCAATAGTTGATTTGTCTTCTTCTATTTGGTTTTTAAGTTTTTCTATTTGTTCTTCAAGTTCTTTTTGTTTTTGTTTAAGTGTTTCATCTTCTTTAACTTCAACAACGGTTGGTTTTTCTTGTTCTAACAAAACTAATGTTTGTTTTGAAATTTCACTTATAATTTTATCTATGTCTTCTTCTGGTTCTTCTTCTTTTTCAACCTTTATGGTTTGAGCAGGTGCTGGTGTGATGATAGGTGTTGGGGTGGCGGTTCTTGCTTCTACAACATTTTTTCTGCTTTCTTCTGCTCTTTGTTTTGCAAGTTGTTCTTCCCTTGCAGCTTCATCCATATCAACTTCGTTATCAAACTTGTTTTGTGCTGCTTGATTGTTGATTAAACTTTGATTTTCTTGCAAGGTTTCTTGCCCATTTTGATATTCTTTTGGACTATTAAGTAACACTGGCCTTTTTACAGATTTTTCCTCTTCAAAAAAGTTTTTGTTTTTATTTCTTTTAAAAAATATGCCGTTTGTTCCATCTATGATTGTTATGAACAAATCCGACAAAAATATTATAACAAAAGCTGCAACTGCAATGATTCCTATTATACTTAAAATATTTAAGAATGTTTGAAGCATTTTGCCCTCCGAAAAACAAAAAATTTCTAACGATAAAATTTTAACACACAAGCATTGTCAAGTCAATATCAAAAATAAATTTGGATATTTTACACATTTTTAACCATTTTTTTAAAGTTCAAAAAATTTATCTTGGCTAAAATTTGGTGTATATTCCTTTGTGGCACTTGAAAATTCTTGCCAAAAACCGTTTTTAAAACCCATTTTTATAATAGAATTAAAAACTTTTTTATATTCCAACTTGCTAATAGGCCTGTTTAAACTTTCATCTTGTTTTGCTAAATGCATTGGAACATATTGGCTCATTAAGCTTATGCAAACGTCTGTGCCAATTTCTTTTTTGATATTTTCAAAAATTTTTATACTGTCTTCTGTGTGGTTTGGCAAAATTAAGTGTCTAACTATTATACCCCTTTTCATAACAGAATTTTCTATTACGTCTGGGCCCACAATTTCTCTTGCTTGTTTTAATGCTTTTAGGCATATTTCAAAATAGTTGCCTGCCTTAGAACAATGAAGAGCCAAATTATTATCATAATATTTAACATCAAACAAAAAAACATCCACGATACCTTTTAATCGTTCTAAATTATGTTCGTAACCGCTGGTATTCCACACAATTGTTTTTTGTGGCTTATAAATATTAAATGCCTGCAAAATTTGAGATGTGTAATGAGTGGGAGTTACCAGATTTATATTCTCCACCTTTGTGGCATCTATTCTTTTTAAAAGATTTGCAAACTCTTTTATGCTAAAATCTCTGCCTTGACCATCAAAAGAAATTTGGTGGTTTTGACAAAACTTGCATTTTAAATTGCAATGGCTAAAGAACACCGCCCCGCTACCATTTTTGCCTACAATCGTTGGTTCCTCCCAAAAATGGCGCATAACCTTGGCAACCCTAATTGTGTTTTGTTGCTTGGAACAAAAACCAACTGCGTTATTCAAATTTACATTGCACTTTCTTGGGCAATCGTTACAAATCATAAAAACATTTTCCTTACACAAAAAAATATATCACACTTTTTGCAAAATGTGATATATGTTTTTTTTAAAACTAATTTTACACTCTAATTATTTTGATTAAAAGAAGTTAGAGACACATTGCTTGCTTTAACTAAAAAGGTCTTTCTTCGTTTGAAACAAACGTGTAGGCAACGCCATTTGGCCCCACGTGGGCAGAAATTATTGGACCCATATATCTTATTTCCACTTCTAACCCATACTTTTGTTTAAACATTTGCTGCATTTCTTTTGCGGCAGTTATGTTTCCTGTGTGAACAATTGTAACATATGGAAAATCTTTGTTAAGTGTAAAACTTTTAAACTCATTTACAACAGAAATCATTGCCTTTTTAAGGCCAATTTCCTTTCTCACAATTTGAAGTTTACCCTGTTTGTTAAAACAAATAACAGGCTTTACTTGGAATAAAGAACCAATGCTTGCAGCCGCTGCGCTTATTCTTCCGCCACGAGCCAAAAATTTGAGGTCATTTGCCAAAATAAAATGTTGAGTTTTATTTCTTAATCCAGTTATTATTTCTGCTGCCTCTTGCAAAGATTTGCCCTCGTCACGAAGTTTTACAGCTGCTTTTACAATAAAACCTTCGGTGCACGTTGTGGTGTTTGCATCTATTGCCACATACTCTATGCCCGGAAAGTCTTTTTTAACAATTTCTATTGCCTTGTTTGCATTATCTAAAAATGGGCTCAGGCCATAACTAATGCAAATATGTAAGAGTTTTTTAATTCCTTTTTTTGCACATCTTGTGAACAAATCCACGTGCGATTGAACATTTAAAACAGAAGTTTTGGCAATATATCCATTTGCAAGTTTTTGATAAAAATTTTCATACTCTTCAAAAGAAATAAAGGCATCTTTTTCGTCTATCAGTTCATCGTCTTTTGTTAAAACAAAACTTACTGGCTCAACCTCTATTCCCATTTGTTTAATTTCTTGTGCATAAAGGTCACAAGTGCTATCTGCGCTTACTTCAAACTTTTTCATAACGTAACCCTTTTATGTTATATAATATAACTAACCTAACAAAATTAAACAAGAATAATTTAAATATTGTTTATATAAAATTTCTAGAACTGAACTCTAACGAGAGTAAACAAAAAAGAACACTCTCTTAAAAGGAGAATGTTCTTTTTTGTTTGTTTTTTATTATTAAAATAAACCTGTTATTATGCCATTGTTTATATCCATGTTTGCACCGGCAGGGTTTTTGGAAAGCCCCGGCATTAACATCATGGAACCCGCAACTGCAACCAAGAAGTTTGCCCCGGACCTTAATTGCACCTCGTTTATTGTAATTTCAAAATCTTGCGGACGGCCAACAAGTTTTTGGTTATCACTTAAAGAATATTGCGTTTTTGCTATGATAACTGGAAGATTATTGTAAACTTTTAATGACTTTATGTCTTTTAAATTTTCTTTTGCGTTGTCAGTAAACACAACGCCTTTTGCACCATAAATTCGCTTTGCAATCATTTGTATTTTGTTTTCTATTGTGTCTTCTAAGTTATAACTAAAACTAAATTTTGAATTATCTTCGTCACACAACTTCAAAACTTCTTGCGCAAGGTCTGTGGCGCCGTTGCCACCCTTTGCCCAAACATCACTTAAAATTGCTTTAACGCCAAGTTTTTTCACTTCTTCTTTTACAAGTTCAATTTCTTTTTCTGTATCAAAAGTAAATTTGTTAATAGCAACAACAACTGGAAGCTTGTAAACATCTTTTATATTTTCCACATGTTTAATCAGGTTTGGCAAACCAAGTTTTAGTGCCTGCAAGTTTTCTTGGTTTAAACTATCTTTTTCTGCCCCGCCATGCAATTTAAGAGCCCTGATTGTGGCAACAACCACAACAGCGTTTGGTTTTAAGCCTGCTATTCTACATTTTGTGTCTAAAAACTTTTGTGCGCCCAAATCCGCGCCGAACCCTGCTTCTGTTACCACATAATCAGCATAAGTCATGGCAAGTTTTGTGGCAATTATTGTGTTACATCCGTGTGCAATATTTGCAAAAGGGCCACCGTGAACAATTGCCGGTGTTCCAATTAAAGTTTGAACCAAATTTGGTTTTATTGCATCCTTTAAAATAACTGCCATTGCACCATTGCATTTTAAATCTTTTGCATACACAGGCTTATTATCATAAGTGTAAGCAACCAAAATATTGCCTAACCTTTCTTTTAGGTCTTGCATATCCTTGCAAAGGCACAAAATTGCCATAATTTCGCTTGCGGCGGTGATATTAAATCTGTCTAACCTTGGAGTTTCTGTTTTGCCACTCAAACCAACTTGAACAGTTCTTAATGCTCTATCGTTTAAATCTAAACATCTATTAAAAACAATTTTTTCTGGATTAATGCCAAGCAAATTACCCTGAAAAATGCTGTTATCTATAAAAGAACACAGGAGATTGTTTGCGCTTGTAATGGCGTGAAAGTCTCCCGTAAAATGCAAGTTTATATCTTCCATTGGAAGAACCTGACTATAACCGCCACCGGTTGCACCACCTTTAACACCAAACACAGGGCCTAGTGAAGGTTCCCTTAATGCCAAGCACACGTTTTTATTTAGCAGTTTCATGCCATCTGCAAGACCTATTGAAACAGTTGTTTTTCCTTCGCCTGCACTGGTTGGGTTAATGGCAGTTACCAAAACTAATTTTGCGTTTGGGTTTAAGTTAAAATTGTTTATTTTTGCTTTATAGTTGCCATATAACTCCAAATCTTCTTCTTTTACACCCAAGGTTTTTGCAACTTCTGTAATTTTTTTTGGAGTAATACTATTTGCAATTTCTATATCTGTCATGTTTTAAATTTCCTTTTTTATATATTTCTTTTTATATCTTTTTATTATTTTCACTAATTAAAGGTTGCAATTTGAACAAAAATTACTGCTATCGAAGCAAGCGAAACTGCAAACGAAAACCAACTCCACCATCTTCTGTTTCTGGTAAGCTGAACAATGGAAAATATTAAACTTAAAAGGCCACCTATTGGCATTAAAAGAAGCAGACCAAAAACAAGCACAAACGTGCTCACAGCCGTTCCCACCACGGCAAACACGGCTGTAAACAACTCTACAACGTGGCTAAAAAAGAACGTTGCTATTTTGGGAATTAACACATCAATAACGCTAAAACCAACTGTTAAAAACGGTTGAACAAGTGCCACCGAGGCAATAGAACAAATTATTGAAGCAACTGCCCATCTATATTCTTTTTCTCTTGGCAATCTTTGCCTAATTTTTCTGCCAAATCTTGTTTTTGCTAAAGAGTTATTAACCTTTTCTTCACCGCTTAAATTTGTTTGCAAGTTTTGAGAGCCCTCCAAGTTTGCAGTTTGCGATGAGGCATTTTCTGCGTCTTCTTTCTTGACAGGCGAAGTTTCCACTTTCTTAAATTTTGCATTTTTAAGAATTGCTTTAAACTCTTCAAAATCACCTTGCACTAGAAGGCGTTTTTCACAGATGTAAGGTTCATTTCTACCTTCTGTTTTTAGGTAATAAAAATCGTCAAACTCCTCAAATTTGTTAATCATAACAGTGCCAAATTCTCTTTTGCCATAACTAGCCGACAAAGGAGCATAAATAACCTTTGAACCATCAAACAAAATTGAAAAATTGTATTCTTTTTGCATAATAGTTTTTGACACAGGTTTTAAAAAATAAACAATTGAAAATATAAGAAGAATTACAGTTGCTGTTAAAAGTGCCAAAAACAACGAACTTTCTTTAAACAAATAATCAAAATTAAAACCAAATAAAAGCGAATAAGCAAGTGTCAAAAACGCAACAACAAAAGTTCCAACTAAAACTTTTTTTGCAATTTTTCTTTGATGATACAAAAAAGCCTTGTGTTTTACATCTTCTGAAAGCGTACCCTTAAATTCTACCATTACAAACTCCTATTTTTTTAATTCATAACATTATACCAACTAAAAAAAATATTGCCTAATATTTTTTAGACAATATTTTTTATCTAACTCTAAAATTTAATAAATTTTGTTTATCTTCTTCACTCACCCTAAAACTATCTCTGCACTTAGAAATTGCCTTGTTTATTATAAAGCTATTTGTGTGATTATTTTTAAAAAATTCATAAGTTCTCTGTTTGTTTTTTACAAAGCAACAAGATAGCAGCCAAGCCCCACACATATTAACATAATATTCTTGTTCGTTTTTTAAACTATTTAAAACGTCAAAAGACATGTTAAAATAATTCTCGTGCTTTATTAGTTCAAACCAAATATTCACGCCAACCCGACGAACAAAGGGCTTGCTGCTTTGCAAGTATTTTTTTGAAAGTGCAACAAGTTTTTCGTTATCCCTTTTTTCAAACTTCAATGTGTCGGCACTTGCCCAATTATCAATTGTTTCAACAAATAAGTCCAAATAATGCTCAAAGATTTCAAAATCTTTTATACTACAAATTAAATAAGACAAGACCAAGCTGTCAAAATGAGTTTTAACTTTTAGTTTTGATACAAACTCTATGTAATTACCCTTTTTTATTTTTTTTGCCGTTTGTTTGGCTTTGTATGACGTTTTGCCATAACAATCAAGAGTTGTGTTAACAATTTTTTGTTCCCATGTGCAATCATTTAAGTTGGATTTAAGCGTTTTTTCGTAGACGTAAAATTGGGTTATATCGTCATCTGTCCAATTTTGTTTTATAAGTTCCATATCAAAAACCTTTTTATTATTGTTTTAGTTTTATAAACATAGAATATCACACAAAACATTTTTAACAAAACAAATAGCAAAGTGATATTTGCAAATGTTTTATAATACTCACTTTAAAAGTTTTGCAGCTTTTATAAAGTTAACAAAAAGTGGGTGTGGATTTGTTGGTCTGCTTTTTAATTCTGGGTGGAACTGCACGCCAATAAAATATTGGTTTTTATTATTATATTCAACTGTTTCAACAATATTTTTGTTTGGGTTTATGCCAGAAATAAATGGAACCAAGCACACATGAACAAACAAACAATTTTCAATCCCAACCTCAATAGAAAACTGCCTTATAGCCTCAATAAAAGGCTGACTTTCTATGTCTCCAATTGTTCCACCAATTTCTGTTATTAATATGTCTGGCTTGTTACAATCCACATTTTGCTTAATAAAACTTTTTATTTCATTTGTAACATATAGAATTATTTGCACTGTTTTGCCAAAAAAATCACCATTTCTTTCTTTGTTCAAAACACTCCAAAAAACTTTGCCACTTGTTAAGTTGGAAAATTTATTTAAGTTAATATCTATAATTCGCTCGTAATGGCCAAGGTCCAAATCCGTTTCCACCCCATCATCTGTAACAAATACTTTCCCATGCTCATTTGGATTCATTGTGCCTGGGTCCACATTTAAGTATGGGTCAAACTTTTCCACCCCAATTTTAAAACCCCTCATTTTAAGCAATCTTCCCAAACTTGCTGCAATAATTCCTTTGCCAATACCAGAAACAACCCCGCCGGTTACAAAAATATACTTTGTCATAAATAAAACCTCCTAAAAACAAAAAGAGAGTTTTTTTTATGGACCTGTGTTTCCATAAAGAAAAAACTCTCATATTCATTTTTAAAAACAGAAGTATTCTATCACAAACTTTTTTTTGATATCAATAAAAAATAATAATTTTTTTTAAATTTTTATTCTCAATAAAATCCGCAAAAATTTGTTAGCTACAAAAAAATTTTTATTTTGTAAAAAGAATAAAGTTTGGTAAAATTGTTTTTAAATAGAAAGGAGACGTTGTTATGGCAACCAGAAAAAATGCCACAAAAACAAGTTCAAGGGCAACCTTAAACCTGCCAATTTGGGGCAATAAAAAACAGAATAAAAAGAAAGAAAAACAGGTTGAAAAAACAATCAAAACTTCAGGCCCAAAAACATTATTTGTTGCATTTTTATGTTTAATTATAGGTGCAGTTATCGGGATTGCGGCCTTTTTTGTGGTTTGCAGAAACGACACTTTTGAAATAAATGGACCAGAGGAAATAACTTTAACTCTAAATGAAAAATACATAGAAACCGGAGCAAAAGCCGTTGAGTTTGGAAAAGACATAAGCAGCGACGTTATGATAAACAGCAATTTAAATTTGGATTCCAGAGGTTTCTCAAATGAAGTTGGTACTTTTTATGTTGAATACACAATAGATTCCTTAAAATACGGCAAAATTTTTAAAATAAAAAAGATTAAGCTTGTTACCTTTGTTGAAAATGGCGAAGCTATGGAACCGGAGGTGGAATAAAAATGAGCAAGAAAAAAACAAATCCCATTTCATCGTTTTTTTGCTTGGTTTTAGGCATTATTATTGGCTTTTGTGGTATTACATACTTAAAGCTACCAACAACAGATTCTGTTGCTGTTTCGGAAGAAATATTTTATTCAAAAAGTGATATCGAACTAAGCACTGTTATTCCGGTTGACGAGGCAAACTTATCTGTTCATTTTATAGAACTTGGTAACAAATACACAGGCGATTGCACATACATAAAAACCGACACTTGTGATATTTTAATAGATTGCGGGTCAAAATCAAATAGTATCCCCTATGTTGTAGAATATTTAAACAAATATGTTACCGATAATACATTAGAATATGTAATAATAACTCATGCACACCAAGACCACTATGCAGGTTTTGCAACAAACGAAAATGTGGATAGCATTTTTGATATTTTTGAGTGTAATAACATAATAACTTTTAGTAACACAAACCAAAGCGAAGATTCCAAAACTTATTCAAATTACAAACGAGAATTGCAAGACGAAATAAACAATGGTGCCATACATTATAAGGCAATTGATTGTGCGGGTGAAGAGTTTAACATTGGCACAAACACCAAAATGAAAGTTTTAAACAGCTATTATTATGACCCAGCAAATCATTCTTCATCAGAAAACAATTATTCTGTTTGCACACTTTTTAGTTATAAGCAATCGCCAACAAAAACAATAAATATGCTTTTTACTGGTGATTTGGAAGAAGACGGTGAGGAATATTTGATATCCAAAAACTCTCTACCACAAGTAGATTTATACAAAGCCGGTCATCACGGATCAAAAACTTCTTCATCAGAAGAGCTACTGCAAACAATTCAACCATCAATAGTTTGTGTTTGTTGCTGTGCTGGTAGCCCAGAATACGCTAATGAGCCAAAAAATCAATTCCCTACTCAGGATTTTATTAATAGGGTCGCACCATATACCGACAAGATTTATGTCACAACTCTATGTGTAAATTATAAAAACAATGAATTTACATCCTTTAACGGAAACATTGTTTTCTTGTGCGACAACACAACTTGCACAATAAGTTGCTCAAACAACAACACAATTCTAAAAGAAAGTGATTGGTTTAAACAAAACAGAACTTGGCCGCAAGTCAATCCAAAAAAATTATGAATTAAAAACTCTTATTATATAAAATTTTTATATTTTCTGATCTGTTCGCTTACAAATTCTAGTATAAATACTTATAACTATTCACAAGTATTTTAAGAACTTTTGTTTTATTAATAAATAAAACTTTTCTTATTTTCTATTTTTTTTCCAAAAACTTGTTCCTTATATAAAACCCAACAAATAATAAAACCCGCTATTTTAGCGGGTTTTATGCTATTGGTGGAGGTGATGAGAATTGAACTCATGTCCAAAACAGCAAAAACAAAACTTTCTTCGAGAACAGTTAACTTTAAAGAATTCACTTTAAAACAAAAGTTAACAATGTTTTAAGGCAAAGCCTGCTAATAAAATTGTTTGGCACAGACAAATCAAACAAAGTTCCTTGTATAACTGACGCCTAAGAAAAAGCTACAAGAAAAACTATTTTCTTAAACGGTTAACTAAGCAGCACAAGCTACAGAGTTAGCATTAGAATTTAAGTTTGCACTTAAAAAATCTGTTTTAGTTTGTTTTGTGTGGACGCCAAAACATAAAAACCACATCTCGCTTATTTTGCTTCTAGACTGCCCTGTCGAAACCGGTGCACCCCCAAGAATAATTTGTGATTAAACACAAATTATTGTTCTTGAAAATTCATTGGCAAAGAGTTAAAGTTATAAATTTCTTCACCTTGCTTATTCTGAACAGCAAGAATCTCTCCATCTTTAAAAACTTTCAGGTCCACTCTTGCAGCTTCATCATCAAAAGATGTAAATCCTTTTGGATATTCCAAAGAGCCAGTTCTTGCAATGTTTATTGGTCTGCCAGAATTATCGCTTAAATTTAAAAATTCACTTGTTTGTTCGTCTGGCTTACCATTAAGGAAAGAAAATGTTAAACAATCATCAGGATTATTTAATTTCATCACAGCTTCATAAATTTTTATTTCTGTTATTTTTCTTAAAACATCAAAACGCCATTCTGCAATTGGAGAAATATCATTTTTCCCTTTTGCAAAAGATTTGTTAAGTTCTTTTTCATATTGATTTGTATACATATCATTAACAATTCCTATTGCAAGGTTAGGTCTAGATATCCCACTTTCGTTAAATTTTTTAAATGTTCTCTCATAGTCTCTTTCTATCCTAAACCAATCTTTCATTGTAGGGTTTGAAATATCATATCCTGGTTTCATAGTTTTTACACCTCACTTTTGTTATTGTATACTACCATTTTTTTGTAATAAGGTCAATGTGCAAAACATCTAATTTAATTTTTCAAAATTCTTTGGGTCTCCCTTGCAATGTCTTTTTCTTTTTTATCTTCTTTTTTGTTAAAAAGTTTTTTACCTCTGCCAAGGCCAATTTCAAGTTTCAACCTTTCCCCGTTAAAATATGCCTTTATTGGCACAATTGTATAACCCTTTTCGTTAACCTTTTGTTTAATTTTTAATATTTCTTTTTTGTTAAGAAGAAGTGCTCTATCTCTGTCCGGTTTTGGAGTAAAATTGTTCTTGGTTTGATAAGTCTTTACAAAGCTATTTTTAAGCCAAACTTGGTTATTTGACACCAAAACAAAACTTTCGTTTAAAGTAATTCCGTTTGCTCTTATCGACTTAATTTCACTCCCATTCAAAACAATGCCCGCTTCAAAAGTTTCTTCTATAAAATAATTAAAATGTGCAAATTTGTTTGTTGATACAACCTTCATAATATACTTTCCAAAAAGAATAATAACACAAACTATAAAAAAAGCAAAGGGTTTAATTCCTTTGCCTAATTTATGTTTAAGCATTCTTAACCACAATCCATGTGTTGCCATCTTGCCTTGCAGAGCATCCAGAAGGCACAAAGCTCTGATCAAATGTTGTGTTTTCAGCCAAAACAAACTTGCCTCCCTTTATGCTAATCGATGCCCCTTCTAATGCATTTGTGCTAGAACTTGCAAGCGAAAAGTCATAAAAATTGCCTGCATTTATTTCCAAATTAGTTAATTCTCTCCAATTTTCTACTCCTCTTGTGTTAGAGCAACCATATTCTATTTTACCATACACACTGCCAGTAAAGGTTGGGTCTATGTTAACATTTACCCCTGTTTTGTATTTGTCTTTTAAACCAAACCAAAGGTCAAACGCAACAAAATTTTCTCTTGCAATAATGTTGCTGTTGCCCTTAACCGTCAAAGATCCAAAATTATTGCTCACTGCATATTGGCCATAAACCTGATTTTTGTTATTTTCGTCAACAAAACTTTCTGATTTAGAGTTGTCAACAGTAAAATCTTGCAAAGTTAAATCACAGTAGTTTTGAAGCATAATTTTTGCACCTCTTGGTTTATTCTGCAACCTTCCATTTTTAAACGTAACCTTTCCCCCTTGCAAAAGCTGAAACCCATTTGTTTCTGTGCCAGCAGATCCCACGGTTGGTTGATCCATATAGTAAGTAAAGCCATTAAAGTCAAAAACAATGTTTTGGTAGTTTTCTAAAGATTCACCTTCGTTCACCTTGCTTCCGCCACCTGTTGCATTGGAAACAAGTTTTATGGTGGTTTGCTCGCCATTAAACGGAACTGCGCTAACAGCCTCCGCAAAATTTTTGTAAACAGTGTTGCCAATCATTGCAAAGTTTTCTTGCAAAATTGGAGCTTCTGGTTGTGGTTGTTCATCACAAGCACCCAAAACAAAGCAAGAAAGTACTAAAAAACAAAAGCATAAAAATGCGCTTAAAAATCTTTTTTTCATAACTAAAACTCCTTTTATTAGTTTTAGTTTTTGCAAAAAAACAAAAAATATATGTTTAAAACAAAAAACATAAAAATTAAATTATGTTTAAGAGCAACAAAAACAATACTTTTTTGCTTTATTATTTATAAATTATTTATAAAAAAAGTGCCTTATTAAAAAGCACTTTTTTTAAACATATAATATTTTTTGTTTAGTTAATTAAAGTTTTAAAACATTTCTAGCTATTCAATTTTTTAACAATTTCAAAGTTTATTTTTCTATCTGATAAAACACAATTTAAAAGTTTAACTCTAACTCTCTCTCCAATTTTGTAAAACTTGCCCTTGCCAACAAGCATAAGTGATTGTTCATCAAAGTTATAAAAATCGTCAGTCAAACTAGCCACACTCACAAAACCTTCGCAAGTGTCATCAAGTTCCACATAAAACCCTCTGGCATTAACACCGCTTATTATACCTTCAAAAGTTTGTCCAACAAAGCCGCTCATGTATTCGCATTTTTTGTAGTCTGTTATATCCCTTTCCACGTCCTCTGCAATCTTTTCCATTTCGCTAGATTTGCTTGAAGCCTTTTCCACAAATCCAATTGCCTTGGGTGAAGTTATTGCCTGCCTGTTTCCACATAAAAACTGTTTAATAATCCTGTGAATACACAAATCTGGGTATCTTCTTATTGGAGATGTAAAGTGACAATAATAGTTAAGCGCCATGCCAAAATGCCCCAAGCACTCATCAAAATATTTTGCCTTTTTAAGCGACCTTAACATCACCATATTAACCACACTGTTAATTGGTAAATCCTTTGTTTGCAACAATATTTTTTGTAAGTCAAGCGGCTCAACATCTTTTTTGTTCAAATCTGCACTCACACCAATTGTGTTTAAAAAATTCAAAAAAGATGCCATTTTTTCTGGGTCTGGTTTTTCGTGAATTCTATACACAAAAGGAATTTTAAGTTCGCAGAATTTTTTTGCAACAACTTCGTTGGTCGCCACCATAAAAGTTTCTATTATTTTTGTGGATTTTGTGGAAGACCTTTTTTCCACCCTAATAGGCTTAAAGTTTTCGTCCACAATAACTTTACCTTCTGGTATGTCAAAATCCAGCGAACCAAACTGTTTTCTGCGTTTGTCCAAAATTTCGGAAAGTTCAAGCATTAAAAACAAATCATTTTTAATGTCTTTTAATCTTTCTTGTGTTTGTTTGTTACCCTCCAACACTTCCAAAACTTCGTCATAGTTAAGACGATGCTTGCTGTTTATAACACTTTCAAAAATCTCACTTTTTATAACACTGCCGGTTTTATCAATGGTCATAAACACACTAAGTGCCAGCCTGTCCACACCTTCGTTTAACGAGCAAATGCCGTTTGAAAGTTCCTTTGGTAACATAGGAATTACCTTGTCTAAAAAGTAAATGCTAGTTCCCCTTTCAAAGGCAGATTCGTCCAACCTGCTACCCAAAGTTACATATTGCCCAACGTCAGCTATGTGAACACCCAAAAGATATGTTCCATCATTATTTTTGCTAATGCTAACCGCATCATCCAAATCCTTTGCGTCTTTGCCATCAATTGTAAAAAGCATTAAATCCGTTAAATCGCGCCTATTTTTAAAAGCAGTTTTATCCACTGTTTGTGGAATTTTTCTGGCATCTTGCAAAACGTCGTCAGAAAACTTTTCCACAACTCTGTAAGACCTTAAAATGCATTTTATGTCTGTGCCCACATCATTTGGCGAACCAATAACCTCCACCACCTTGCCAACTGGGTTGCCAGATTTAAACCCAATCAAATCCACCACAACTTTGTCATTATCCTTTGCCCCATTTATGTTGGCAACATCAATAAAAATATCTCTGTCAAATCTTTTTTTATCTGGCCTTACGTAACCATAACTTTTAATCCTTGTAAAAGTTCCAACAATGCTGTCTTCACTTCTTTTTAAAACTTTAACAACCTTGCCTTCACTTTTTTTGCCCCCCATAGGTTTTGTTAAAATTTTTACAAGAACAATATCGCCATCAAAACTGTTAAGCAAGTTTTTTCGGCTAACAAAAATGTCGCCTCCTGGGTTTAAAACAAAACTATAATTTTTGTCAGAAAAACTAACCTTTCCCTTCACAAGCCCCAGTGAAGACGAAAGTGCATATTTGTGCTTTGTAAATTCAAAAATA
Source organism: Clostridia bacterium (assembly GCA_045598865.1). Classification (GTDB taxonomy): domain Bacteria; phylum Bacillota; class Clostridia; order Christensenellales; family UBA1242; genus UBA7862. The sequence goes on along the minus strand of JAZRVA010000013.1, from coordinate 18,661 downwards.
TCGCCATCTTCTTCCATTTGTTTTAAAGCTTCCAAAATGCTGCCATAATCTTTTTTAATATGTTTTGTTAATGCATCAGCAAGCTTGTTTATTCCCTTGTAGTTAATAAACTTTGTTTCAAGAATATTAGTTATTTGTTGTTTTAATTCTTCCATATGTTTCTAGTTTAAAAAAGATATAAAAAAATGTCAAACTTATCTTTAAAATACACATTTTTACAAGATAATGTTTGCCTTATGGCAAGGCAATAACACAAAATAATAACAATTTGTGCTACATAAACATAAATTCTTCAAACTTTTTAGTATAAAAAAACATTTTGTTTTTAAAAACAAAATGTTTTTTTAATTATTAAAACCTTTGTTAAGTTTTAATTAAACACTCCAAATGCTTTTTGGATATATCTCTGTTAGAACAAAGAAAACAATAACAGCAACGGCAATAAAAATTGAAAGAATAAGTGTTATTTTTTTTAGTCTGCCTTCTTTATTCATGCCTTTGTTTTGAGAATAATATGTGTCTTTTATTCCAGTAATTGCATTTCCGCCATTTTCATTATCTGTTTCCTGCATCAAAACCACCACAATAAGAGCAATAGCTGCAAGAACAATCAAAACAAGCAAAATAAATTTTATAATAGGAAAAGATTTGCTAATCCACTCCGGTGTTAAACCACCATCTGCCAACAAATTAAACATCAAATAAACTCCTTTTTATTAAAAACAATACAAAGTTTAACACATAAACTAATAAAAATCAACTTTAATAAAGTAAAACAAATATCGAAAAACACACAATAATGCAAGTTAAATACTTTAATGTAATCCTTATTTTGTCACCCTTATCTTTCATAAGTTTAAAAAGATAAAACACTGCAATAACAGCACAAAGTGTTAAAATGCTTGACCTTAAATCATAAAAGAAATTTTGCCTCAAATACACAAAAATTTCGTTCGTTGTAATTTCCATGCATGTTTCCCTTTATTTTTAAATTACACAATTATAATACAATACATGGGGCAAAATTTCAATACTCAATTATTTTTTTGCTGGTTTTTTTGTGCATTTTGGCTCAAATGCTGCCACAATTTTTTCAAATTTTTGTGGGTCTAATGATGCACCACCAACAAGCGCTCCATCAACACCTTCAAGTTTAGAAATCTCTTTGCAATTTTGTTCATTAACACTGCCACCATAGGCAATAACAACCTCGTTTGCAATTTTTTCGTCATACATAGATGCAAGAACTTTTCTAATAACCTTCAATGTTTCAATAATTTCCACATCCATAGGAGTAACCCCTGTGCCAATTGCCCAAACAGGTTCGTATGCAATAACAATGTTTGAAAGTTCATTTGCATAAATAGATTTTAGCCCCTGTGTTACTTGCCTTGTTAAAACTTCCTCTGTGAGTTGATTTTTTCTTTCATACAAAGTTTCACCTACACAAAAAATGCAGAACAAACCAGTTTGAAGAGCCTTTAATATTTTTTTGTTAACAATCTCATCTGTTTCGTTATAAATGCTCCTTCTCTCGCTGTGGCCAACAATAACCGCCTCTGCACCTGTGCCCAAAATCATGCTTGCACTCACTTCACCAGTAAAAGCACCCTTATCATTCTCGTTCATGTTTTGTGCGGCAACCATAATGTTTTTAGCCTTTGCCTTGCAAACAGCTGTTTTAAGCGAAGTAAACGGAACCCCCACAACAATTTGAGTTTTGGAATCTTTAACATTTGGCACAAGTGCTTCAAAATATTCTTCCACTTCCTTATCCGTTTTGTTCATCTTAAAATTAGCCATAACATATCTATCTTTCATATAAAAAACTCCTTTTTTAGTTTTTAATTTATTTAAAACAAACTTTTGCCTGTCATCTCTTTTGGCACTTCAATTTTCATCATTTTAAGAAGTGTTGGCGCAATGTCGGCCAAAGTGCCATCTGTTCTTAAATCTCTTTTTGGGCAAGAAGAGTCAAACAATATAAGTGGAACTTCCGCCGTTGTGTGTGCCGTGTTTGGCGTGCCATCAACTTCTTCCATAATATCTGCATTGCCATGGTCAGCAGTAACAATCCCCTGACCACCTCTTTTTAAAACTTCATCAACCACTGTTTTAACACATTTGTCAACAACGCTGGTGGCAATTCTTGCAGCACCCTTCACTCCACTATGACCAACCATGTCGGTATTTGCAAAATTTATTGCAATAAAGCCATATTTATCCATGCACTCCAAAGCTTTTTGCATAATCTTTTCTGCACTCATCTCTGGAAAGTTTGCATAGCTTGCCATTTTTTCAGAGTTAATCAAAATTCTATCTTCCAAATCATACGTGTCTTGCTTGCCAGAATTGAAGAAGAAAGTTAAATGCGCATATTTTTCAGTTTCCGCAATCTTAACTTGCTTCAAACCATTTTTACTTAAAACTTGCGATAAAATGTTTGTTGGCTTTTCTGTTTTATAAACAATCTTAACTTTTTTAAAATGCTCATCATATTCTGTCATAGTAACAAAATATAAGTTCAAATCTTTAACAAAATCAAGGTCGTTATCTTCCACCATAACATAAGCAAGTTGCCTTTCCCTGTCTGCCCTAAAATTGTAAGATATAACGCAATCTTCGCTTTCTATTAGCCCAACAGGTTGTCCATCTTGTTGCAAAACAATTGGTTTTAAAAACTCGTCTGTAACACCATCTGCATATTGTTTGTCTATGGCAGATTCAAAATTATTGGTCTTTTCGCCTTCACCCAAAACCCAAGCATTGTAAGCAATTTTGTTTCTGTCAAAGTTCTTATCCCTGTCTAAGGCATAAAACCTGCCCACGCAGGAAACAACTTTGCCAACACCAATTTTGTTAATGTAATCGAATATTTGTTTCAAATATTTTTTTGCACTTTTTGGTGGAGTGTCCCTGCCGTCACCAATAAAATGAATATAAACGTCTTCAAAATTTTTCTGCTTGCACAAATCAAGTAAGGCAAACAGGTGATTAATGTGTCCATGTATTCCGCCATCGCTTGGCAAACCTATCAAATGAAGTTTCTTTTTGTTTTGCTTAGCATAATCTATTGCATCACACAAAACTTCGTTTTTAAAGAAATCTCCACTTTTAATTTCCATGTTAATTTTAACAAGTGGTTGATAAGTAACCCTTCCGCTGCCAATAGTCGCATGCCCCACTTCGCTAGTTCCCGCTTGACCAGCAGGAAGCCCCACATATTCTTCACTAGCCTTTATTGTTGTGTAAGAAAATTTGTTTTTAAGTTCCTGCAAATTTTTTGTGTTATCCGGTGTAATTCCACTTCTTTCAAAATCTTTTGGAATTCCAAACCCGTCCATGATAATTAAAGCAGTTAGTTTTTTGTCCATCTTTTACCCTTTCTTATTTTACTTCCGATATAACGTCAACACCCGGCAAAATTTTACCTTCAAGCATATTCAAACTAGCTCCTCCACCTGTTGAAATGTGGCTTACCCTCTTTGCATAGCCAGATTTTATTATTGCAGATGCGCTGTCTCCCCCGCCAATAAAGGAAAACGCTTTTGTTTTTCCAATTGCCTTTGCAATGCTGTTTGTTCCTTTGCAGAATTTAGAAAATTCAAAAACACCAAGTGGCCCGTTCCAAACAATTGTTCCAGCATTTTTAATGTATTTCTTAAAAATTTTAACTGTTTTTGGCCCAATATCAAGCCCCATATAATCATTTGGTATTTTGTTTGAAGCAAACTTTTTAGGTTTTCCATCGTTTGTGTATTCTTTGTTGCAAACGTTGTCAACCGGCAAAATAAAGTTGATATTTTTATCCTTTGCCTTTTTTACAAGTTTTTTAGCAAGGTCAAGTTTTTCATCGTCAACAAGAGAGCTCCCCACTTCGCCGCCAAGTGCCTTCACAAAAGTGTAAGCCATGCCGCCACCAATCAAAATTGTATCTGCCTTGTTAATCAAATTTTCAATAACAGGAATTTTATCTTTAATTTTAGCCCCACCCAAAATTGCCACAAAAGGTCTTTTTGGATTTTCCAAAATTTCAGTTATAACCTTAATTTCTTTGTTCATCAAAAACCCAACAGCGTTTGGTAGCAACTTTGCAACGCCATAAGTAGATGCATGTTTTCTGTGAGCAGTTCCAAAAGCATCGTTAACATAAATGTCGGCAAGTTTGGCAAGTTCTTTGCAAAACTTTTCATCATTTTCCTCTTCTCTTTTGTCAAATCTTAGGTTTTCCAAAAGCAAAACTTCGCCATCTTCCAATGTTTTAACCTTTGCCTTTGCATCATCACCAACTGTGTCTGTGCTAAAATAAACCTTATTCTTCAAAATTTTTGCAAGCCTGTCTGCCACAACCTTTAAAGAAAACTTTTTGTCAACACCTTCTGGCCTGCCAAGGTGCGAGCAAATAATAACCTTTGCACCATTATCACACAAATAGTTAATGGTAGAAAGTGATTCCATAATCCTAGTATCATCAGAAATCTCACCAGTTTGTTTGTTAAGTGGAACATTAAGGTCAAGCCTTAACAAAACCTTTTTACCTTTAACATCAATATCTTTTATACTCTTTTTCATTATAAATATCCTTTTAAAACAATTGTTTATTAATAATGTATTTTAATACATAGTATTTTATCAATTTTACAAAAATTTGTATATAAATTTTAACCACTTTCTAATTTTTGTTTTCTTTTTTTATTAAGTTAAATTTCAAAAAAAGCAACCACTATTGTGATTGCTTAAATCTATTCTTTTTCGTTTTCAAAAAAATCAAACAAAATCTCTTCAATTTCTGGCAAAGTTTGTTTTAAAACAACCTCCCTCTTTGCCTGTGTTGCATTTTTAAAACCACTTAAATAATAAAGGGCATGTTTCTTAAAATTTTTTGCAATAACCTCCTCTGGGTAATACATCTTTAAAAGTTGCAAATGCCTTTTCACAATTTCAAGTTGGGTTTTCTGCTTTTTGCCAAGCAAAAGCTCGTTGAATATCTGCGGATTTGTAAGGCTTGCCCTACCAATCATCACACCATCACAGCCGCTTTTTAAAATCTTTTCGTAAGAAGATTTGTCCACAATATCCCCACTTGCAATAACGGGGATTTTAACAGCCTCTTTAACCTTTTTTATGTCTTCAATATCAATACTCCCAGAGAACATTTGCGCCCTCGTTCTTGGGTGAATGGTTATTGCACTTGCACCGCACTCCTCACACAATTTTGCAAATTCAATCAAAAAGTCGTCATTTTTCTCAAACCCTTTCCTAAATTTAACAGTAATTGGCTTGGTTGTAGAATTAACGCACGTTTTTATTATTGCCCTTGCAAGTTCAAAATCTTTTAGTATTGCACTGCCATCAAAGTTTTTTACAATTTTTGGTGCGGGACAACCCATGTTAATGTCTATAATATCAAATTTGTCTAAGCACCCACTTTTTAAAACCTTCTCAAATATTTCTGGCTCATGCCCAAAAAGTTGAACCGCCGCTGGCTTTTCAATATCTGAGGTTTCAAGAAGCTTAAAAGTATTTTTGCTCTTGTAAAAAAGGCCCTTAACACTAACCATCTCTGTGCAGGTTAACCCCGCCCCATTTTCTTTGCATAAAGTCCTAAACGCAACATCAGTTATTCCTGCCATGGGCGCTAAAAGCAAATTGTTCTTAATTTCCACATCTTTAATAAACATAAAAAAATTTTAACATTTTTTTTGTTATCTTACAATGTTTTTAAAACATTTTGACGCCGTAAATTTTGCAACGTTTTTTGCAGGCAGCAACCTTGTGCCATTTTTAAAACAACAAATTTGCTCTTTTTTGTATTTCACAAAAAACCTGCCAAAGCCAGCAAATTTAACTTCTTCCCCAGTTTTCAAACTTTCAACAATAAGCCCCTTAATTTCACTTAGCAGCGCGTTGCATCTGCTAGCACTTAAATTTGTTCTATTACTCAACAACCCAATAAATTCTTTTTTATTCATAGTAGAAATATTTACACAAAACAAGCTTTTTATTCAGCTTGTTTTTTAAAATTTTTTCTAGTTTTAAACAGCAAACCCATCTCTTCCTTTGAAAAACATTTCAACGCCGCCATAGCTGCCAAAAACGCAACCGCACCAAGCAAATAACAAACTAAAAACTGTGGCAAAAAAGCAAGATTAACAAAAATCTGCTTGCAAACAACAATAGTTGCACACATGACCATGCTTGCAACCAGCGGGCAAACAGCCATTTTGTAAACAGAAAACTTTATTTCCACTTCCCTCTTAAAAAACACAATATTAATGCAGCAGGATAAAAAGTAACAAACACAATTAGAAACAACCGCCCCCGCAATGTTAAGGTATGGGTTACTAATTAAAACAACTTCAAAAAAAACTTTTATTAACAGTGAAACCGACAAACTAATAACCGGCACATAACTTCTGTTAACCGCCTGCAAAAGAGAAGTTGTTATTTGCACAAATGTTAAATACAAAACATTTATGCAAGATATGCTCAGTAAGTTTGCCGCAACATCAAGTTCATAAACACTTGAAAAACTATGAGAAAATAACAAAAGCAAAATATCTTTTGAAAAAAATAAAAACAAAAAAACACACGGCAAGGAAACAAACGCGCACAACCTTAGCGCAAGTTCCACCTTTTGAGAAATAGCAGCATAATCCTTTTGATTTAAAGCAAAAACAATATACGGCACAATAGCCACGCAGATGGCAACCGAAATGGTAGAAGGCAACCCAACCAATGTGTTAACCACACCCGAATTTAACCCCAAAAGTGTCGTTGCAAAAACTTTGTTAAAATTCATGGTTTTAAGCAGATTTATCACCAAAAAACTATCTATTATTAAAGACATTGGCATTATTATGGAACTTAATGTAAATGGCACAGATTCTTTTAAAATTCCTTTTGCCTCTTTTTTAAAAATAGTTTTATCTATTTTAAATTTAAAATTTCGATATTCTTTGTTTTTCTTTTTAAAAATCAAATACCAAATCACAAAATAAACACTTGTCAACCCCTCAGAAATAGTAACACCAATAAGCGCCCCAAATACGCCAAAAACAACACTGTTTTTAATAAGCATTTTTGCCAAAACAAAGCCAATCAATAATTTTATAACCTGCTCAAAAATTTGCGAAGTTGCAGTGGGCAGCATGTTTTGCAAGCCTTGAAAAAACCCTTTAAAAGCGCTAGAAATTGCCACAAATAAAATTGCAGGCGCAATAACCAAATAACAAACAAAGCTGGTTTCCACCCCCTGCAAACCAGCAATTATTTTTGAAAACACAACCAGTAACACACTCGCCACAACACCAAGAATTAACAACAAAAAAAATGCAGCAACAAACGTGCTGTGGGCCTTTTCATTCTCCCCAATGCTCACGCATTTAGACACCCTCTTTGAAATAACAATTGTAAAACTGGCAGAAGTTAAAGTTAACAAAAATGCATAAACAGGAAAAACCAAATAATAAATCCCAATGCCCTGTGAGCCCAAAATGTTAGCAAGTGGAATTTTGTAAAACGCGCCCAAAATTTTGCACACAATTCCACTAAGCCCCAAAACAATTGCCCCAAATATAAAGGAGTTCTTTTTCATTTTAATACTCCAAAATTTTACTAATAAACTTTGTTAAAATTTCTATGTTTTCAATGATATCTTTTTTCAAGTCTTCCTTGCAACACAACACCACATATCCACAAACAAAACCAGAAGATTTTAACCCAAAAACAAAACTTTTTTTGTATTCTTTTAGGTTTAAAATATCAAAAATTTTACCACCCATATTCTCCAATTTTTCAGTTTCTATTTTCCTTCCTATGTAATCTTTTTTAGATGTGTTTTTGCACCCAATAATTTCATCTTCGTCACAAACAAAAATAGGGCAGTCCACCAAATCCCCCACTAGCTCCAAAAGAATTTCCGTATAATCCAAAATGTTCTTAACTTCCGAAAACTTTTTAAGCACAATTTGATTGTCTTTTTCAATAAACATTTCAATGCTACTTCCAGTTTTTATGTTTAAAATTCTTCTAATTTCCTTGGGAATAACCACCCTTCCCAGTTCGTCAACCTTTCTAACCATGCCACATTTCATAAAGTTAAACTCTCCTACACAACTATTGTTTGAAAATTAAAAAAAAATATTTACTTTTAATTTTTGTTTTTAAAATTTTTATGCAAAATTTTTTGTTTGAAATTTTTAATATTTTTAGTAAAATAAAGTTATAAAAAGGAATATTATGAAAAATATAAAAGTTATCAGGTGTCAAAGTTGTGGTTCTAGTGATGTAAAAACAATGGAAAACGGCATCTGCAAGTGTAATCACTGCTCGTCAACCATGCTCATGCCAAAACAAAATGAAGAAATAATTTCTCTACTCAACACAGCAAGATTATACAGAGAAAGTTTTAATTACGATTTGGCAATCAAAACCTATCAACTAGTTTTAGAAAAGGATTCAAACGAGCTTTCCGCATATGAAGGCATATTGCTCTCTGAATACGGCATTGAATATGTAAAGGATTCTTACACAGGCAGATATATTCCCACTTGCCACAGAGCACACTTTACCAGCATAACCGAAAATGAATATTACAAAACCCTTCTGCAACTCGCAAATGAAGAACAAAAAGAATCCATTGAAATTAGATCAAAAGAAATAGATAAACTTCAAAATGCAATTTCAAAGCAGTTAGAAAAAGAAGAATCATATGATGTATTCTTATCTTACAAATCAACAAATAAAAATGGCGAAGCAACCAAAGATTCCGTTTTGGCAAACCAAATTTATAATGAACTTGTAAAACGAAACTACAAAGTATTCTTTGCCCAAAAAACACTAGAAAATAAACTTGGCAACGAGTTTGAACCAATAATTTTTAAAGCACTTCACACTTCCAAAATTTTTATTTTAGTGGGCACTTCAAAGGAAAATGTGGAGTCCCCATGGGTAAGAAACGAATGGTCCAGATTTATAGAAAGAATTAAAAATAATGAGGAAGACCTAACAAACAGCAGTTTTATTCCTGTTTTTGAAGGCATGAGCCCTTATGATATGCCCAAAGTTAACAACCAATTTATTCAGGGCATAGATGCTTCCAAAATTGGTTTTGAAGTGGCCATTGGTGATGCGGTAGAGCGAATTTGCAAACCGCAAGAAGAAAAAAATGTTATAGAAACTTTTAATGATATTAACAACTTTATAGAGTTTGAAAAAATAAGAAAACAAAAACTAAAGGAATTAAAACACAAAAATTGGGTAGATTTGCAAACAAATAAAAACAAAAAAGCAAAAAGATTTTTCTATAATTTGTTTTTAAGTTTGCCATTTATTCTTTTGGCATCAACTTTAATTATGCTTTGCAACAAACCCATATGGCTTATCGCATCAACAGGGTTTTATGTAATTATTTTTCTAGACCTTTTTATGTTAATAACAGCAATTATAACTTCCATTGTCCACACAAGAAGATATAATCTAAAAGTGTTCGTGCAAACAGTTTTGCCTGTTAGTCTAAGTTTTATTTTTGTTGGAATTTATGCTTTGTGTACGCTGTTTATTCCAGTTACACTTTCTGGCAAAACATCAAGTCAAATGACCGGTCACGCATATAGTTATCATAATGGCTTATATTATAGAACTTACACATACGGCATAGGTTCAAATGGAAATAGCTCACCAGTGGTTGCCGCAAGCATTTGCTCTTACGACTCAAAAATTTACAAGAATTACATATACAAAAAAGATGGAAAAGAATATTTTGTAATGCCAGATGAAATAAAAAACACACCAGTATATTACTGCTCTTATGATTATATACCAAAAACTGTTGACACAATTGTAATCCCTAAAAATTATTATAGCGGAGCATCTTTAACGGTAACAAATACAAGTTTCTCAGAAATCTATGTCGACAATAGTCTTTTTCCCATAACTATAGATTTAGTTGATGAATCTTTTGGGCTATTTTCTTTAAATAGAAATATTACAATATATTATACCAGTGATGAAAATGAAATAGGGTTACAATATCAAGGTTCTCAATATGGGTATAGTTTAATAACAAATAATCCAGCAAGGCCTCAATCCGCCGAAATAAACGGGAACACAATTTCTCTTGTAAAAAAAGCATTTGAGAAATAATAAAAATTCAAAAAAAAGAACCTTTGTTTTTAAAGATTCTTTTTTTTGTTGTTAAAAATTATATTTAAATATTAAAATTGTTTTAATTCATTTCATTATTGCCAAAAATAACCCCAACCACATTGTTAATCTCTTTTTAAAATAGTTAAACATATTTAAAATAGTCAAATATATTTAGATTTGTTGAATTAATATATTAATCAATTACTTAATTTTTAACTTCTTCACCTTTTCCCAAGGAAATTCCTCTCTGCCAAAGTGCCCATAACAAGCAGTTTTGGCATAAATTGGTTTAAGCAAGTCAAGCTCGTCAATCATGCTTTGAACTGTAAAATCAAAGTTGTTTTTTACAATTTCATAAATCCCATTAAGGCTCACCTTTTCTGTGCCAAAGGTGTTAATTTCTATGCTAATAGGCCCTTTAAGTCCTATGGCATAACTAAGCCCAATTTCGCACTTGTCACACAAATTGTTTGCAACCAAATTCTTTGCCACATACCTTGCATAATATGCCCCACTCCTGTCAACCTTTGTTGCGTTTTTAGAGCTAAAACATCCCCCACCAACTCTGCCTACTCCACCATATGTGTCAACCACAATTTTTCTGCCAACACAACCGCTATCCGAAAAACTACCCCAAATATAAAACTCCCCACTCGGGTTAATAATAAATTTTGTGTTGGCGTTATCTAATTCTGCAAACATTTCAAGCACAGGTTTTATCACAAAACTTTTCATATCCTCAACAATCTTTGTATGTGGCAAACCCTTTTTGTGAGAAACAGAAAGCAAAATCGTGTTTATACTCTTTGGCTTGTCGTTTTCATATTCAATTGAAACCTGACTTTTTGCATCAGCAAAATAGCAGTCCGTTTTGCGCCTGTATTCATCATATTTTTCAACCAATTTGTGCGCAATTACAATGGAATATGGCATGTAGTATCTATTTTCGTTAGTTGCATAACCAAACATAATGCCCTGATCGTTTGCACAAAGTTCTTCTTGCTTTACCGCGTTTGCAATGTTAGGAGATTGGCAAGAAAGTTCCTTTATAATTTTAAAATCGTTGGTGTAACCCACGTTTTTCAAAACTCTTTTTGCCACGGCATCATAATCAATGTCTGCCTTTGTTGTAGCCTCACCATAAATCATCAAAACATCATTTTTTATGGCGCACTCCACAGCCATCTGAGATGTTGGGTCCACCTTCAAAGCTTCATCCAAAAAACTGTCTGCAATTAAATCGCATGTCTTGTCTGGGTGCCCACAATTAACACTTTCACTAGTAACAATCTTTTTCATAAAATCTTTCCTTTTAAAACAAAAAATCCCACAAACGTGGGATTTTTTTAAACCTAAAAATATTATCCCATCATACAAGCATTAGCACCTTAACAAACAGTATTTGTTAGGTTGCTGTGTGCTACAAACGGGCTTGTCCCTCACACACTCTTTATAGGTATAATAATACTAAAATAAACGGCGAATTTTGTCAATACAAAATTTATCTTTTTTGCTCTTCATAGTCCTGCAAAAATGCCTTAAATGCAAGGCTCCGGGCATTTACAGTAATTTTTTCTTCGTCACTAAGCTCTGCCAAAGTTTTATTGTTTTCAAGCAAAAAAATCGGGTCAAAACCAAACACATTGTCCCCCTTAGGACTTTTTGCAATACTGCCCTTCACAACGCCTTTATAAATCTTCGTTTCGCCTTGTTTGTTGCAGTAACATAAAACGCAAATGTTCTTTGCCCCCCTAAGCGAGTCATCAACGTTTTGCATCTTTTCAAGAATTTCTTTGTTCCTTTCCTCTGCCGTGGAATTTGGAATAAACCTGTGAGTGTAAACACCCGGCCAACCATCAAAAATATCTATGCAAAGCCCACTATCATCAGCCAAAACTTCCTCGTGAGTTAAGTTAAAAATTGCAAGAGCTTTCTTTTTTGCGTTTTCTTCAAACGTTGCACCATCTTCCTCCACCTCAATGCTAATATTCACATCTTTAAGCCCGCAAATATCAACTTTTCCTTTGCACAAATCTTTTATCTGTTTAACTTTGTAGTTGTTTCCCGAAGCAAAAATCATAAAATTTTCCACCTTTAAAAGTTTTCTAAAAAAGTTTTACACTTTAAATGCACATATGTGCATGTTTTATCATAAAAACAAGCCCAAAACCTTGGGCATGTCTTTATTAAATATCTTCAATATTAACGTCAATGTCGTCTGGGTCGTTGCCATTCTCATCTTTAAGCAAATCTTCACCAAACCCTTCTTCCTCTTCAACAGGCATGTCTTCTGGCAATTGCTTAATCAAAACCTCTATTGCCTTTTCAACACTCCTGTCACGGAACCTGTCAAAAAATATTCTTGTTCGCCTTTCGTTTGTGTCTTCTTCAATCAAATCTTTCTTTGCCATCTCCACAGGGTTTAAATCCAACTCTTTATACAAAATATCGCAAACATATTGGCTTAAAAACCAAAAGTAGTTAGATAAATTAAGGTCGTTATACTTAATAATTTGCCCCCACCTTTCACTCATCATAATCATGTCAATGGCAGGGTTCATAAAAGTTTTCATTTTTTGAGGAGCAAGTTTGCTGCAATTTGCAGCAGCAACAATGTTCCATTCCAGCGACCTTTTGTAGTTCACCGGAAAAAACTCATCAAACCCTCTTTTGTATATGTATCCCATATAATCCTGGGAAGGAATATGCCCAGAACAAGCATAGGCGCAAATTTGTTCAATTTTTTTAATAACAAGGTTCTTAAATCTCTCTTTGTTATACCTTATGTCATTGTCAGCCGTAGCCACCCAAGACCTTATCCTAATAAAAAGTTCCTTTTGGTCGTCATAACTTAGTTTGTCATATTCTTCCTTGTTGTAATAATTTTGATTTTCAAACAAATTCATAAAGATCTTTCTCCTTTGTTTTTAAGCTGCATTAACAATTTCCACATTAAACACAAACGTAAGAATATATTCTTGGTTGCCTTCAACTTTGTATTTAAATTTAATTTGAGTCTCCCCTGGTTGCGTGCCAATTAATGTAATCCTATACGTGCTCATAACTTTCCCCGGCGAGAATATTGTGGAATCAAATTCAAAGCTGTTCTCACTATAAGTGTTAGGGTCTTCACCTTCAAAAGAAAATTTATTTGCAAAGTCAATGCTTGCAGGAGCTCCGCTAATTGTAACAAAATAAGCATTGTCATCGTTTAATTTTATGTAATTGTTGTTAGCATCACCAATTATCAGTGTTGTTTGATTTAGGTTAATCTCTGTGTTCTTTCTTATTTCAACCACTTTTTCAAACACGTAATATCCGCCATCACTAAACGTAAATGTAAATGTAAACTTAACATCTTTGTCAAAATTCAAGTCATATAAGCCAATAGAAAACCCTTCCATCTTCTGCTTTCCACTAACATTTGTTGGAATAACAATTTTAACATGTTTGTCAACCGTTGCGCAGTCATCTTCTGTTAATTCGCTTAAATCTTCGGCAGTAATCTGCAAAGAGTTAACCATGTCTTTTATTTCCGGTGTAAAGTTAGTGCCATACGTTATTCCACCATCAACAAAAGAATAAGTTTCACCAGAGGTTAAATAATACTTATTATTAACATTGTCAAAAGTGCCAACCACCAAATCTGTATCTTCCAAAATAGGTGTAATAGTTACTAATCTGTAAATTGAAGATGTTGAATTATTAGTTTCTTCTTCTGTTTCTTCGTCAATAATTGTTTGAATAATCTGAAATTTCAAATTAAAACAATAGGCCTTAGTGTATGTTTTAAAGTTTAATGTCTTATCTTCATTAAGAGTCGCCAAGTTTGCAATATCATTAATCACATTGCCACTTAAATCTTTGTAATAATCACCCGAATCATCGTCTGTCCCATCAATTTTGTATGGAACAATAGAAAGTATTGTAGAAATATTCTCAGGCAAATCAGCAGAGCCATCATATGTTAGTTCATAAAATTGCTGATTAGTATTTGGGCAATCAAACCCTACTGTATATGTTACAACAAAAGGAGAAACCACACTCACGCTTGCCTGCGAATTACCATTTACTTTAATAGAGTTTCTTTCAGATAAAGCACCCGCATCAAACCTAAAGCTTGCCAATGTGTCTTGCAAAATATCTTGTTTAATTGTAACTTTTGTAAGGCTATCATTTACCACCAAGTTCTTATTAAAACTATTAACCGCCAAAATGTTTGAGTAATCATTTATAGATGTATAAGTTGTTTTAGAACTTCCACCCTTAACGGTTATGCCAAACAATCCGCCAGAACCAAACAAGTCAACTTCTTCATCTTTTTTGCCTTTAACTTCGTTTTCTTTGTCTGTAATGGTTATATCAAGCCCATAAATTTTAATAAAAATACTGCTTGTCAAATCATACATCGTCTCTTCAAAACCCGTTCCGTTCCACTTCCAATAACTATTAAACGACATTATTGTTGAAGAACTCACACCCATTTCAACCAAAACACCGTCATCATAATAAGGAATGTTTTTAAAGCTCAAACCACCTATGCCATTATCTTTTCTCTCAAAATTGTAGAGTTCAGTAAAATTAATGTTTTTGTTGCAATTTAATGGTTCAAGGTCTAATGTGTTTGTTGTTTTTAGTGATGAATCAGCGTTCTTAAACCCATAACTCAAATCCGCATCGTTAAAGTTTTGATAAACAACCTTGTTACTATCAACCGAAGCGTAAATAACAAGTGGCTCACTCTGTGTTTTTGCATTGCCATCATATAACACAAAAGATTCTGTAACAACGCCGTCTTTTATGTTTACGGTCAACTTCCCAGTTTCAAAATCTTTAACACCACCCACTTCATTGTTGCAGAAGTTGCAGTAAACATATTCTTCATCCACTTTAACTCTAACAAAAATCTCAAACTTAGGCGAGTATTCCGTCAAACCAATATTAATTGTTTTAACTTCATTAATTGTGTAACCAATTTTAAACCCAACCAGCACGCCCTCGTCATAAACGGCCGTCCAGTTGCTGTCAAAAATAATAGCGTCAGCATTAATATTTTCTATCCCCTCGTGTTCGTCAATAATCTGCTGATTTATTAAAGCGTCTGCGTCAAAAATTTGGTTAAACCCAACTTCAAGCTTGTTGTAATCCACATAGTTTTTAAGCACGTCCATTGTGCTAGATGAAACATAAACCCAATATTTATTCTCGTCGTTCTCTGTGTAGTTTGTTTCAAACACACCACCATCTTTTGAGGAATAAGCCACAATAGAATTTAGCGTTTGATACACTTCCACATCAACCAAACAACTTTTATCTAACCAATAAATCGTCCCGTCAACGTCCTCAAAAACCAAAATCGCCGTTATAGTAAACTTGCCAATGCCATCAATTTCAAAAACCTTTGCTTCCTCTTCTGCGGTTAAGTTGGATTCAAATTCTGCAAATTTTTTCAACCTTAAATACTTAACACTTGGGTCCGCATCATAAATTGTATAATCAAAATCGGCGTAATACCTCAACCCATCAACGCTAAGATAAGGGAAATTAGAAAAGCCCTTAACAACATCCTTCGTGCTTTCATAGGTTGTGCCCTCATAAACTTTCACAGAATAATCAATTAATTTGTTGATGTTAACAGCAAATATTTCTGTGGATGTTTCCTTCCAGAATTCCAAATTAATAGAAAACTCTTCTTCCAAAACAGCAGTTGTAGCACTATTTTTAAAAATTATAAACCCGTCTATAATATTCTCTGCGTCAAAATGTTTCGTCTCGTTTAAAGATTCATCATTTTCCACATAGTCCTTGTAATATTCCAAGTCCGAACCACGTTGTTTTAAATACAAATAAACCAAGTTTCCATAAGAGAAATTTGCCAAATAAATGCTAGCACTTTCATCTATTGTAAAACTAAACGTAGCTTTGTAATAAACATCTTTAACAAAGGCGCTTGGCAAAGCAGAAAGGTCATCATTTTCCGCCCCAGACAAATAATATTGCAAATAATTTGTCCTGTCTTTCACAAATGTTGCAGTGTTCGGCGTAACCCTAAAATCAGTTGCAGCCAAACTAAATTTTTCTCCACTCTTTACCCTAAAAGATTCATCCGCCTGCGCTTTATAAACAACATCTAAATTCGTTACCTCATTAACAATAGGTTTAATTCTAAAAGTTTGAACAGGCAATTCAATTTTTATGTTGCTTACATCTTCTGTTCCGTCAGAATTTTTCTCATATTCTATGTATTTAAGTTGAGCGTTAAACAAAGTTTCGTTTTCGTATGCCAAAAAATTGTTTAACTTAATTTTCCAACACCAGTCTTCTTTTAAGCTAGAAATGCCTTCATATTTAAGCCTTACAAATTCCGTCAAAAGCTCAGAATCTTTCTCATTGTTGCCATTGCAAAGTAGCCTATAATCTTTATTGTCAATGCTCAAATACATGTTCCACAAATAATATTGCCCAATCTCCACACCTTCGGAGCTAGAAGCAAGCGTAAGCCCAAGGTTTATATCACCACTGCCAGCATCTTCGTTGTTAACAAAAATATTAATGCAGTCATCATCTGCCTTGTTATTATTCTCTCTCAAATCCAAATAAATTTCTTTGGTGGAATCATCAAAATTAAAATTAGAAATTTGAATATTTCCAATTTCAAACCCAGTGGAGGCCGTAACTGTTGCCACCTGATTTATTGGCTTTTCTTCTGTTTCAATTTTTTCTTGTTCTTTAAAGGTTGAACAAACATAAGCATTAATCTTAACACTGCAAGGGCTTTGCCCTGCCTTTATGTAAACAGAGTCATCAAAAACAAGTTTTGGCTCGGCTTGGCTGCTAAGCGAACTAACATAATGATAATTAACTTCAATTATGTTGGAAGTCTTTTCCTCACCATTAACAATAAACCTTGCATCATAATTTGTGCTTTCACAATTCAAAGCATTTCCAGTAACCAAATCCACCATTTCAATCCAAATTTGTTTCTTTTTCTGAGGATTTAAGGCACTAGCTTCATACATGTTAGGTATTAAAGATTTTAAAGGATAAATGCTTAACAACTTAGAAATATCTTCATCTTCTGGGCAAAGCAAAATACTCTGCTTTGGAACAACATTAACACTAGAAACAGAAATTGTTGCAGAAACCACACCCACATCAACCAAAACTTCACATTTTCCAACGGCAGACACGTTTGCATTATCATCATCATACGTTGCAGTAATTTGCACACTTCCACCAACATTATTGTTTTTATCATCTTTCTTTAAATAAATTGTAACAGGTTCATCTATGTTTGCATATTGTGGAATATCCAAAATTCTATTCCCACCAGTGGAAACATTCAGCCTTACTTTCTTTTTTGTAACACCCTCTGTGTTCGTAGAAACTTTTAGCGAAAACGGCCCATCAACAACAGTGTTTGTAATGTTAAAATACAAATCTTCTGCATAAACCACTTTTTCTTCGTTTCCGCCAAACAAATAAAAACCACCAACCAAAAGGCCAACGGCTCCAATTACGCAAAGAAACGATATCAAAATTGTTTTTAAAATTCGCTTCATAAAAACTCCCCATTTAGCATGTGCATATGAACATGTAAAAATAAGTGTATTTTGCAGAACATCAATTATACAAATAGTATAACTTTTAAAACAAAAAAAAGTCAAACAATTGACAACTTTTGTTTAACTTTTAAATCTATTCTTTTGGCAAATTAACTGTAATACTTTTAGAGGTTATATTGTCTGTTATCATAACCGATATTTGAGCATTAGAAGAGCAAACAATTTCAATATTCCCACCTGTTTTTCTATGGCTCAAAACGTCTTCTTTCCCTTTCACAAAACTATATGCTATATTCTGATACAAACTTTCATTTTTGTAAACATTAAAAGAGTATATAAATTCACCTTCATCTTCAAGAAATTCATAATTATCAATGTAAATAATTAATTCTTCTGTTTCACCACTATTGCCACCCTCAGCATCTTCACCACTTGTTCCTTCACCGCCCGGGTTTACACTTGGGTCTGTGCTTAAACCTTCACCACCTGGGTTAGTTGAATCTTCACCGCTTGGATCTAAATTTGAGCCTTCATTATTCCCCTCTCCACTAGATGCAGAAACAGTCAAATAAAAATAATCGTGCAAATACTGCCCATTTTCAAAACCAGCAAGTGTTATTTTGGTTGTCCCCTCTTTTTGTGCAGTTATTTTAAACCCAAAAATCTTTGCAATTTCTTCATCTTCACAAAACATGTGCATATGCTCATATGTTTGCAAGTTAGAGCTAATATTTATGTCTTCTAACATTATTT
The DNA here is from genome assembly GCA_045598865.1 of Clostridia bacterium. Taxonomy (GTDB): domain Bacteria; phylum Bacillota; class Clostridia; order Christensenellales; family UBA1242; genus UBA7862. The sequence goes on along the minus strand of JAZRVA010000013.1, from coordinate 194 downwards.
CCTGCCCCACTTCCATATTAAAATTTCTAGATTTAAAACTAAAATAAAAAACCGTCTGCGGGTCACCACACCCATAAACAGTAAAAGAAACTACACAAACAAATAAAAATACAAATAATACTTTAAAATATCTTTGTAAATCTTTTAAAATTTTCACAACATTATTCTACATTTTTTTACATTTTTTGTAAATA
>JAZRVA010000012.1:0-2046 GCA_045598865.1 Clostridia bacterium | reverse complement strand
AAAAATACAAAAACACTATTGACATTACACATGTTTTATGTTAAAATACAATTGATTGGAGAAAATAAACATGACGAATTATAATGGTAAGAAATATTTTAGTGAAATAAAACAAGATGTTTTAATTAAGTTTGATAAAAGAGATTTAGATAAAGGTGGACATTTTGATATCCCAAGTGGCGTGACAAAAATTACTTTTTCAGCATTTGAGAATTGTCGGGATCTAAAAAGTGTTGTTATTCCAAGTGGTGTAAAAATTATAGGGGAAAGAGCATTTGCAGGGTGTGTTAGTTTGGGAAAAATAGCATTTTCAGACGATTTAACTGAAATTGGGCATTCTGCATTTGCGTCTTGTAGAAGTTTAATAAGCGTAATTATTCCCAATGGTGTTAAAAGGATTAGAAAAGGTACGTTCTCTTGGTGCGATAGTTTAAAAAGTGTAACCATAAACGGTTCAACAAGTGTTGCAATGAATGCATTTGATGGTTGTGTAAGTTTAAAATATGTAAAAAAATATAGCATGGAAGATCTATCCGTAGACGAGGTTAAAACAACACATAATTTGCAAGATGAAGAATTGCCAATGTAGGTACAACAAAAATAACAGCAAAAAGAATTGCTGTTATTTTTTTATGAGTATTTGAAATTTTTATTTTATATTTTGCGCCCCCTAATATAACTTGGGCTTTTTGTCCATCAAAGTAAACAACTCAATCTTAAAAAAGAAAAAATACGGAGTGAAAAAATGCTTTTTGAAAAGGGATTTGCCCGAGAAAGATTTTTGAGCGAACACTTTAAGCAAAAGGGGGCAAAAGTGGGGAAAAGAAAATTTAGCCGTTAGAAAATTCATTTTCGTATGAGAAAAATTTAAACCAATAACTTTTCACTTTTCATTCTTCACTTTTCACTTCCAAATGCAATTTGGTATGTTTGTTCTTCAAATATTACAGTATATTCTGTATATGCGGTACAATTATGTGTTCATAACTTTTGGCATAATAAAGTAGTAAGTTTAATTCAACAACAAGTTCATCTTTTTTGTTTTGTGAACAAAGTGTTTCAATTTTAGCAATTTGTTCGCCGGCTTCTTCCATATTTATATGATTTACAACTAAACAAAAATATCCTTCAGTTTTATCCCAAAAGTCTTTAAGTTCACTAATTTTATTGCTTATTTCAAAACTGTTTACATTTTCGCTTGTTTCAGTAAGAGTTATAATTTCGTTAGTTTTATCGTAAAGTGTAGTTAAATTGTTTTTTAAATAAATTTCTTCAAAAATGCAAAGTCCTAAAAGCAAAACAAAAATTGATATAATAACGAATCCTCTTTTCACCAGTTATTACCACCCTTATAATTAGATTTTATTGTTATATATTGCTTATTTTTTGGTTGAATATACATATTTCCGTCATTATCTAGCGTAAGAACTAAAATATTTTTAATTTTTGTTTCACCTGCTTGTTTGATAGATCTTAAAATAAAATTTTCATCAACTTTTGCTATTTCCATATTTTCTTTAACAAGTTTTCCGTCAGAAATTAAAATCATAATTAAATGATTTTCAGGTTTATATATTTTTAAATCTTCACAAGTAGGCGGGGTAGAACTAACTTTTGGTATAACCGTTATTTTACCATTAGTTTCAACTATGGCATATTCAATATCGTCAAAATTAAAATAGTTTAAGTTTCGTAAACTTTCTTGAATATCGTTTAAGTTTAAATTTAGTTTTTTTAAATTTTCGTAGTCAATGCCTTTAGGGGAGATTATAATAACTGGTTTTCCACTTATAAGTTTTCTAAAAAATAAACTTTTTCTAATTAAAACAGAAATTGAAAAATGTAAAACAAGCAATGTAATTAAAGGTACTACCCCGTGGATAAGGGGGATGCCTGTATCAGCCATTGGCATCGTTGCTAAATCGGCAACGATTAAAGTTATAACAAATTCAAAGGGTTGTAATTCGCCGAGTTGCCTTTTACCCATTAACCTAAAAACAAATAGGACTATAATATATATAATTACACATCTTGCAATTAAAGTAA
>JAZRVA010000011.1:0-37594 GCA_045598865.1 Clostridia bacterium | reverse complement strand
AAATAATAGCATTTTTGTTTGCATATAAAACATGTAAAAAAATGTTTTTATGTGGTCAAAAATTAAAGGTTTTATGAAAAAATTAAAAGAAATTGCACTAATATTTTTGTTTGTTTTTGTTGGGATATTTGCATTTGGGTGCTCCCAGGTTACACTTTCCACCACAATAAAAGGTGATGGGGATATTATTTACACCGTAAAAATAGATTTGAGTGATGTGAGCAATAGTGCCGGCATTAAAAAATTTATTCAAGAGTATTATAATCAACTTGAAAATGCTTACAAACAAAATTTAATAGATAAATTTTCTAATGTTTATTCTTCGCAGGGTTTTAATTTCTCGGAAATGTCACAAGAAGATAAATATACCTTTGTTGTAAACAAAAACAAAAAGTTTTATATAGACGATATTACAAGTCTTACTAGCACAATATCAAGCAGCGTGGTTGTTGTTCAAAAATATTTTAGTTCAGCTTATGCATATCTTATGTTTTTTAATCCAGATGCGTTTTATTATGATGTAGACTCTGCTTCTGTCAAAATTTCAAAGGAATACTCTTCTTTAATAGACGTGCCAATAAACAGCACAATGCAAAATGAAGAACAAATGTTTTTTACAAAATATTTGCAAAAATGCAAACCTTTTTCTTACAACAATCAAGAGCCTGTTTTGCTTGCAGAAATATTTATAGACGGCAGTGGAAATTACACGGCAGGCCAAAGCGTTGTGGAGGTTATTAGTGACATTGCGGGTATAACAGAGCAACAGGCAAAACTTTATTTTAATTTTTCAACACCATACAGAAGGGTGCACAGTGATGGAGAAATAACCTTATCCGCCTCGGGCTATAATCATTTTTGGGAGCTTTCAACAGTAAATGACGAAATAAGCATTTGGAGAACTTTTGCAAACCCGGCTCCATGGTATATTATTGCGCTGGGGGCAACACTTGTTGGGTTTACAATTGCTCTTATAACACTTATTACCATTAAAAATAAAAATAAAAAAGTTGGGTTGGAAACCCTTGCAAAAATTGAACAATTAACAAACAATCAGGAGGCAAAAAATGTCAAAGAAAAAAAAGATTAAAAGAATTAATGAAGAAATTTTTAGTATGAAATTGTTTTTTGCAAAAAACATTAAAAGGTATGGAATAACACTTTTAATTACAGCGCCTATCATTTTGGTTTTTAATTACATTATGTATGATATGGTGCAAGGATATAACGAAACAGTTGTGTTTTTTGTTAGTTTTGCAATGCTTTTGTTTGCCTGTTTAATTGCTTTGGTGGTTTTTACAAAAATTGACGATAGAAAACGCAAAAGAGAAGAAGAGGGAGAAATTGATACCAGCGACCCATTTGCCGATTAAGGATTAAAAACTTGTTGCCGATTAAAACTAAAAAAAACTTGAAAAAATATTAATTTATATTAAAATAGTTGATATATAAAGGAAATTTTTATTATGGACAAAAAACAAAAATCATCACCAAGGATAATTCCACACAATATAGAAGCGGAACAATCTGTTTTGGGGTGTGTGTTGATTGATGAAAACGCTGCTTTTCAAATTATTACGCAACTTAAAACAAAAGATTTTTTTGTTGAAGCGCACAAAAATATTTTTGACGCAATGACAAATATTTATAACCGCGCAAAGCCTGTTGATTACATAACACTTACAGACGAACTTGAAAATAATGGGGTTCTTGAATCTGTTGGCGGAATAGAATACATAACAACTCTTACAAACATTGTTCCAAGTGCGGCAAATTTTAAACATTATTATGAAATTGTTAAAAGAGATTCTTTATTAAGAGATCTTATTCAGGCTGGACAATCTATTATAGAAAAAGCCTATAATGATGCAAACGAAGACATTTTGGCATTTGCAGAAAAATCAGTTTTTGATATTAGTGAGGAGCAAGATTCTTCCTCGCTAACACCAATTGCGGAAACTTTAAATAACGTTCTTAACAAGTTTGAAGAAATTGATAAGGCGGGTGGTCAAATTAGAGGTGTTCAAACTGGGTTTAAGGCTCTTGACAAAATTACAAATGGTTTACAAAAAAGTGATTTGATTTTGTTGGCTGCAAGACCAAGTGTGGGAAAAACATCTCTTGCCATGAACATAATAAACAACGCTGCCTTATATGGTAAAAACAAGTGTGCCGTTTTCTCGCTTGAAATGCCTAAGGAACAGATTACACAAAGAACGCTTTGTTCCATAAGTGGTGTTAGCATGGAAAAGGCACTTAGCGGCAAACTTGCCAATGGAGATTGGAAGGCTTTGTTAGAAGGAAACAAAAAACTCGCCACAGCGCAAATTTACATAGATGATTCTTCCATGAACACACCGGTTGACATTTTAAGCAAGTGCAGAAGATTAAAAAGAGAACAGGGTGGTCTAGATTTGATTATGATAGACTACCTTCAACTTATGAGTGGTGCTTCCAGAAATAGAGAGGGCAATAGACAAAACGAAATTGCAGAGATTACAAGAAATTTAAAAATTGCCGCAAGAGAATTGCAAGTTCCAATTATTTTGCTTTCTCAATTAAGTCGTGACATAGAAAAAAGGGAAGGGCACAGGCCAGTGCTTAGCGATTTAAGAGAAAGTGGTGCAATTGAGCAAGACGCAGATATTGTTATGTTTATTCATAACCCAGCAAAATATTCTGATATAGAAAGTGAAGATGGACCAAATATTTGTGAACTTATTATTGCAAAACATAGAAACGGCAGCTTGGGAACAATTAAATTAAAATGGATTCCAGAGATTACAACTTTTGTTGATATTGGCGAAAATAGCAACCAAAAAAGTTTGGAAAACACTGCCCCAGAGCCACCACCTCCACCACCAATTGATGAGATAAATTTAATACCTACCGATGATATTTTTTAATTGGAGACATTATGAAAAAGTTAACAGCAAAAGAACTTAGAGAAATGTGGATAAATTTTTATAAAGAGAAGGAACATGTATATATTCCTTCTGCTTCTTTAGTGCCAGAAAACGACCCATCTGTTTTGTTTACCACAGCAGGCATGCACCCTCTTGTGCCATACCTTCTTGGCGAAAAACACCCATGTGGCAAAAGGCTTGTGGACATTCAAAAATGTGTGCGAACTGGCGATATTGATGAGGTCGGCGATGATTACCACTGCACCTTTTTTGAAATGCTTGGCAATTGGAGTTTGGGCGATTATTTTAAAAAAGAAAAAATAGCATGGAGTTTTGAATTTTTAACAAGTCCAAAATATTTAAACATTCCAAAAGAAGATTTGGCAGTAACTGTTTTTGCTGGTGATGAAGATGCCCCAAAAGACGAAGTTAGTTTTAATGCGTGGAAAAATTGTGGCATACCAGAAGACAAAATATTTTTCTTACCAAAAGAGCATAATTGGTGGATTTTAGCAAGTGGCGTTGGCCCTTGTGGTCCAGATAGCGAAATGTTTATAGACACTGGCAAACCAAAGTGCTGTGAAACCTGCAACCCATCTTGCAGCTGCGGAAAATACGTTGAAATTGGCAACGATGTTTTTATGGAGTTTGTTAAGAAAACAAAAGACGGAAAAATTGAACCAAACAAACAAAAAAATGTTGATACCGGTTTTGGTTTAGATAGATTGCTTTATATATCTAATGGGTTAGAAAGTGTTTACGACACAGAGCTTTTTTTGCCAACAATAAAAGAGTTAGAAAAATTGAGCAATAAAAATTATAATCAAGACGAACAAACAAAAAGAAATATGAGGATTATAGCAGACCACATCAGAGCGTCAGTTTTTATTATTTGTGATGGTGTAACTCCATTAAATGTTGGTCAAGGCTATGTTTTAAGAAGACTTTTAAGAAGGGCAATAAACTGCTGCGTAAGGCTTGGCATTGGCGGGGAAAACTTGCACAAACTTGTAAAATGTGTGGTGGAAGTTTATAAAGAATATTACCCAGAACTTGCAGAAAAACATGCTTTTATTGAAGAAACAATAATTAACGAAAATGCAAAATTTTCAAAAACCTTAGAACAGGGAATAAAAGAATTTGAAAAGGTTGCAAGCTATTGCAAAGAGGGCAGACTTAGTGGAAAAACCGCTTTTAGATTATACGACACATTTGGTTTTCCTTTTGAACTTACAAAAGAACTTGCACAAGAAAAAGGCCTTACCGTTAACCAGCAGGAATATGAAGAAGCCTTTAAACTTCACCAAGAAAAATCCAAAGCAAACAACGATAAAGTTTTTAAAGGTGGGCTTGCAGATACTGGCGAACAAACAACCCGTTTGCACACGGCAGTTCATTTGTTGCAAGCGGCACTAAGAAAAATTATTAGTTCAGATATTTACCAAAAAGGCAGCAATATTACAAGTGAAAGGTTAAGATTTGATTTTAACTGTGATCATAAATTAACAGACGAAGAAAAACAAAAACTTGAAGATTTTGTAAATGATGCAATAAAAAAGCAAATTCCAGTTGTATGTGAGGAAATGACTGTGGAAGAAGCAAAAAAGCAAGGGGCACTTGGCGTTTTTGAACATAAATATGGTAATAAAGTTAAGGTTTATACCATAGGCGATGTTAGCAAAGAAATATGTGGTGGCCCACATGCAAAAAACACCGCAGAACTCAAACATTTTAAAATTGTTAAAGAAGAATCTAGCGGTGCAGGAATTAGAAGGATTAAGGCTGTAATAGAAAATTAAAAGGAGCAAAAATGAAAACTTTTAAAAAGTCCTTAGTGTATATTTTAATAGTTCTTTTTGCCTTAATTGCAATTGTTTTGGGAACTTTTGCAGTTATGTATTTTGCGCCAGGCACAGTTGTGTTGGGGTATGAATATGTTTTGTGTAATAATTCCCAAATAAGAGAGTATACAACCGAAACCGAACTCTCAGTCGAAAACGTAGAAGCAGTTGAAATTCAAACAAATATGGCAGATATTTATGTTTACCCGAACGCAGAGTCTAATCAAATAAAAGTTGTAGAAATGCTTAAATTTTCTGGTTTTGTTAAACAAATAAACTCTGCAACAAGTGTTGACGTTTCCGTGGTTAACAAAATGTTTCCACAATCCAGCAGTTATCAAAAAACATTTAGTATAAGCATAACCGAGCCAACAGGTTGGGTTTCCAAAAATGGCTCTTACGTAAAAGTGTATATTCCAGAAAACTTGAATATTGAAACGCTTTTTATAAATTCAAACGAGGGAGACATAAAATACACTTCTGACGTTGGAGAAAACAATATTTCTTTTAATGATGTTTACTTGCAAACTTCAAATTATGGAAAGGTTTTTATAAACAACAAACAGCCGGTAAATAATTACTATTTGTCAACCGGTTATAGCACATTAACTTTTGAGGATACAAACACAATAACAGCCAACAAAATTCAATTTCAAACAAAAAGTGGAAATTTTGTTTTTTCTAACGAAGCATCAAGTGCAACTTTAAATTTGGTTAATGGTTTATATGTTTCTTCAACAGACGATGGTTCAGGCCCAAGCATTAGGGTTGACAATTTGAATGCAGATTTGATTGTTGACAGTAAGAAAGGATATTTTAATATTGGACAAATAGGGCAGGAAGCTGACCCAAAAAAAATTGCCCTTTCCATTAATGGTGGCAACATAAATTTTAAAAAGGTTTTTGGAAATCTTTCAATTTTAACGGGTGAGGGTAACATACAAAACAACGTTAGCATAGAAAACTTTAAAAGCACAAATTTGTCTAATATCATAGAGGCGGGAAATGGCAATGTTTCTGTTCAAAATGTAGATGCCAGCCTTTCAGTTGAAACAAACTCTGGCAATATTAACTTAAAAAAAGTTGCCTACGATAAGGCAATTGCAGCCTGTTCAAATTCTGGCGATATAAATATTGACTATAATTTTTATGCTGGTAAAGTTGAAGGCTCTGCATTAAATGTAATAACTTCAACCGGAAACATAAATTTGAATAACGTTAGTTGTAAGTTTGATATAAAAGTTTTAAAACCAAGTAGCAATAAAAGTTTAAATATTAATTTTTCTGCCATTGCAGAGCACGATAATAAAATTGATGCCGCAGATAGAAATGTTAATTTTGTGATAGTTGGAACAGGCGGTGGAACATATAAGTTCAGAGTTCTAACAACAAAAACATTAGAAATTGCCGATGCCACAGTGGCGTCTGAAATTGTAAACACTTCTCCACAAGATAGAGACAATCTTGTTACAACAGACGAAGAAAGCGTTTATTATGGATACAACCATAATTATCGTGTTGGGTATATTAAAAGTGAAATTGATGACGTTTACACCCTAAATGAATATACCACAGGTGGTAAAATACTTGTTAAAACGCAAGGAAGCGCAAAAATTTCCTCTCAAAGCGTTTAGGAGTTAAAAAAATGACAATAAGTTTGGCGTTATCTATTGTTTTTCTTGTTGTGTTTTTTCTAATTTTACCAACAGCGTTAATTTTGCTGTGTTTTTATAAGAAAAAAGCATTAAAAATTGTTTGTGCTTTTTTCTTTTTATTATATTTTGTTTTTATTATGATTTTGGTTTTAGGACAAATAAATATTTCCAAAACCTCAGTTACAGTTTCATTAAAACCAAATGCGCAGTGGTTTAGTTTAAGGTTTTTGGTTGGAAGTTTTGAAATTAAAAACATTTTATATAATTTGGCAATGATGTTTCCAATTTCATTTTTTGTGTTTTGTTTTGCGTCTAAAAAAGTTTTTATAAAAACAATAGTTTTAAGTTTTTGTTTTAGTTTATTTATAGAATTTTGCCAATTTGTTTTGCCATTTGCAAGATATACCGAACTTCTTGATTTGGTTTTAAACACAATTAGTGGGGTCTTGGGTTATTTGTATTTTTATTGTGTAGTTTGCGTTTTTTATAAACTGCAAAACAAAAACAAAACAAAAGCACAAAAACAACAGAAGAAGTAAAAATAACAATGTTTCTAACATATTTGCTTGTGTAGTTAAAGTTTTGAGGACTTTCGAGGACGTTATTAACCAAGTTATCGGTGACGGGGTCTATATTTTCATCAGAAATTAAAAGATTATTATTCTCTTCAACAACGGTGGAAAACAATGTCTTGTCCACAATTTTTGCTAAGAATTGTGTAGCTTCTATTGCAAGCTCCTTTTCTGCAAGATAGGTGCCCATTTCAAAAAGTAAGCCTTTGTTTGTTAGGTTTTGATTATAAGTGCCTTTTGCATAATAAATGTCCAAAAACAACCAAGGGCAATATTCTTTTGCCACACTTATAAGGTACATTGCAAATTGCAAATTTGCATCTTTGTTTGGGTTTGCCTGACCAACCACAATTCTTACTTTGCACCGTTCTTTTCCATCAACGGTTTTAACATAAACACTTCTTGAAACACCGTCACGGTGAATATCAAAAAGTGCGTCCGGGTTTTTATCAAGCAAATTTTTTGCAGTTACTGAACTTCTTGAATAGGCAGAAGAATTGTGTGGCAGGTGCAATGTTTCGTCAAAATAAACCCTATATCCCAACTCTTCAAATTCCTCTTTTAGTGCACGTGCCACATCGTGAATTCCTCCCTTGCCATAAACGCTGGAATAACCATCTGATGGAACATAACTTTCGTCATTGTGAGTCATATAAATTCCCACACTTTTATCTGGCAAAACGTTAGAAAAGTTAAGCCCCTTGCTGTAATTTTTTATTTTTGGAGCTATGTAATAACCTGTAAACTCAGCAAGAGCTGTTTGGTTTTCATGGTTAACAGAAATTATCTCATATTCTTTAAAATCGCAAGAAATAATTTTGTCACCAACTTCCACCATGTTGTTTTCAAACACAATGTTGTTTTCTTCGTCATAAACTATGTAAATGTCGCCAATATTTTCATTTGGAACAGCCAAAACGAGATGTTTTTGATTAAACAACGCACAAAACAAAAAAATAAAAAGCACAAAAGTTTTAAAAATTTTCATGCTTTTAGTATTTGTTTTTTTTGTTGTAATTATTATATTTAAAAACTAAAATTTTAATACAAACTACAAATTAACACTAGTAATTATTACATCGCAATTGGTTTTGCAAACACTTTTTAAAAGGATATCTCCAACTTTTGCGCTTTTTGGTTCGGCACATTTTTTAATTTCTGTTAAACAGTTGTCAACCAACTCTTTTTTTATTGGGCAACTAAGTTTTAACGTTATTGTGCCGCATTTATATTTTTTAACTGTCGTAACCATGCGTTCTGGCACGGTTGCTTCTTTTTTGCCGTATTCTTCACCCCTTGGGCAACCATTTCCAGTAACTTTTATCACATTTCCATTTTTAGTTATTTTCAGCGTGCAACCAACTGGGCACATTATGCAGGTTATTTCCATAAACAAAACCCCCAATTTTTCACTCTATTTCAACACTTATGCTGTTGTTAAGACCTTTTTTGGGAATAACAACAGTTTCCATCTCAGCAGGAAGAATAATTTTTTTTTCTAACGTTTTAATCACATCGTTTCCACATTTTACAACAATTTTTGCATTGTTAAAAATTTTTGAAACCCTAAAATTTATGTTTATAAACTCCGGTTCTTTTTCGTAAAAGAAGCAAGGGTTAACATACCTAACGCCATTGCCCGCTCTAATTTCATGTTTTCTGTGTTTTATAAGAAGATTCTTCGCAAATAACGCCGCGTTTTTTCCTGCTCTTTCCGCCTCTCTTGTAACGTTGTCCACAATGTCGTGAACGTGCAAAACGTTCCCGCAAGAAAACACACCATCGTTTGAAGTTTGCAAAAATTCGTCAACAATTGCTCCACCAGTTACGTTGTTTGGTTTAATGCCAAATTCTTCTGCCAAATCTTCCTCAGGCACAAGCCCAACACTCAACACCACGCAATCGCAGGGGATAAACTCTTTTTTGTCAAAATCAAAACTCATGTCTTGTTTAACAGGCGCAACCCAAACACCTTCCACCCTGTTTTCGCCCACCACTTCAAAAACGGTTTTACTAAGGTGAAGGGGGATATTGTAGTCTGTTAAACATTGAGAAATATTTCTTTTAAGCCCAGAAGGGAAGGACAAAATTTCATAAACTCCAAGCACCTTTGCCCCCTCATATCGCAAACGCCTAGCCATAATAAGCCCAATATCTCCACTGCCAACAATAACAATATTTTTGCCCACCATTTTGCCATAACAGTTAACAAGTTTTTGAGCGCTGCCAGCCGTAATAACCCCAGCAGGGCGGGAGCCAGCAAGCGAAATTGCCGCACTTGGTCTTTCTCTACAACCCATTGCAAGAACAATTGCCTTTGCAAATATGTTTGTAACTCCACTTGCACTAATTGTTTGCAAAGCATAGAGTTTTGTTTTTTCGTTAAAGCCAATTTTTGTAACAGTTGTGCCAAGAAAAACTTTTATGTTAGAATTTAAAACCAGATTTTCAAACTTTTTTGCATATTCAGGCCCCGTTAACTCTTGTTTAAAATAACTAAGCCCAAAACCATTGTGTATGCATTGGTTCAAAATTCCACCCAGCACAGCCTCACGCTCTACAATTGCCACGCAAGTACCTTCTTCATTTGCTTTTAAAGCGGCCGCCATGCCAGCAGAGCCGCCACCTACTACGGCAACATCAAAAAAAAGTTTATTCATAAATTCCACCCTCCTTTATGTCTCCAACCACCAATTTTCCGTTGCCTTTCTGGCAAATGTCTTTTTCATCTTTTTTGTAAAAATTTGCCATAAGTTTTAAAAGTTTAGGGTAACAAAAAGAGCCTTGACACCTGCCCATTGTTGCCCTAAGGCGTCGTTTAACTCCATCTGTTGTTAAATTTTTAATAGGTCCGTTTAAAACCTCTAAAATTTCGCCCTTAGAAATTTTTTCACACCTGCAAACAATTTCCCCATAATCCTTGTTCTTTTTAATCAACTTGTCAAGTTGAGTAGGGGTTAATTTGTTAATATTTGTGTAAGGTTTGCGTTTTTTAGGTTTGATTTTTTGTGTATTTAGGCCCCTATCTTTCAAATTTTCTAAAACCCATTTGGCGATTGCCGGCGCACTAGAAAGACCAGGGGAACAAATGCCCGCAATAGTTAACAAGTTTGGTTTGTTTTTGCTAAACTCCAAGCAAAAGTCATCTCCAACCTTAACCCTAACTCCCGCATAAAGTTTTATTGTTTTTCTAAAATTTATATTGTCAGCCATATCCACAACTCGTTCTTTAATTGTGGATAAGTTTTGATAATTCACGGTTGTATCGTAGATTAAGCAATCCACAGCCGTTGGACCAAAAAATATATTTTTGTTAACAGTCGGGCATGCTAAAATTCCCTTGCCTAACTTAGAAGGAAGAGGGAAAATTGGCCTCTTAACCAAAAATTTTTCACTATTGTCAAGAAGAATATATTCACCCTTAGTAAATTTAATATCAAACTCAGGCTCATTTAATAGGCTGTTTATTTGGTTAATTCCTTCTGCACAAGCGTTAATTAAAAAATTACAAACAAAAGTTTCCCTTTCGCTTTGCAAAACAAAACTATTATTTTTGTAATCAATTTTCTTTATTTGTGTGTTTAAAAAAAGTTTTCCGTTGTTTATAACCCCTTCTTCAACAAGACTCGTGCAAAAATGGTAAGGCGAAATTAGCCCTGCACTTTTTGCATAAAGACCGTAACATATTTTTTTGCCAAGGTTTGGTTCAAGACGTAAAAGTTGTGGTCTGTTTAAAATTTTAAGGTTTTTAACGCCATTTTGTTTCCCACGCGATAACAATTCTTGTAAAGCCGGCAAACTTTGTTCGTCTCCCACCACCAAAGAGCCTGTTTTTTCAAAAACATCACCAAGTCTTTTGGCAATTTTAGGATACATTTTGTTGCCCATAACATTAAAAAGGGCTTTTAAAGTTCCTGGTTTGCAGTCATAACCCGCATGAATTATTCCGCTGTTTGCCTTAGTAGCACCAAGCGCAACGTCTTCTCTCTTTTCAATTAAAACACAATCCACCCCGTTTAAAACAAGGGTGTTAAAAATAAAACTGCCAATAATTCCCGCCCCGATAATTGTTACTGTCGATTTTATCATACAAGAATTGTTTCCCTTTATATTAAAATAATAAAAAATCATTTTGTTAAAGTCAACTTTTTTAAAACAGCAAAAGCGACAAAAAGTGTTTTGATAATAAAAGCTATAATGTTAAAATTAAAAGAAAAAGGGGTTTAATTTTGAAATATATTTTAACAATAGACGAGGGAACAACTTCCGTTAGGGCTGTTCTTTATAACAAAGAAAAAGAAAGTATTCAAAAAATAAGCAAGCAACCGTTTAAACAATATTTTCCAAAACCTGGTTGGGTGGAGCATGATGCAGAGGAAATTTGGCAAAAGGTTAAACAATGCTTGCAGGAGGTTTGCGATGGTATAAACGCAAAAGATGTTTATGGCATTGGAATTACAAACCAAAGAGAAACCATTGTTGCATGGGATTCAAAAACCGGAAAGCCTTTTTGTAATGCAATTGTTTGGCAGTGCAGAAGAACTGCCAATTTTTGCGCAAAAATTAAAAAGCAAAAAATAGCAAAACAAATTCAAGCAAAAACAGGGCTTTTGCCGGATGCATATTTCAGTGCAACAAAAATCAAATGGCTTTTAGAAAACAACAAAAAGGTAAAAGACGCCTTAAAATCAGGCACCTTAAAGGTGGGCACAATAGAATCTTTTTTAGTTTATAGATTAACAAACGGCAAAAGTTTTGTAACAGATGTAACAAATGCAAGCAGAACAATGTTGTTTAACATAAAAACATTTGCTTGGGATGACGAATTGCTTAAATTCTTTGGTATTCCAAAAGAAATTTTACCAAATGTGGTGAACAATGACGAAGTTGTTGGCCAAACATTGCTGCTTGGTGAACCAATAAAAGTTGCCGGCCTTATAGGAGACCAGCAAAGCTCCCTTTTTGGCCAGGGTTGTTTTGATGAAGGCTCATCAAAAAACACATATGGAACAGGTTGCTTTATGCTTTTAAACACAGGCAAAAAGTTTGTTAAAAGCAAAAAGGGCTTGCTTACCACCATAGGTTTTAAAACAAAAGAAAAAATGTGTTATGCCCTAGAAGGCAGTGTTTTTAACGCTGGTAGCACTGTTGATTGGGCAATAGACAATTTAGGTCTTGCAAAAAGCCCTCAGGAACTCACAGATATTGCATATCAAGTTGAGTCTAGTGGTGAGGTTTATTTAGTGCCGGCATTTACCGGGCTTGGAACACCTCATTGGGATATGAATGCCCGTGCAATAATATGCGGCTTAACCAGGGGAACAACAAAGCAACACATTGCAAGAGCTGTTTTAGAGAGTATGGCTTTTAGCACATATGACGTTTTAATTACAATGCAAAAAGAAACCAAAAATAAAATAAAAGAATTGCATGTAGATGGCGGTGCAAGTGTTAACTCCAAGTTAATGCAATTTCAAGCAGAACTTTTGCAAACCAAACTTTACAAAAGCAATTTAGAAAGCACATGCTTGGGCGCGGTTTACATGACTGGCCTTGCAACAGGTGCATATAAAAATTTGGGCGACGTTAAACAAAAAATTAAAACAGAAAATGTTTTTGCCCCAACAAAAAAGCAAGAGGAAATAAAGACTCTTATTTTGGGTTGGAAAGCAGCAATTAAAAGATGTTTAAGAAAAGAGGTAAAAAATAATGAAACAGGGGTTTATTAATAGTTTTGATAACTATAAAATTTACGTTTATGTTTGGGATAAAGTTGAAAAACCAATTGGTGTTGTGCAAATTTTTCACGGCATGGCAGAGCACGCAAAAAGATATGAAAATTTTGCCAAGTTTTTAAACCAAAAGGGTTTTATTGTTGTGGCAGATGACCACCGTGTGCACGGCAAAACAAGTAAAAATTTAGAAAATCTCGGCAAATACGAGTTAAACACAAGTATATTTGAAGATACAATTAAAGATGAACTTTTCTTGTCTGAGAAAATAAAAAAAGATTACAATCTTCCGCTCTATGTTTTCGGGCATAGCTATGGTTCGTTTTTGTGCCAAAGGTATTTGGAAGTAAGCAAATTTTACGATAAGGCAATAATTTGCGGCAGCGCACTTATGAAAAATAGAATAGACATAGTGGCAGGTAATTTGGTTGCAAAAATCACAAAACTTTTTAAAGGTAAAAACGCCCCTGCAAAATTGGTGGCGGCTTTAAGCTTTGGCACATACGATAAGCAAGTTAAAACTGGCAGTTGGTTGAACACCGATAATAATGAAGTGGAAAAATACAAAAAAGATGGATTTTGTGGCAAAGTGTTAAGCACAAAATTTTATGTGGATTTTTTCAATTCTTTTAACAAAATTTATAACAAAAAACAACTTCAACAAATAAACAAAGAAAAACCAATTTTAATAATCTCCGGCAATGATGACCCAGTGGGAAGTATGGGCAAATCTGTTTTAAAGTTGTTTAATTTTTATAAAAAATTAGGTCTTAATGCAAATATGATTCTTTATAAAAACGCAAGGCATGAAATTTTAAACGAACCAATAAAGCAGCAAGCTTATAAAGACGTTTTAAATTTTATTAAAAAATAGGAAAAAACAAATTGCAAAAAAAAACTAGTAAAAAATCAAACAATAACTTTATTGCCGTTAAAAATATTGTAAAAAACAAACTAATGCTTTTGCCAGATTATACTTTAAACGAAGAAGTATTTTTAATAGAAGAGTCAACAGGTTTAAAAAAGGAAAAGTTGTATTTACAAAAAGCTTTAACCTCTAAGCAAACAAAAAAAATTCAGCACACGTTAAAACAAAGGGTAAAAGGCAAACCGTTAAATAAGATTTTTAAAAAGTCATATTTTTATGGCCTTGAATTTTTTGTTAATAATCACGTTTTGGCGCCAAGAAAGGAAACAGAAATTCTAGTAGAATTGGCCATACAAAAATCAAAAGAAATAAAAAAAGAGGACATAAAAGTTTTAGACCTTTGTTGTGGCAGCGGCGTAATTGGACTAACTATTGCAAAGTGTTCTTCAAAAAAAACAAATATTTTTTTAAGTGATGTGTCAGGCAAGGCGTTAAGGGTTTGCAAAAAAAATGCCAAAAAATTAGGGCTTCAAAAAAATGTAAAAATTGTCAAATCCAACCTTTTTTGTGGGTTGAAAAATCTTGGGCCCTTTGATATAATAGTTTGCAATCCACCATACGTGCCAACCAAAGACATACAAAAATTAGATGTTTCCGTTAAAAAGTATGATCCAATTTTGGCACTTGATGGCAAAGAAGATGGATTGTATTTTTACAAAAAAATAGCGCAAAAAGCCAGAGATTTTTTAACAAAAAACGGTGTTTTTTTGCTAGAATTTGGCATAAAACAGGCAAAAAATGTTAAAAAAATACTAGAAAAAAACGGGTTTTTTGTTAAAATTTTTAATGATTACAGCAATATACAAAGGGTTGCCTTGGCAACTATTCAAGGGGAATAGCAATGATAGAAAAATTAGACGGAATAAAACAAAAGTATGACGAACTTACAAAAAAGGTGGTTGACCCTGCCGTTATTGCAGATAACAAACTGTGGAAAAAGCTTGTAAAAGAGCATAGCGATTTAACACCTATTGTTGAAGAATATGAAAAATTAAAAAAAGTTTTAAACTCGTTAGAAGAAGACAAGCAGCTTTTACAACAAGAAAAAGATGAAGAGCTAAAAACTCTTTTAGAAGAAGATGTTAAAGCTTTAAACAACAACAAAAAGCAAATTGAAGACAATTTAAAAATTTTGCTTTTACCAAAAGATGAAAATGATGATAAAAACGTAATAGTGGAAATACGTGCCGGTGCAGGCGGAGATGAGGCCGCACTTTTTGCCAGTGAACTTATGAGAATGTATATGATGTTTGCGGAGAAACATCATTTTAAAACTGAAATACTTGATATCAACGAAATGGAACTAGGTGGGATAAAGGAAGTTGTTTTTTCTATTTGTGGTCTAGGGGCATACAGCAAATTAAAGTTTGAAAGCGGTGTTCATCGTGTTCAAAGAGTGCCAGAAACAGAAAGCCAAGGCAGAGTTCACACCTCCACAGTTACCGTTGCGGTTTTGCCGGAGCTTGAAGAGGTTGAGTTTGAAATTTTAGATAAAGATTTGCGTGTGGACACATATAGAAGCAGTGGTGCAGGTGGCCAGCATATTAACAAAACAGATTCAGCAATAAGAATGACCCACTTGCCAACCGGCATAGTTGTTACTTGTCAGGATGAAAGAAGCCAACTTAAAAATAGAGAAAAAGCCATGATGATTTTAAAGGCAAAACTCTATGATTATTACCAAGGGCAAAAGAATAAGGAATATGCCGATAATCGTAAAGCCCAAGTTGGAACAGGTGATAGAAGTGAACGCATTAGAACATACAATTTTCCACAAGGCAGAATGACAGATCACCGCATTGGGTTTTCGTCTTACAATCTGCTAGATTTTATGAACGGGAATATAGACGAGTTAATTTCTGCTCTTCAACTGGAAGACCAGCGAAAAAAATTGGAAAATCTTTCTTAAAAAATTGTAAATCATGCTAAAAAATGCTAAAATTTTAAGTATAAAAAGGAGTGCTAGAAAATGGAAGACTCCAACGACAAAGTTTATTTTAGAAAAAACGGCGAAGATATATATAACGACGATGATGCCATAAAAAGCTGCCGAAATGAGCAAAGCAGAGATATTATAGACAATGCTAGGTTAGGTAGTTATGATAATTTTGGCAATTAAATTATTGTGCCAGACTTAAGAGAAGAACTTCTCTCCATGCCAAAAATTATTTTCAACACGCAATATAAAAAAGATGAAACAATTTTTGAAACACGTGGCACAATTCCAATTTTTGGCGACTTGTTTTTTAATTTAAAAATCACAAAAAAAGAAGTTGTTTTATACGTTGTAGAAACCGTAAGGCGAGAAGCCAATGGTTATCTAGAAATTTATGAAGAGCCAATAGATGCAATTTCTTGCGAACTTGAACAAATACCACAAGAGGTAATTTTTAGAAATTACAACATAAAACAAACTGCTGTTGATAATGAAAAAGATACAAATATTTATCAATTTAGTAACATTTTAACCAGAAAGGTTTATTTAACCCTGCTTTCAAAAGAACTCAAAAAAACCAGCAGTTTAAACGAAAAACAAGCTTTTGACAAAATGGTTACCATTTTAAAAGAAAGCGGAGAATATGGCAAAAAGGTTTTGCACGAATTTGTTGAAAGGTTAAAAGATAGACCCGCAGTTTTTGAAATAGAAAAAACCGAAAAATATAATAAGTCTATAAACGAAATCTTGCTTTCTTCATTAGATGTTGTTACCACAGAGGAAGATAAACAAAAGCCAGAAATAAAAAAGGCATATATTGCCGTTTTAAATGTTAGAAATGAGAATATAAAAGAAGACCTTAAAAAGGCAACACAAAACATAGAAGAAACATTTGTTTACAAAGTTGTTGAAAGCGCAACCAAAGAATATAAAGAAACAAGAAATTTGCAGAAAAACAACTACTTGTTTGATTCTATGCAAGCAAAGGCAACTATTAAAAAAGAAACCAACGAAGAAAAACAAGAAACCGAAACGCCAGAAAAATCTAACGAAGAAAAACAAACAGAGGTTGAGAAGTTTTTGAACAAAGTTAAAGGTGAGACACCAAAGAAACGTGTTCTTGAAAAACCAATTTTAAAACAAAAACTTCAAAAACAAGAAAAAGCCGAGAATAAAGAAGAAAAAATAAAACAAATTTTGGAAAAAACACAGGAAAAACCACAAGTTGTAAAGGTTGTTCCTGCAAAGAGTGCACCAAAACAACAAACATTAAAACCAAAAAAAGCCTCAAAGCCAAAATTAAAAAAGAAAGCTGCCCCTGTTAAAAAGGCAGCCGCCGCCAATCCAAAAGCCACAAAACTCAGTGCGGCCCCAGCAAAGAAGAAAAAGAAAAAAGATGATTTCCATTGGTTAACGATTAACAACCTTTATGCAAACAAACAACCAAAACAAGAAAGTCCTGTTTTGGAGCCAATAGTTGAAAGCCCAGTTCATAGAATAGTAATAAATATAGAAAACCAAAGGAACCAAACAGGCGTTGTTGTAAATAAAAGAGAAGAGGCTGGCAGTAAAGAACCTGTTATAGAAGATGTTAATGAAAGTAATCTTACAGCGGTAAGACAAGTTTCAGAGAGCCCAATAGTAAATTTCGCAAACGCGACTCCAACTGGTTCACAAGACGACAATATAGTTGTTGCCAGAGAAGATTATAAAAACAATGCCCCTGTTGATACCGTTGCAACGCTACCTACAAATAATCTTACAGATGCGATTGAGCTGGGAACTATTGTTACACCCTCACAGGATCAAAACAATCAAGCATAAAATAGTTCTGTAAAACTGGTCAATTTGCAAAAATAAAAAAATGGCTATTTACAAAACAAAAAATATATGCTAAATTTTAAACAGGAAGTGTATTGTTATGGTAAATATAAATAGAAACTTAAAATTAAACGATGCAACTTATAATAGATTAAAAAAGGTTATGAAAAACTCTGACGTGCGTTCCATTGGTGACTTTACTGTTAAAGAAGGATATTATGAAACCTTGCCAGGTAGAAACCCAAGGCCTGTTCCTGTGGCGTTTAGAATTTATGCTGTTGTGTGTAGGGATGAAAATGGCAAAAACTTGGGTGTTGCTGTTCCAAAACCAAACAGACCAATAGATATATACGCTCAGTTTAAAGATCCAATGACAGGCGAGATTGGCCAATATGTTATTATTCCAGTCTATCCAGGTCATAAGGACGCTTATGGAAGAAACGTTTATACAAATTCAAATGAACCAAACTTTTTGCAATCAACACCAGGGTTTAAAGATAGATTTGATTGTTCCCACAATAATCCAGATGGATATGAAGATGTTGTTTTAACAGCTCTTGCAAGGTATGGAAGCAAAGGTGGTTTTTATAAAGAAAGTGAAGATTTTTTTAAAGACGTAGAAAAACCTACTTTCTTTGATGGAATGGCGTATAGCACGGGTCCATCGTCAGCGGGTTCACCAACGTCACCATATATGTATAAACAATGGGCATCTCAATGCTTAAAAGCTTTTAACGACCAGAATAAAATGACAGATAGAGAAGAATACGCCCCACTTCTTACAGCAGAGCAAATATCAACCCTTGCAAACAATCCAGAACAATAAAAATTTGTGTGGTTTAAACATAAAAAACAAGGCAAATAGTTATTGACTTTTAATATAAATTGTGATATATAAAATTAACATCCTTTTTTGGGGTGTTAATTTTTTGATAAAAAGGTAATTATTATGAGAGACAGAATTACTCTTGCATGCACAGAATGCAAACAAAGAAATTACGATTCTTACAAAAACAAAAAGAACGATCCAGACAGAGTAGAAATGAAAAAATATTGTAAATTCTGCAAAAAACACACTGTTCACAAAGAAACAAAGTAAGGTTTTTTAAAAATTTGGAGGGTTAAATGGCTAAAAATAAAGCTAAGAAAAACAAATCAAAAAATTTTCAACCAAGCAAAAAAGTTGAAAACACTCCTGTTGTTGTAGAAGAACCAGCAGAGCAAAAGCCACTTTCTAAAAAAGAGCAAAAAGCTCTTGCAAAACAAGAGGCAAAAAACAAAAAACAGGCCTTGAAAGACAAGAAAGAGAAAAAAGAAAAAAAACCAGGACTATTTAAGAAACTAAAAGAAGCTTGGAGTGAACTTAAAAAAGTTACATGGCCAAGTTTTGCAACTGTTGTTAAAAAAACAGGCGTTGTTATTTTGGTAACAGTTTTGTTCACAGTGGTTTTGTTTGGAATAGATTGGCTGCTTGGCTTGTTATACAATATTTTTATGTCTTAAACATTAATCGTTATTGGAGAAGCAAATGGAAGAAGAATTGGAAACAAAATGGTATGTGTTGCACACATTTTCTGGGTATGAGCAAGTTGCAAAAACAAACCTTGAAGTTGTTGTAAAAAAATATAACCTTGAAGATAGAATTTTTGACATTATAATTCCAATGGAAGAAACTATCGAGGAAAGAAACGGCAAGAAAAAATTAATAAGCAGAAAACTTATGCCTTGTTACCTTCTTGTAAAAATGAAGTATGGTGACGATTTGTGGCACAATATTACAAGAACAAGAGGTATAACAGGTTTTGTTGGCCCAAAGGGCAGACCACTTGCCTTAACTCAGGAAGAAATAAGAAAACTTCACTTAGAGAAAATTGTTGTTAACATAGACTTAAAACCAAACGACAAAGTTGAGGTTATAGACGGTCCACTTAACAGTTTTATTGGAACTGTGTTAAGTGTTGATAGCGGCAATAAAAAATGTAAAGTTAATGTTGAAATGTTTGGCCGAGAAACACCAGTTGATTTGGAATTTTCTCAAATCAGAAAAGTTTAATTTGGTAATACTTCTTTTAAAAAAAGAATTATTATATAAAGCAAAATGTTTGAATTGCTAACAAACGTTTTGCTTGTGGGAGAGTGTAAATTTTTTGCAATGCACTCGGTAAAAACCACATTTGCCCAAAATAAAGGAAAATGGGCAGGAGGAAAAAATGGCAGAGAAAAAAGTTGCGGCAGTTGTAAAATTGCAACTACCAGCCGGCAAAGCCACCCCAGGACCACCAGTTGGATCAACACTTGGCCCTCACGGAATAAACATTGCCGCGTTCACAAAAGAGTTTAATGACAAAACAGCAGATAAAGCAGGGCTTGTTATCCCATGCGTTATCACAATTATGGAGGATAGGTCATTTACTTTTGTTTTAAAAACTCCACCAGCAGCAGTTTTAATTAAAAAGGCTTGTGGAATTGAAAAAGCAAGTGCTACTCCAAACAAACAAAAAGTCGCAAAAATCACAAAAGCTCAAATTAAGGAAATAGCAGAACTTAAAATGCCAGACCTTAATGCTGCTTCCTTGGAAAGTGCTATGTCTATGATAGCTGGTGCTGCAAGAAGCATGGGTGTTGAAGTTGTGGATTAACAAGAGGAGGAACTTTGAAAATGGAAGGAAAAAGATATAAAGAAGTTAGTGCTCTTGTTGATAAAACAAAAACTTACGAGCCAAAAGAAGCTTTTGAGCTTTTAATAAAAACAGCCAAAGCAAAGTTTGATGAAAGTGTTGAACTTCACGTTAAACTTGGTGTTGATGGCAAAAACGCAGATCAACAAGTTAGAGGCACAGTTGTTTTGCCTGCTGGAACAGGTAAAGACAAAAGAGTTTTGGTTATTGCCAAAGGTGATAAAGCTGACGAAGCAACAAAACTTGGTGCAGATGTTGTTGGCGCAGAAGAAGTTATTGCAAAAATTCAAGGCGGTTGGTTAGACTTTGATGTTTGCATAACAACCCCAGATATGATGGGTTTTGTTGGCCGTGTTGCAAAAGTTTTGGGACCAAAAGGTTTAATGCCAAATCCAAAAAGCGGAACAGTTACAATGGACATTGCAAAAGCAATTAAAGATGTTAAAGCTGGTAAAGTTGAATATAGACTAGACAAAGCAAACATTATTCACGTTGGAATTGGTAAAGCAAGTTTTGGTGTTGACAAATTGTGCGAAAACTACGATGCAATTATGTCTGCAATTGTAAAATCAAAACCAGCAGCTGCAAAAGGTGTTTACTTAAAGGGAATTTCCATTAGTTCAACAATGGGTCCTGGAATTAGAACAACCTATAAAGCAATTTAATTAAAAACTTTATATATTTTAATTAAGAAAAAAAAGAACTTGTGAAAACAAGTTCTTTTTTTTTGTTTTAATATTTTTGAAGTGCCCAAAGATAAAATTTTTATTTAATCTTCTAATCCTAGTAAATAATCCGTGGAAACGCCAAAGTATTTTGCCAAAGCAATAATATAACTGGCCGTAGGCTCGCTACTGCCTAGTTCCCAATAACATATTATTCTTGGTGAACAGCCAATTTTATCTGACAATTGTTTCTGAGATAAATTTGCTTGCGTTCTTAATTCTTTTAAAATTTGAGAAAAATTTTGTTTCATATAATTATTTTAGGAAAAATTTTGCTTAAAATGTTGACTAGGAAATATTTTGCTTGTAGTATAATTTGTAGGAAAGGTAAAAAATGGAAGATTGTGAAAACTGGCAAGTAAATATATTACAAAAAAATTATTTGTTTACGAAGGATTTAATATATACGCTCAAAGGACAAGATGCTGGAATAACATGGTTTGTAAATAAAATAGAAAAAATAATTTTACAAAATAAAACAATTCATTTAATATTCTTTTCTGGTTTAGACATTGAATTGGAACTAAAAAGAAATCAACAAAAAATTTTTTGTGAACTTCAAAACATATATTTTAAAAAAGAGTAAGTATTACTCTTTTTTTGTTCACTTTTTGTTTTGAATTTGTTTATAAATTTTATACAATAAATAAAAATTAAAGGAGTTTTTTAGTATGAGTTATGCAGATGAAGTTTTTATTCAAAATTGCAAGAAAATTTTAAATGAAGGAATATGGGATACTACTGGTCCAGTGAGACCAAAATGGGCAGATGGCACAGAGGCTCACACCAAAAAATCTTTTTGTATTGTTAACAGGTATGACCTGTCAAAAGAGTTTCCAATAATGACTTTAAGAAAAACAGCTTTTAAAAATTGTGTTGATGAAATTTTGTGGATTTGGCAAAAAAAATCAAATAAAATAGCAGATTTGCACAGCCATATTTGGGATAGTTGGGCAGGTGAGGACGGAACTATTGGTAAGGCTTATGGTTATCAACTAGGTGTAAAGCATAAATACAAAGAAGGCGAATTTGACCAAGTGGATAGGGTTTTGTTTGACCTTAAAAACAACCCACTGTCAAGAAGAATTTTAACAAATATTTATACTTTCCAGGATTTACATGAGATGAATTTGTATCCTTGTGCATATAGCATGACTTTTAATGTAACAGGCAATAAACTAAATGCAATTTTAAACCAAAGGTCGCAAGACATGCTAACTGCAAACAACTGGAACATTTGCCAATATGCAGTGCTTGTTCACATGTTTGCACAGGCTTGTAACTTGGAAGTGGGCGAACTTGTGCACGTTATTGCAGACGCCCATATTTACGACAGACATATTCCTCTTGTTGAAGAAATGTTAAAAAGAAAACCTCTCCCAGCACCAAAACTTAAAATAGATAAAAACGTTAAAGATTTTTATGATTTTACAATTGATAGTTTTCAACTGGAAAATTATGAATACCACCCACCAATTGGCAAAATTGAAGTTGCAATTTAAAAAGGAGTTTTGTATATGAACTTAATTGTAGCAGTAGACAAAAACTGGGGCATAGGCTCAAAAAACGGCCTTCTTTATAATCTAAAAGGGGATATGGATTATTTTAAATCTAAAACCACAAACAAGATTGTTGTTATGGGCGATAGAACCCTTGCCTCCTTTCCAAAGGGCAACCCACTCAAAAACAGAATAAACATTTGTATCAGCGACAATCCAAAATTTAAAAAAGAAGGTGTAATTGTTGTTAATAACCTAAAAGACCTTTTTGAAAAAATTGCCATTTATGACACAAACAATGTTTTTGTTATTGGCGGGGCATATGTTTATTCGCAAATGTTGCCTTATTGCAACAAGGCATTTATAACGAAAATTGAAAGTGAAAAACCTGCCGACAAGTTTTTTCCTAATTTAGATGAAGATTCAAATTGGGTTTTAACAAAAACTAGCGACCCTGTTTACGAAAATGGCATACTTTATTATTTCTGCGAGTATCAAAACAAAAACCCACAAAAATTTAACTACGGCTACGACGAACCAGACTTGTTTTAATAAGCCCCAAACTTACTTTAATTTTTAATAGAAGTTTTTATGAATAAATATCAAATTAATGCACAAAAAAGTGCAAAATTATCTCAGTTTTTGTATGAATTTGGCCTAAAATCAAGCCAAGTAAAGCAACTTTTTAAAAATAAAGATGTTAAAGTAGAAAACAAAAGGCAATCAAATGATTGCCAAGTTTTTGCTGGGCAAGAAATTGTTTTTTTTATAGCCTCTCCAATTGAAAAATCACAAAAATTTAACATTTTTTATGAAGATAACAATATAATAGTTGTTAATAAATATGCGGGAATAGAAGTTACAGGCGAGCAAGGTCTAGAAGGTCAAATAAAGGGCAGTATTGCAGTGCATAGAATAGATAAAGGCACAAGCGGTTTGGTGATAATGGCAAAAAACACAACTGCGGAACAAGAATTATTGGAGGCATTTAAAAATAAAAAAATAACAAAAAAATACTTGTGTGAAGTTGTGGGAGATTCCACTTTTGGGGGCGAAATTGTGGAAAACTTTTTGTTTAAAGATAGCAAAAATTCAACAGTCACTATTTATGAGGAATTTAAACCAGGCTGCAAAAAAATTCAAACCCAATATAAAACAATCAAGCATGGGAACAAAACCAGCGTAGTAGATTGCAAACTAATAACGGGCAGAACTCACCAAATTAGAGCCCAGCTTGCACACCTAAAAAACCCTATTTTGGGCGATGATAAATACGGCAACAAAGAAGTTAACAAAAAGTTTAATGAAAAAACGCAAAAACTTTTTTGTTATTATATTAAATTTGAAAAACTCCCTGGCACATTAAATTATTTGCAGAACATGGAGTTTAAGCTTTTGCCTAGTTGGTTTAATAAGGAGATTTAAGAACATTGAATAAATTAGATTTACTTAAAATTGCAGAAAATCAAGACACAGAATCTTTCGAAGCGCAAGATTTTGAACAAGGGCAAAAAACAACAGAAACTCAAAAATATAAACAAAAGTATTGTGATTTTTATGATGATATAAAACAAAATAGCAAATATATTAAAGAGGATTGGTGAAACACAAAAAAATGATTAAGGCAATAAAAAAACTTTTTATCAAAAATTATAATCAAACCTCAAAAGGTGAGGTAAGGTTAAAATATGGCCTTGTTGCGGGAATTTTTGGAATAATCTCAAATTTAATTTTGTTTTTGGGTAAAATTTTGGTGGGTATAATAGGTTCCAGCATAACAATAATTGCAGACGCAATAAACAACTTGTCTGATGTTGGTAACAATGTTATTGTTATTTTCGGTTTTAAAATGTCTTCAAAACCAGCCGACAGCGAGCACCCTTTTGGCCATGCAAGATATGAGCAAATAATGGCCCTTATTGTGGCTGTTTTGGTAACATCAATTGGGGTTTTACTTGCAAAATCATCAATAGAAAAATTAATTTATTTTTCACCAACCACAGTAACCGTGGCCACTTATGTTGTTTTAACTCTTTCTATTCTAACCAAAATTTTTCAAATGTTTCTTTATAAAGATTTTGCCAAAAGCATAAACAGCAAGGCGCTTGAAGCAAGCAGCCAAGATAGCAGAAACGATGTTATTTCCACATCGGCAGTTCTGTTGTCAACCATACTTATTCACATATTCGGCAATATTGGTTTTAGCATAGATGGCTTGTTTGGATTGCTTGTTTCTGTGTTTATAATTTACAGCAGTTTTAATTTAATGAGGGAAACAATAAACCCACTTTTAGGGCAAATGCCAGAAAAAGATTTTGTAAACAACCTAAAACAAGAGATTTTGTCTTACAAAGGCATTGAAGGCATACATGATTTTTTAATTCACTCTTATGGCCCAAACACATATTTTGCAACGGTTCACGCCGAAGTTTCTTCCAAAACAAACATTATGGTTTCGCATGACATAATAGATAATATCGAAAAGGATTTTAAAGAAAAACACAACATAATTTTGTCTATTCATATGGATCCAATCGAAGTTGATAACGAAGAAGTAAATTTAAACAAACAAAAAGTTGGCTTGATTTTAAAAAATATAGACGAAAACATAAGTTTTCACGATTTTAGGCTAGTTCCGGGTAAAACACACACAAACATTATTTTTGATGTTGTTATTCCATTTGATAGCAAAATAACATTAGAACAAATAAAAAAGCAATTAATCGAAAAGTATAAAACAGAGAAAAAACAATATTTTTTTGTTTTGAGTTTAGATAGAGAATAGTTTTTGTAACAACAAAATAGCACTAAAAAAATAAAAACACAATAAAAAATCGCATACAATTAAATGCGATTTTTTTGTGTGCAATAGTTATAAATCAAAAAAACTTTATGGCAAAACCTTGAAGATTAAAATTAATTTTGATAAAATATTTTCTATTCTAAGGAGGTTTGTTTTCGTGGCTTTTTGTAAGTATTCTAACAAGGCAGTAAATCAATCTACAATTAGTATTGATGTTAATTTTTTAAACGATTATTTGCCTTATGCTCCTGAAAATTGTTTAAAAGTGTATCTTTTTGGGCTGTTAAAATGCCAAAACAGTGCAGAATATGACAACACAATAGAAAATTTTGAAAAAGTTTTAAATTTAAGCCGTGAAGACATAATCAGTGCCTTCCTTTATTGGCAGGATCAAAACTTGGTGCAGGTTTTAGAAACAAACCCAATAGAAATCAGATTTTTGCCAACCAGAGATAATATTATAAATCTAAAAAAAATAGATTCAAAAAAATATGCCACTTTTGTTGCACAACTTCAGGCCACAATTTCCGAAAGACAAATAAACCCAAACGAGTATTACAAATATATAGATTTTGTAGAAACCTATAATTTTTTGCCAGAAGATTTTATTATGATTGTAAAATATTGCACCGATAAAAAAGGCAAAAACATAAATTGTAATTATATTTTAACAGTTGCTAAAATCTGGGCAGACGAGGGCATAAGAACGGCCGAAAAAATAGAAGAAAAAATAGAGGGTTTAACGCTTCTAACCTCTGACGTTAGCAAGGTTGCAAAGTTGTTAAAATTTAAGGGTAATTTGTCAATAGAGCACCAACAAATGTTTGAAAAGTGGACTAAATCTTACGGCTTTGCAGTAAACAATATCTTGCTTGTTGCCAAAAAAGTTTCCACAAAAACCAAAAACTTTGGTTTTGAAACTTTGGATAAATTGTTAACAAAATATTACGAACTAAAACTTCTAAGTTATGCCGAAATTGAGGAGTATGAAGAGAACAAAGTTGCCTTAATTAAAATTGCCAAAGATGTTAATAAGGCTCTTGGCCTTTACTACGAATCTGTTGATAGCGAGGTGGACACATACATCTTGCCATGGCTTAACAAAGGTTTTAACGAACAATCCATTTTGCAAATTGCAAATTTCTGCTTCAAAACAAATGTAAGAACCTTAGACGGAATGGATTTGGTTATTGCAAAGTTCAATAAATTAGGCCTAACCACAACAAACTCCATAAACAACCATTTGGGTGAAATTGTTGCTGTTGACAAAAAAATAAAAGAATACTTGGCGGCCCTTGGCATAGAAAGGAGAGTTAATAGTTTTGATAGGTCGTTTTATAGAACATGGACGTATTCTTATAAATTTTCAGATGAAATTATAAGTTACGCAATAGAACTAGCCAAAAACAAAAATAATGCCCTGCAATATGCAAACGCCATTTTAACCAATTGGTATGATAACAAACTCACAACCCTGCAAGACATTAAAAAGTTTAAGGCAGAAAATATTGCAACTGCCGAAAAGAAGGCCTTTGTTGGCAGAAGTTACACCGAAGAGGAAGTAAATGCCTTGTTTGACGATTTAGACCAAATTTCACTATAAAAGAAAAAGTAAAATGAACAATAATCAATTAAAACAAAAAGTTTTAAATCAAATTAAACAAATTAAAACACAAAACGAGTTGAAAACAAACTCTAATTTGTCTTTGGCGCAAAGCAACCAAGATTTTAAAACTTTGTATGCACATAACAAACAGCTTCAAATAGAAAAGGTTAAACTAGAAATAGAAAATAAGGATTTTTCTAAAATAGAAGCAGAATTAACCAAAACAAATGCTCAAATGCAAAAAATTTTAAAATCTTTTGGGCTCACATTAAACGACCTAGTGCCAAAATATAACTGCCCAAAATGCGGTGACACCGGAATTGTAAATGGCGTGTATTGTAGTTGTTTTTATAAACTTTTTAACGAAGAATGCATAAAAAGTATAGGTGCTTTTATAGATAGAACTCATACTTTTGAAAATGCTAATTTTGACCTTTTTGAAAACAAGGAAAAGCAAAAACAAGTTTTTAACACCATGAATCTTTGGTGTGAAAAGGCAAACAAAAGTGCAATTAAAAACATTTTGATAAGTGGCAACACCGGTGTGGGCAAAACATATCTTTTAGAGTGTATCTGCAACAACCTTGTAAACAAAAATTTGGTGGTAAATTATTACACCGCCTTTGCACTTAATAATTTGTTTTTAAAGTATCAAAATTCATTTCAAGAAAACAAAATGGCAATTTTAGAAGGTGTTTTAAATTGTGATGTTTTGATTATAGACGATTTTGGTTCAGAACCAATTTCAAAAAATGGGGAACAATATTTTTATAGTTTAATAAACGAAAGAACAATAAAAAATTTGTCCACAATAATATCCACAAACCTTTTGCCAATGCAAGTATTAGATAAATATGGCGAAAGAACTTTTAGCCGATTAAGCAACAAAGCAAATTCGCTTATGATTAAAATTGAAAATAGCGACATCAGGTTGAAAAAACAAAAAAAAGATTAAACAAAAAAGCCATTTTTTAAAATGGCTTTTTTATAAAACTTTTATTTATTAAAAATTTTTAAAATTCTTAGTAAAAAACAACGTCGTTCTTTGTAATCATTGCAGCTGTTCCTTCCAAAGCAGAAACCCTGTTGTTCTGGTCACTATCTCCAACAATATTAAAAAAAATTGGCAAAGGCTTGTAAATTGCATCAAGTTTGTTTTCAGCATCTAAAACCTTTAAAATGTTTGATTTGTACTCTTCAAAATTTTGTTTTTCCATTAAGGCAGAGGAAAACAAACAAGAATCCCCTTGTTTGTTGCAAAGTTTTAATTCTAACTTGTAAAAATCTGTGTTTGCCGTTTTTTGTTCTTTAACACTAAAACTATACACAAAAAATTTATTACCCATTAAAAACTTCCCTATTAAAATTATAACAGAGTTTTAAAAAATACAAAATCTTTTAATGCATGTTTTATAACAATTATAACTTGAGATTTTATAAAAAAAATGTTAAAATAGCACCCAGAGGTAGCAAAGTGAGCAACAAAGTTTTAAAAGAAAAATTTTCAGTTGGGGTCTCAGCGGTGGGTGAAGAACTAATTTTAACAAAATTCACAATAGATAGTGGAAAAAGTGGAAAAACCATATACATTCAAGGCGGAACCCATGGGGGAGAAGTAACCCTTCCAATAATAAAAAAACTTTTTGATTATTTAAAAGAAAATTTAGTTTCAGGCAAGGTGATATTTGTTCCATACGCAAACCCAATTTCTTGGAAGCAAAAGGCATATACATACACGGTTGGAAAGTTTAGCAGTATTGACGGCAAAGATTTTAACAGATGCTTTGGCAAAACCTCTGCCGACCTCAACACAAAAGTTGCAAACACCCTGCTTGATATCGCCAAAAAGTGTGACTTCGCTCTTGACCTTCACACAGCAATGACAAGCATGCCATATTCCATTTTTTCAACACTAAACTACGCACAATATGTAAAATTGTTAAATTTAAAATATAATTATCTTTGCGAACCGGTGGAGGAATATGCAAACACATTTGACGTGCAATTATACAAGGCAAATATCCCAAATTTTGTTATAGAGTGCGGTTCCCATGATGATATAAACACAGAAAAAACTAACCAAGTTTTTGATGGAATATTAAACATATTCAAATATTTAAAAATGATAAAAGGTGATATTTCTTGCCCTGAAAATTTAACCTATTTTGAAAAAATAACAAAAATTTGTGCCCCAACTGGCGGAATAGTAACTTTTAACAAAAAATTAAATGACATAGTAAAAAAGGGAGAAAATATTTTCTCCTTAATACCGGGCAATTTGTCAAAGCAAGTAACCCAAGTTGCCTCGCCTTGTGATGCAATTATTTTTAGATTTTCAAAAACCCACATCTGTGACGAGGGCAGCGAACTTGCCCACATAATTAACTTAAAAGATATTAAAAATATTAAAGGTGCCATATTATCTTAAAAAACAAGACATCAAAAACACATTAAAATTATCTTTCAAAACAATAAAAAAACACTTTGTTTAAAAAAGTGTTTTTTTGTTCAACATAACAAATTTATTCTTCATATGTTTTAGGCTGTATAGCTGTAATCTCGTTCTGGTTTTCAACCTGGTCATTGTTTAGTGTTTGCTCATAAAAACTTTTTACAACAGGTATCCAAGATTCGTTTAAAACAGATTCACCTTTATTGTTTATAACAAAAGGCTCTGTGCCAGTGCTTGCTAAACCACAAATTCTCCCAATTTGCGTCCCCTCCGGAACGTCTTGCCCCACACTTAAATCAATTCCTGTAAGTTCCAAAATCATTTTTCCGCTTTCAATGTTTTGTGGCTCCAAATTTGCTTCCTGCTTTTTGTCAAAGTTCCATGCCCATCCTTCGCCTTGCTTTTCAACATTGTAAAAACCAGAAGATATGTCTATTTTTGAAGTTGCCCCCTGTTCCTTCCCAGCAATTTTTATGTAAAATGGGCTAGTTACTTTTGCTGTTTCTTCAAAAATTTCGTGAGAACATTTTTTTAAATGAGCCATGTATAAATTCAAACATGGGTCGTTCATGTTGCCATAGTTTTGCAAAAAAGAAATATGGTGTATGCCAGGAATATTGTTATTTTCGCAGTTTAAGCTAGAAATTTCGGTTGTTCCTTGTTGTCTATCATTTATTTCGTTAATAAAAACTTGACCACTCTTAGTTATTATCAAATCCACACCCGAAAGTCCAACCTTTCCACACAATCCAAGTAACGTGCCAAGCTTGTCCCCAATTTCCAAAACACTTCTGCTTGTTGCCAAATCAAAATGGTGGTTTATTATGTTTCCAACACCGCTCGTAGAGTTGTATGTAAGGTTTTTGTCGCCCACCACCTTCAATGTGCCGGGAATAGTTATGCTAAAAACATTATTTTCTTTTAATCCAAGTTCTTTGCCTTGTTCTAGCAAAGAATCCAAGGTTTTAGCAGAGTAGCAACTATCACACTTTGTTAAAGAGCATTTAGCAGCCCCCAAACCAGATTTGTTAGCAAGCAAATTGCCCACGCAAAAGGAAACATTACTGTTGTAACCATCAATAAATTTTGCAATCTTAGAAAAACCAGACGTTTGGTTTTTGCAAACCTGTTGCAATTCTTCCAATGATCTTATAATTTTTGTGCTGTATCCGCCACCACTTTCGCTTATGCCAGGCCCACAAGCTTGAATAACAATTTTTCCATCTTGGCTTTTGTATTTTTCATACAAATATTCAAGTTGCCCCTTTGCTTCCGGAAAGTGAACAATTTCTTGCGGAATAATGTATTTGGAAAGCCCTGCCTTTTTAAGAATAGAAACAAGATTCATTTTTTCTTCAAAGTAACTTCTCAAATTTTGTTCGTTTGATCCCACAATCTCTGCATTAGGCAAGTGTTTATAAATAGCCTTGCCCCAGTAGTCATGCAGTGGAGCCTCCACAAACACAGCAATTTTGCCACTAATATCTTTTGGCAATGCTTGAACAATTCTTATTAAGTTATTAGGCGTTTCTTCAATTCCAGTTGTTTCAAAAGGCAACCCATATTGCGGAATTGTTTTAAAAAGTTGTTGACCATTTAGCCCGCCGGAAATAACCGCCTTTCCGCCAATCTTTGTGTAATCCTGCAAAACCCCACCACGTTGTGGATAAAAAGCCGACATAACAAAGGTTACGCCTTTTTGTTTTAAATCTTCTAATGTTTTTTGTAATATATAATCACCAAAATTTTTTAAATTTGAAGTTATTGTGCTCATTTTTTTCTCCTTATAGCAAAAAATAAAATATTATTTTAATAAAAAATAATTTAGTAAAAGATATTAAATTTTTCGCCTTAAAAAGAAAATAATTTTTGCCATTTGTTTTTTCCTATGTAAAAATATTAACACCTAACACACCGCTTGTCAATATGCAAAAGTAACAATAAAAAACCAGAGCAAAAATTTTGCCTCTGGCCTAAAATATACATTTTAAGTTGCAAAAACATTATTTTTTTGTGCCCATAAGTTTTCTTTTTAGCGCAAGCCTCATGTTACTTCCTTTTGGAAACACAAGTTGACCAATAAACGAAACCGGCGTTAAATTTATAATTTTTCTAATTATCCCAGTTTTTTCTTTAATCAAAAACTCTGCATTTTTCTTATTTTTCTCAAACACAATGTTAAAATTGTTTAAATGTTTTTCACTTTCTTTAGCTTGAACCCAAAGTAAAGAATTTTTTTTGCAAAAAATTCTAGCAGGTTTTTTCTTGTCACAAGCCAAATAGGCTTTTTCTAAAACCTCAAAAACTTCAAAAGCATTAATCGGAAGAGGTTGCTGATAAGAAATCAAAGCACTTAGTTTTGGTCTTTTAATTTTTGTCTGGTATTCGTCAAGTATCGTCTGCTTTAAATTATAAAATTTGTTTGACTTTGCAATTGTGTTTTGGTTGTAAGATAAAAAGTTTTTCCAATTTAAAAAATTTTCTTTAATATTCTCATAAATTTTTGTTTTAGAAATTTCGTTTTCTATGGTTTTAAAAACAAAACTAGCAGCTTTTATTTGTCTTTCTAGTTGGGCTTGTGTTTTTGTGTTGGTTTCTTGCCCCTCGTGAATTCTATAAAAGTATAGCCCACAATGCACGTTGCACACTTTTTTTGCAAAAAGGTGCGCATAAAAGTTAAGTAGCACATCTTCACAATAAACAAGGTTGTTCAAATTAAGTTTTTTAATTTTTTCAAAGGCCTTTTTTAACAAACTATGCTTGTATAATTTATTCCAAACAACATAGTAAGAGTGAAATTTTCCCTCCTTAGAAAAATAAAAAGGCAAAACATTCTGGTCTTTAAAGCAAAAATTGCTTTTTAAAATTGGGTCATATTTTATCAAAAAAATATTAGATCCCGCATAACTAGCCCAGTCATTAAAAACAATGTCGCATTTTTCTTTTTTTGCTTTTTTTAACATTGGTTCCAAATAGTTAAAACTAATCAAGTCATCAGAATCCACAAAATAAACATACTTTCCATTTGCCTTTCCAAACCCAAACATCCTTGCACTTAAAAGCCCTTGGTTTTTTGTTTTGTAATACTTAACATCAAATTGTTTAACAATGTCGTCGTAATTGGTGGTAGAACCATCATCAACCATAATTACTTCAAAATTTTTAAAAGTGTTTTTAAAAACAGATTCCAAACACTTCTGCAAATATTCTTTTTTAGTGTTGTAAACACAAGTTATAATAGAAATTTCAACCATAATATTACCCAAATAAAGAGTATCATAAAAATTTTAAAAAATCAAACAACCATCATGTTGTTTTGTTCCATAACCACAATAATAAGCTTTGACAAAACATAAAATGTGTGATATAAATTTTCATATCAAATTTGCTAATGTGGCTCAGTGGTAGAGCACGTCCTTGGTAATTTAAAAATGCACGATTTCAGTTGCTCAAAAAACGGCAAAAAATCACTCGTGCTAATGTGGCTCAGTGGTAGAGCACCGCATTGGTAAAATAAAATTGTGCTAAAATTTTAACTAAATATTCGCCTATTTTTAGGCTTATGCTGGTGTGGCTCAGCGGTAGAGCACTGCCTTGGTAAAATAAAATTGTGCTAAAATTTTAACTAAATATTCGCCTATTTTTAGGCTTATGCTGGTGTGGCTCAGCGGTAGAGCACTGCCTTGGTAAGGCAGGGGTCACGGGTCCGATTCCCGTCACCAGCTCCAGATAAAAAAACCTCATAAACCCTTATAAAATAGGCATTTATGAGGTTTTTTATTTTATAAATTTTCTTCAAATTTTAACTCTAAAAAATATTTGTTGTCAAATTAGCCCTATTTAGGTGTCAAAATTTTTAACAAAATTAACATAAAAAAAGACCGAAAATTGAAAACTCAACTTTCGGTCTAAAACTGCCTATTGACACCTAAAACTACCATATTAGGTGTCAAAAGGCGTCAAAATGTTTATGATATAATTCAATAAATTTATCAACAGCCTTTTCGTAATAAAAACATTGTTTTGGACTTTTCTTGTTATTTGGGTTCAAATGCCTAATCTTGCAAAGAGTGTTATCTTCTTTTATTAACTTATTTATTGCGTGAAATTTTGGATTTTGTTTTATAGTATTATCCTTATCCAATATTTTTTTAACGTATTCTTTATATTCTAAGTCTGGTAAAATTTCATCAACTGATTTAATTACTGGAGCGTTAGGGTCGTCTGTTAGCCTATACGCTTTGTAAACTGGTATAGCTTGTTTATCTTGTTCATTTATTGCAGCAATGATATCGGAATTAGAAATATTTTTTACACTAGTTAGTAATGTATCAAATCCAACTATAATCGGTTCTTGAATATTATCATCATTCAATTCCTTAATATATTTTATTATCGCAGACACAAAATCATTATTCACACTATCATAGTTTTTATTTAAAAAATCTATTGGATTGAAAGGTATGTTAAAACCTATTGGTAAAATAAACAAACTGCTTTCTTTTGTTATATCTTTGTTAAAATATTTATCTAAGAAGTTATTATAATTGATAACGCTTCTGCTTAATAACATATATATTGCAGGATTTAATTCTTCATCAAAATAATGAACATTTGTATTTCTATATTGTTCAATTAAATCAAGATTAGCATAAACAGCATTAAATGATTTAGAACCTTCCTTAGTGTTTACATCATCTCTAACAAGTATCAAGGCTTTTGAAAAACTTATTGTATGTTTCTTATCATCTTTCTCATATATTTTTGTATTGGAAATATATTTATATATGTAAGCTTTTAGCATCAATTCCCAAGCATTTATAATCAACATTGACACAGTCGGATATCTATATAAAAATTGTGGTTTATTATGAATTTCAACAGCAGAAAAAATTGCTGATTTGGAAGCATTTAGTAAGCTATAAACTACATTCTTTTTTCTTTTTCTCATTTGCACCTCTTAAACAATATAAATCTTATCATTTTTTTTAACTTTTTGCAATGCTTACATCTCAAAATCATCTTTTTCTCTTTTCTTTTTGCGTTCCTTGCGTTCTTCTAGTAGTCGTTGCAAGACATCGTCAAACTCGTCATCGTTCATATCAGAGATGAGCTTTTCTTTGCGTTCCTCAATAATATCATCTCGTTTCTTTTGTTCTAGCAGTATTTGGTCTTCCTTAAGTTTTTCATTAAACTTTTCAGTTGTCTGCCTAATATACTCATTATCGACAGAGTTATAAACCGTTATGGTTGTTTTAACATCTCTATGACCTAAAAGTTGTTGGATAACTTTTGGATTCTCGTTCATTTCAAACAACATATTCGAGAATGTGTGGCGAAGTCCATGAAAGTGGATATTATATTTATCAAGTTTATTTCTTCTTAAAAAGCGATTGAAAATTTTTCTAGTGCCAGAGTAGGTTCGGACACTGCCATCATCGTTTGCAAACACAAAGGCATTCATACTTGAAATGTCGCCAGTCACTTCTTTATCGTTTTCTTGTCTATTAAGTTGCTTTTCTCGCCACAATTTAAGTTCCTCAACAACAATGTCTACGATTGGAATTTCCCTAACACTACACGTTGTTTTTGTGTCTCCAACAACTGTCACACGACTTAAAACATTACCTTCGTTATCAAATTTAGGAACCTGAGTTATTGCACTTTCAATTTTTATCGTTTTATTGTTAAAATCCACATTTCGCCATTTGAGTGCAAGTGCTTCGCCAGCTCGCTCGCCAGAGAACAGCATACAAATACAAAGCGGTTTAATAAATCCACAATTGTCTTTTGTTAGCGCTTCCAAAAACTTTGTCCTTATATCTGGTGGCAATGCTTTATATCTTTCGCTATTATCGTGGATTCTTCTGTCATGAATTTTAACCTTAACTTTGTTAGTTGGATTGATTTGCACCCATTTGTTATCAATCGCATATTCAAAAAATTGGCTAATCAAATGTTTATTTTTCTTAACAACATTGTTGCTATAATCTTGCTCAATTAGTTGATTGATAACTTTTTGCACAACCATAGTATCAATGTCATACAACTTCATATTGCCGATTTGTGGCTCTATGTGCAATCTGAAATTTCTAATAATACCTTCAAATGTTCTTGGTGTTACAGCGCTCTTTTTGAACACCAAAAGCCAGTCAAGCATAAGTTCTCCAAAAGTCTTTTCTTCAACAAGTTCATAGGAATTGCTTTGTATTCTTCCGGATATTTCTGAAAGCTTTTTCGCGACCTCGGCTTGACTTCTTCCATAAACAACTTTTCGTTGTTGGTATCCTTTTTCATTATATCCAAGTGACACATAGCCAGCCCATCTTCCATCGGCTCTTTGGTAAATTGAACCTTCGCCATTTGCTCGTCTTGTTTTGTTTACAACTTTATTCTTAGCCATTGTTCACCTCGCTTTGAGATTTTAGAGTGATGTAGGTCACAAAGTTAAGCACGCTCACAACTTGTCGTTTCCCAACTTTTGTTGTAGGGAAGTTTTTACTTCTCATCAAGTTCCTTACATTATCTCTGCCAAGTCCAGTGATTATCATAATGTCTTCGCAATCTAAAAAATCTTTATTGTATTTATTTGTCAAACGGTTAACTTCCGCTTGTATTAAGTTGTTTAAATTTATATTTTCTCCCATATTTGTACCTCATAATTTAATCTCCTTTCTATAAATGGCAAAATTGGGTATCCCAATTCTTGCAAAGATAAGAAAGAATAAGTTGATTCAGAAATGTAACATGCAAAAACTCTTGTATTTACAAGTGTTTTAGTTACTTTTCTTTTCGCTCAACGTTTCTTTCGCTTATCCTGTTTTAAAAATTCACATAAAGCGAGTCAGCTCTACATTTCGAAATCTCTATCATTACTATGAATTTTCTTTAAATATCTTCTAAATTCTTCCATTGCATATTCTTCCTCTTTACTGTAATATTCAAGCATGTCCAAAATTCTATCAAATTGTCTTTTTCGTAGTTCTTTTTTGTAGGATTTCACTTTTCGATTATGTGTCTTGATGTTTTCAATTTGGTCGTGTAATCTTCCAACTTCTATTGCTGTTTGGATTGTCTTGTTGCCAAGTCGTCTATGCAAATCTTCTAAATAATTGTGAGCATTAGATTGCTCTCTTGCAGTGCGCCAATTGCTATCTTCAGTTATTGCATTAAGCATTTCTTCATAGGCTTTAAAACACTTCAAATTTCGCCTTAAAATAAATCCGGTTAGATTATCTATGTCTTGCTTCAAATAGGTCATATTTTCGCTATCATAAGCAACTCTTCCGTCCTTTGGTAGTTTGTTATACAACCTTAATAATTTCTTTTTGCTAACCCCGACAAATTCTTCTTTTGATATGGTTCTTGTATAAAGTTCCATTATGTCTTTTCTTGCTTTAATTATTTCAGCAGTAGCATTTGATAGTTTTCGTTCAAACCGTATTTTGCTATCTAGCAATATCTTTTTAGGCAATGTTCCAGAATGGTATTTAAGTTTTCCGTTGTCATCAAAATATAATGGTTCCTTTTCAAAAAACGATATGTGAATGTGTTTGTTTTCGGTATTCTCATGAAGCCCGGCATACCAAATTATGTTGTCGCTTTCTAATCCACATCTTCTAAAAAATCTTGGTAGTTCGGTTGAAATAAAAGCAAAGGCTTGCTCATAATCTCTACAATACTTTTCTCCAAACTCTGTTCTAAAAGATATGACCATATCCCAAATCACACTATCAGTGTTTTTCAATTGTTCTTTCAGTTCTTGTTTTTGTTCTTCGCTTAACAATCCATTTTGATTAAAAACT
This sequence comes from Clostridia bacterium, assembly GCA_045598865.1. Lineage (GTDB taxonomy): Bacteria > Bacillota > Clostridia > Christensenellales > UBA1242 > UBA7862. The sequence goes on along the minus strand of JAZRVA010000011.1, from coordinate 635 downwards.
CCACGAGACTTTTCGTGGTTGCCAACATACTCTGTATAGTCACTTGGCACTTTTGCATTTGAGCCACTGTCCACATAACTCACATAGTTATATGCTGAATTACAACTCACAAACTCCCTATGTTTTGCATACTCGCTGTCTAATTCATCTTTTGTGTAAAAATTCACTTTTAGAAAAACATTATCCTTAACTTCTTCCATTTTTCACCAGCTCGTAGGTTGCATTTGTTTTGTCTTGGATTTCATCTAATCTGTCTAAAATTTGGTCTTCCAAATCTTCTCTAAAAACAACAGTGCGAAGTAGAGTGTTTAAAAACTCATTTACACTTGTGCTGTGAGATAAATCGTAATAAGTTTGTAGTTTGTCTAAAAGTGGCTTATCTTTAATCCGAAGCATTATCTCTGGTTTAATTGTATCTGTTTTCAAAATATCCTCCTTGTGTTTAAATTTTTCTTTCTATTACAAAAGAAGAACAAGCCACTTGGCTTGCCCTTCGTGAAAAGAGATTTCTTTTCTTAATATTCTTTTCTACAAACAAAGAAAAAAGTATATTTGGGGTTAGTTAATATACAAGTATCTGTGTGGCGCTCACAGACTCTGTTTTCTTTGTTTTTATTTTGTTCAAGGGTGTATCT
>JAZRVA010000010.1:0-7146 GCA_045598865.1 Clostridia bacterium | reverse complement strand
GTTTCTTTTAAGTGTTCAAAGTTTAAAATTTCAAACTCCGATAACAATGAAATTAAATAATTGATATACTTGTCATTAGTTGAAATAATTATTTCATCTTTATTTACATCTACTTTTTTAACCTTATTTTCATCAATTTTTGATGCAAATAATTTCAAATCATTATTGTTTTTGAATAAGATTTTGTAAATTTTGTCTTGCTTGTGCTTCAAATCATCTGCAACAAACTCAGAAACTATTTTTCCGTCTTTGATTATGGCAATTCTATCACAAGTGGCATCAACCTCGCTAAAAATATGGCTGGATAGCAAAATGGTTTTCCCTCTTGCTTTTTCTTCTTTGATAAACTTAATAAACTGCTGTTGCATTTTTAGGTCTAATCCGCTAGTTGGTTCATCTAAAATCAAAATATCAGGATCGTTCATAAAAGCAACAACAACTGCAAGTTTACGTTTTATGCCCAAGCTCATACTTTTTGTTTCGCCACTAGCATCAAGTTCAAAAATCTCCATTAAGTGCTTAATGTAATTTTCATCACAATTGCCTTTCATTTTTTTCATCATATCAATAAATTGATAACCGGTAAGCCCAACAGGCAGGGCAATTTCTCCAGGTAAATAACCAACTTTACCCATAAAATTTGTATAGTTTTCAAAAGTATTTTCGCCCAATATCTTGGTGTTCCCAATTTGTGGTTTTGAAAATCCCATTAAATGTCTAATGGTTGTTGATTTTCCGGCTCCGTTTGGACCTAAAAAACCAAATACCTCGCCTTCATTAACTTTGAACGAAACATCAAAAACTCCTCGACCACAACCATAATCTTTAGTTAAATGTTCAACTACTATTTGTTCCACATTTTTCTCCTTTATATATTTTAGACAAATGTATATTTTTTTGACATTGATACTAATATATGTTAAACTCATAACAATTGCAATAATCCAAACAATACAATTATTGTGATATATAAAGATAGCCGACACAAAGTGCAATTGTGTCTAAAAGGGAATTATGGAAAAAGAAGATTTAAGGGTAAAAAGAACAAGAAAACTTTTAAGTGAATCACTAATTGATTTATTATCAAAAAGAGATTTTTCAAAAATAAATGTAAATAATATATGCGAAAAAGCTATGGTTCATAGAGCAACTTTTTATAATCATTTTAATGACAAAGAAGATTTGCTTAATTACACATTAGATGAAATTCAAGAAGATTTATTTGAAAAATCAATTGAAAATACATCATTTAATAGTTCAAAAGAAATGTATATTAATTTAATGTCAACAATTTTTGATTTTTTGATTGAGAATAGAGTTAAAATTATTAGTATTATTCGCAATAATTCTGAAAAATTAACAACAACACTCGTTAATACAATTAAGAAAAGTATAAATTATTTATTAAGCAAAAATAAATTTAAAGAACAGTATACCCTCCCAATTGATGTTTTAGTAAATTTTTATACTGGAGGGTTTTCTATGCTTGGTTTGGACTGGATTGAACATACCAACAAATATTCAAAAGAAGATTTATTAAACTTTTGCAATATTTTGTTTAATGAAGAAGGTTTTGTAAAAAAATAAAATGGCAGTTAAACGTGTGCTTGTCTTGATACAAGTCAGTGTCGCTTCGCTCCACCGAAGACAAGCACACAAAAGAAAATTGTTTTAGGGCAAAAGAGTTCGTGCTGGCGTAAGCAAGCGCACTTCACTCTTTTGCTTTTTCTTCTCTTATTTTTCTAGTGTAAACAAATCTTCCTTGTAGTCAAGGTTAAAATGTATTGAACTTATTGTTCAAACCTTGACAACTGCAGAAGTATTTGTTTTATTTTGCAATTAAGAGAGGAATAAAAAAAACACTCTAATCCTGTTTTGGATTAAAGTGTTTACTATTTATTATTCTGCTAGTTTCAAAATTAACAGACTAAGTTATGGGCTTTATTTTTCTTTGGTGCAGATAGCAGGACTCGAACCTGCACAAGCTTTCGCTTAATAGAACCTGAATCTATCGCGACTACCAATTCCGCCATACCTGCATAAATGTTATTTACACCAAAAATTTTACTACACTTAAAAAATTTTTTCAATAATTTTTTTGTTATATTTATTCTTTTTATGTTTAAGAGTATGCAAAATTTTACCAACAAAAAAAGGCCTTGAAAGCCTTATTTTGGTGCCGAAGGCCGGACTCGAACCGGCACGGACTTGTGATCCGAGGGATTTTAAGTCCCTTGTGTCTACCATTCCACCACTTCGGCTTAAATAAAAGGCACTTTTAAGTCAAGTGCCCTTTTGTTGGAGGCACCACCCAGATTCGGACTGGGGGTAAAGGTTTTGCAGACCTCTGCCTTACCACTTGGCTATGGTGCCACTATGGTGGGAGTTATAGGACTCGAACCTATGACCCCTTGCTTGTAAGGCAAGTGCTCTAACCAACTGAGCTAAACTCCCATATTTTTTGGAGCGGAGGACGGGATTCGGACCCGCGACATTTGCCTTGGCAAGGCAACGCTCTACCACTGAGCCACCCCCGCATACCAAATGCACGAATTTTTCATGCTTAGATAATATATCAAATTGAAAAGGGATAGTCAAGAATTTTTTTAGGTTTTATTATAAATATTATATTGTTTTTAAAAAATTTTTGTTTACATTTTAAAATTATTATTTTTAAAATTGTGTTATAAAAAATGATATTTAAAATAAAAAAACACCCTAAAATTAAGGGCGCATTTTTATTAAAACCAAAAGTTTTATTTACCACATTCAACGTTGGCCTTTTTGGTTTGCTTTGCTTGTTTAACTGCTTTGTTATTTTTTTGCATAAGTTTTTATACCTCCCCTTTTAACTTACTATTTATATTTTTTGTAAAAAAGGAAGAATAATACCTAAAACAAATTTACACATTATTCCATTTGCAATTATAATTATCGTCTATTTCAAGACAGCCATAGGTGGTTTTAATTTTTTCTTTTACGTCCAAAGTTTTAAAAGCACAAAAAAGTTTTTCAAGTTTTTTGTTAAAACCTTTAAACACATTGCAGAGTTTAATATTGGCTCCATAGTTTTTGTTAGTTTTAAAAACAACATCAATTTCCGTCTCATCTTCCACAAAACAAATTTTGGTAATAAACTGTGAGGATTCAAAACTGTTTTCAAAAATTTCGCCAAAATTTTTAATTTGAAGAATAACTTTGTTTGTTTTTTCCAAAAAATCCCCCTCTGTGTAGGCAGCGGAAGAAAACTCAAAAAACTCAAAGAAATTTTGTGCGTTCCCAAAACTGGATTTTCCACAAATCTCTATTAGAGTTTCTGCGGTATCCAAAAATTTTGTCTTTTCCAAAACTTTAAATTCTTTGTCTAAAATAAAACAGATTTTTCCGTCTGTAATAAAAAACATTTTTTGTCTTTTCACAACACTTAGTTGTATGGAATTTGGAAAAACAAAACTGGTAAACACAACTTTTGCATATGGGTTATTTTTCTCAAAAGTTTTGGCGCAATCTTGCTTGTTAACCAAAAAAATTGATTTGCCAACAACTCCAATTTCGTCCACCACAAAGTTGTTATTAAACTCTTCCAGTTTTAAATTAACCACACACACATTTTCCACACAAAAAAAAGAAGAACACGCAAAAACAAGCGTGAGCAACACAAAAACAAATGCAAAAATAATTGTTATTCTTCTTTTTTTCATTTACTTAATTCTTTTAATCTCTGCCCCCAATTTTCTAAAAGCATCCTCCAAGTGGTCATAACCTCTATCTATGTGGTGAACATTATGTATAAGCGTTTGCCCTTCGGCTTTTAAACCTGCAATTGTAAGCGCTGCACCCGCCCTTAAATCGGTGCAATTAATCTCTGCCCCATAAAGGCGCGGTACACCAAAAACAATGGCGTTTCTATCCTGAACAGAAATATCTGCCCCCATTTTTACAAGTTCCTGCACGTGTTTAAAACGCGTTTCAAAGAGGTTTTCGGTTATTACACATGTGCCTTTGCTAACACATTGCAAAACCATGCCCTGAGGTTGCAAGTCGGTTGGAAAGCCGGGATATGGCAGAGTTTGAAATTTTTTAAAACTCCTTAATCTCTTTGCCGCCTGCACCCTAATGCTATCACTTTTTAATTCAATTTCACAACCGGCGCTTCTTAGTTTGTGAGTTATCGAGTAAATATGCTCCGGTTCGACATTTTTAATAAAAACATCTCCCCCACAAGTTGCAGCAGCCAAAAGATACGTGCCCGCAATAATTCTGTCTGGGATTGGCGTATAATCCGTTCCATGCAGTTTTTCAACACCAATAATTGTTATTGTGCTTCCACCTGCGCCATAAATTTTCCCACCCATACTATTTATAAAATTTTGCAAGTCAACAATCTCCGGCTCCTTTGCCGCGTTATAAATTTTTGTTGTTCCCTTTGCCAAAGTTGCTGCCATCATAATATTTTCGGTTGCGCCAACGCTTGGATAATCAAGGCTTATGCTCTCCCCTTTCAAACAAGAAGTTTCACAATCAATCACCCCATGAGACTCCACAATTTTTGCATTTAACTGCTTTAAACCCTTCAAATGTAAATCTATTGGTCGGGAGCCAATGTCACACCCCCCGGGGTAAGAAAGAACCGCTTTTTTAAGCCGTGCAATTATTGGCCCTAACAAAAAAATGGAGGACCTAATTTTGCTGGCCACCTCAAACGGCACGATATAATTAGAAATGTCTTTGCAATCCAAAAACACGTCGCCATCTTTCTTTTGAATTCTCACACCCAAATCCATTAAGATTTCCAGCATCTTTTCAATATCATCAAAATTAGGGCATTTGCGCAAAATAACTGTGCCACTGCACAAAACACACCCCGCCAAAATTGCCAAATATGCGTTTTTTGCCCTTGGCACATCAATGCTGCCACACAAAACTTTGCCACCATTTATTATGTATTTATCCATATCTTCCCCTTGGAAATTTTTATGTCTATATCATATTATTAACAAAAGCAATAAAACGTGTAACTTTTTTACATTGCTGTTTTAAAAACTTTACTAAAACAAAGTTTACATATAATCGGTGACTTTTAAACGCAAAAAAACATCTTAGATTAAGATGTTTTTATTTTATTAATATTTATGAAAAAACCAAGCGTTTTGTGCTTGGTTTTTAAGTTTTTTATTTACAAAAAATTTGTTAACAGTTAAGCTTATTCTCATTAGATTGGTTCTTTTCTTCCATTTTCCAGTGAGCAAAACCATAGATATCATTTGCCAAAAATACCACAAACGAAACCGCGCTTGGCAAATACCCAATGCCACTATTTATAACCGCCAAAGTCCAAAGAATAATTAAAATAATATCGTTTGCAATAAACCCAAGTGCGTAATAACTGCACCTTCTAATTGCCAGATAGGAGGCATAAACCCCTGTTGCCAAAGAGATCGTGCTAATAAAAAGCTGGTTGGTATTTTGCAATTTTAACAAAAAATAAAATAGAGCAGAAACCGGAACAATCATAATAAAAGAAATAAATAGTTCCTTTTTAGATAGTTTATTCACTTTAACAAGGCTTTTGTTTTTTAAACTCTTATTTCTAAACCACGAAACTATGCAAAAAACATTAAGAGGAATCATAATAAGAAGATAAACAATTGCCTCTCCGTAATAATGCTGGGTTAAAGATAACAATGTGTACAAAATGCAATAGATTATGTCTATAACAGGCGCAACTGTTAACCCCTTTGCCACAAACATCACGCTTGTAACACCCACAATAGACACAACAAACGAAAACCAGTTTCTGCTGCTAGCCACTGCAAAACATATTGTTAACACCAAAATGCTACAAATTAAAAATATTATTTCAAATAAATTCCAGTTTTTAAATAACTTTTTCATTTTATCTATCCAATTCTATCTGCAAATTTTATATAATATATATTTATACTTTTATTATACAAAAATTATTTTAAAAAACAATTTTATTTTTAAATAGAAACTTTAAATTTATATTTTAATTTTTTTATAGTAGCTCAATCTTACGTTCTTTGCACTCTTTAATTGTTTGTTCGTCCCAATAAGAACATTGCACCTCTCCAATATGAGCCCTACCTAGAAGCAACTGGCAAAGTCTGCTTTGGCCAATTCCGCCACCAATAGTTAAAGGCAAGGTTTCATCTAAAATATGTTTATGAAAATCAAATTCAAGCCTTTCTTCCTTACCAGATTTTTTAAGCTGTTCAAGCAAACTTTTTTTGTCCACCCTTATCCCCATGCTGGAAATTTCAAGCGCCATGTCAAGCACTTCGTGGTAAAAAAGAAGGTCTCCATCAAGTTGCCAATCGTCATAATCTGGCGCCCTTAAATCGTGAGGTTTACCGCCGGAGAGTTTATCTCCAATGCCAATAATAAACACGGTCTTGTGCTTTTTTGTTATTTCATATTCTCTCTCTTTTTCTGTTTTGTCTGGATACATGTCTAGTAATTCCTGTGTTGTTACAAAAAACACATCTGGACAAATTGTGCAGCCGTAAAACCCACTCTTTTTTAGTTTCTCGCTGGTTTTATAAACAGCCTGCACAATCTTTTTAACTGTTGCTTTTAAATATGGTATGGTCCTATCTTTTTTTAGTATCACCTTTTCCCAATCCCATTGGTCAACATAAATAGAGTGTGTTTCGTCCATTTTATCATCTCTTCTTATTGCGGTCATGTCTGTGTATAAACCATAATGCACAGGTATGTCATACCTTTTCAAAGCCATACGTTTCCATTTGGCAAGCGATTGCACAATCTCCAATTTTTTCCCGTCTTTTAATGTGTCAAACTCCACCACTCTTTCTACACCCGTCAAATCATCTTGCAAACCACTTTCTCTTGTAACAAAAAGTGGCGCAGATACTCTAAACAATTTTAACTTTTTTGCTAGTTCCCTTTCAAACTTGTCTTTTATTAATTTAATATACTTTTGTTTTTCTAATGTGCTAAGTTGCACATATTTTTCTTTTATAAATTTCATATTTTTTTCTCCCATTTTTTATTTATTTTTTCTAATTTAAAATTCTATTGTAAAAATTGTTAAAATAATTTATATATTACCGCCCGCTACGGCATTTTTCTTTTTCATTTTCTTTTCCTCCAAAAAAATAA
>JAZRVA010000009.1:0-8653 GCA_045598865.1 Clostridia bacterium | reverse complement strand
AGTATTAATTCTTTTAAATATTTTTTTGTATTATTTTATTTTCATCCTTGTTCTTAATTTAATAATAACAATTATTAACACAACAACTGCAATAACTGCAATAACAATAATTATAATTGCCATTGTGTTTAGAGGGTCTTTTTTGTTTACTCTAAAACTTGAAATGATATTGCCATTTTTTGTTTGAACTTGAATAAAGTAAGAATTTGACCTAGTAATTGTTACACTTTTTGCTGACGCATCACTAAATGTGTCTTCACTAATTGTTAGTGTGCCATAAACATAGAAGGCCTTTGTATTTTCATTGTAAGTTAAAATTTTAACATAGCATTCTCCCAATTGATCATATATAACGCTTGGGTTATAAGAGATTGTTATTGGGGAAGTGGTTGTTTCGCCGTGTTTAACATTGCAAGAAATGGTTGGAATATAGTTGTTTATTCTAAATGTAAAGTCCAAAACTTGATCTGCTCTCTTGCCGTATTTTAGTTTTACATTATAATTGCCATTTCCGCTAAGGCCTTCTTGGTTTGAAGATATGAACAGTGAGGAAACTTTGCCATTTTCATCTTTGAAATTATTTAAAATATTTTCTCCGTTTCTTGTAAGCTCTGTAATCTCATAACCAGGAATTTCAATGTATTCAAATGCCATTCTGGCTGAATTACTATCTAACAAAGTAAAGTTGTATGTTACTTCATCAAGGGCAATTCTTTCGTCACCATACAATGCAGTAAGGGTAACAACATATCTTCCAGACGCGGTTATTGTGTAAACATTGTTTTCTGTAATATAGTTATTGTAAATGCTTCCATTACGTAACACAGAAATGTTTAAAGAGTCGTGGTAGGAAGGTATAAATTCTTCATCAATAATTAACTTCAATTCATCGTTAAAAATTCCGTGTTGTATTGGGTTTAATTGTGCTGACTCATAACTTAAATGATACAAAACTTTGTCTATTAAAAGAATTTCATAATAGTTTTGTTTGTAATTTGAATTTGGTGCAAAAATGTGAGTGTTGCCAGCAACATCTTTAAACAATAATTTATGAGAGCCAGAATCTTTCAAAGTTGCAGTCATAGAACTTGTTGATTCCACAAGTTCGCAATCGCACAAACTATAAATGCTTTCAACGCCAAATGCATCATAAACCAAAACTGCATTTCCTCTATTATACCAATAATTGTTTTGATAAGGGGTTGCGTTCCAGCTTAAAGAAATGTCACTATTTGCTATTGCTTGATTTGTAAGTTCATACTTAGTAGGGTAGTTGTTTAGTGCAATTTGTTCTGTTGGTGTTGTGTTTAATTTTTCGTTAACATAACCAATTCTGTTTATAACATCTTGCGTTTTTGGAACAATAGTTACAGCAAACAATTCAAGCTTTATAGGGGCGTCTTCTAAATTAAATACAACAAAGATTGTTGTCCAGAAATTACCACTTGTTACAGTTGAAATATCAAGAAGGTGATTTGTGCTACTTACACTGCTATTTAAATCAAACTCTGAAACCAATTCAGAACTATACAAAACATTATTCTTAAACACAAATTCTAAAACATTTAAGGAAATGTTGTTGTTATAGTTAATTTTTAAGCCAGCAGGATTTGTTCTGCTTGGTAAAACTGTTGTGTAATAGTGAGGTATATTGGTTAGGTTGCTAATTCCAACATTTTCTGCAACAAAAGCCCCACTTTCCAACCCTAGTTGATCTAACAAAGTTGTTCTGTTTTTGTTGGAGAGCACATCTGTTCCAATGGTTTGTAATCCTTCATATAAAACATTTATAATTGATTTTGCGTCTGAACTATCTGAAAATTTTGCCCTATTTGATGAACTTTCGCTTGTTATATCAAATGTTTCATATTTTGAATTTTCAAGCTCTGTTTGATTTGCAGTTAATAAATAAAGTGGAATTTCTGAAAAACTTATTGTAAAGTAAGCCTCTCTGTAATTATTAAGCAATTTATTTTTAAGAACAATTTTGTAATTGCCCTCGCTTTCTATTGTGTCACCATTGCCTATTGAAACGGCATTTTTATATTCACCAGTTTCTGATGATTTTGTGTATATTAAAATGGTGGAGACTTCGTTTGATTCAGAATCATTTAGTTGTTCATAGGCAGAATCCTGAATTTTTCCCCAATTTATTGTTACTTTTGAGTTTATCGCTTGCAAGGTATTTTCTTCAAGGGTAGGGAACAATTCACCGCCATTGGAGTTTGCAAGTGTGATTTCTGGCAAAGAATTAAATATTACAAAGTTGTATGTTTTTTGAATTGAATTGTCCGTTATGTCTCTATAAACCACAGAGAAGTAATCCGTTCCCCCAACACTTTTAGAAGGCAACACTCCATTGTAAGGATAATTTGAAGTTAGAGTAATTTTTTTGCAATTATCAAAAGTTGTAGAATCCTCTTCGTTTTGTGTTCCAGAATAAAGAATATTATTTACATAAACTTTATAAATATTTTGCTCATAGGTGATAGAGATGTCTCCGCCGCTCACATAAACATAATCTTCAATTGAATCATCAAATATTTTTTCATAAGAGTTAAATTCAAACTGATATTCACTATCAAAATTGTTTATGTAATGCTCTCCCAAATAGAGGATATAATAGTAGTAATTGTTTTTATTAAAGTTATCATAATAAATAACTTTGTATATTCCTTTTTCTAGGTTGTTAATTTTTTGTGGAATATTTGTTTTACCTTTATAATCAAACAATTTTGTTTCGTTAACAATTCCGTTAACAACATTAAGTTTGTTAATAACTAACTCGTCTAAGAATAAAATAGATTTTGCATTATAAACTGGGAAAACTAAATTATAAACGTATTTTAAAGCGGTTGCATCATAAAATTCCTCAATCTCTGGAGCTGGCAATTTTCCGTTACCATCAACATCTAACCTAACATATTTTGTTAAATTTGTTTGGGTGTATGTGGCGTTATATTTTGATAAAGCAAAAGAGAAGGTTGAATTTAGTTTAACATCTGAAATTATATTATTTAATTTTTCCATCTCGCTTTCGATGTTTTTGTTAGGGGATAAAACTATTGTGCCATATTCAATTTCTGCTGTTTCATTTTTTACAGTTATTGTTCCCCAACCAAGTTTTGTTCCGAGTTTTGTAATTTCAAATAACACATTGGCTGCAATATCGTTGTTGTTTGCGTCGTTGCTCATAGAAATTAAGTAAACTATGTTATCTTTTTGTGTGTAACCATCAAGAATTAAGTTTTCATAAATGTTTTCAAATGTGTTGTAATAAACAGTGTAGCATCTGTAATTGCCTGCATAGTCTTTTTCTATAATTTCATAAAAGCCGCTTGGGGAAGAGTTGTTTGTTGCTGTTGCAATTAAAGCTTTTAAAGTGCTGTTTTGATTGTAATAAATTTTATACCAAGTTTCTTTGCTGTCACCAATTGTAACAACATCATTTTGAACAATTTCGGAAAATCTTGGGTATTCACCAGGGAAGGTTTTATAATATGCTTTTTGCAAATCAAAAACGCTATCAACCATGTCTGGTGTTATGCTGGAATACTCTCCATTATATTTATCATAATTTCTAACATAGAAGTATGGGGCAGAATCAGCGGCGTTAAAAGTTAGCTTAAAGTTATCTGCAACTGAAAATGCATATGTAAATGTTGAAGGGGTATTGTCAAGAAGGTCTATATCAAAATTCTCTTCCTTAAATTTTACAAGTGACTCCAATTTGTCATAATAATCTTCGTAAGTAAGCAAATAAGATTCTGCTTCAAGCAAAGTATTAATGTTTATGTTTGGTTTTGTTCTGTCTATTGTTAAAGTGTAAAGAGAAGATGCAAAACTTTTGCCATTTTCGTCCAAATAACTTTGATTTGTTTGAGAATCTGAAACGTATGAAAGTTCAAATTTAAACAAGTATTCTTTTGAAATATCAACAAACAAAGAATATTCAAACCTATAATAATCAATGCCGTCATATTTAGTGGCTGTTGAAATATTGTTAAAGAACTTTATTTTTAGTCCCAAAATAAAATCAAAATCTTCAAACAAAATAATATTGTCAGGATCAGCCGTTTTTGCAATTTCTAAAAGATTATAACTTAACAAATCAATAGTTTTTTGATTTGTAACTTTTTTATTATTTTCATAATACGTAACATTTATTTTTACTTGATTTACTTTTGCTAGATATGGAGTAACTGGGTCTGCCCAATTAATATAAACTGTGTTGTCATCAATTGAGCCATCAATTGAGTTTTGTTGCTTAATATTGGTGTAGTAATCATTTGGGCTACTTTCGTTGTTTAAGGTATCCACATCAAAAGTTTCTGTTAAAGAGTTATAAACCTCTTTATATGTTTCTGCTTGTGGGGCGGTGTGTGAAACAGTGAAAGAATATTCAAATATTGTTGGGTTAATATTGGTTGGATCTTCTTGGTTAGATTCATTATCGGTATAGCCGGTTCTATCGTTAATAACAATTTTGTATGTGCCAGCTTTGTAGAAGATAAGCTCACCATTAGGCAAACTAGAACAGGTGCCATACCCGTTTGTTTCGTTTATTCCATCTATAACATAAACACTATTGTTTAAATTAGATGCAGAGTTGCTATAATAGTATATTTTTATTTGTAAAGTTGCAAAGTCTAGTTTACAATACTTATTATCGGATTGTGAGTTGTAATAAACAAAATATTTACTCAAAGGAATATTAATTTTAATTGGCAATTTGTTTGTGTCTAGCATCAAATTGCTTTGCGACATTAAGAAGAATTCTTTAAAATTCCAAACTTCTTCCTGAGAGTGGGAAAGTGTGATGGAAATATTGTCTCCAATTTCTCTTATATTTTTAACGCCATCATTTCTTGTCATATAAGAAGAAGAAACAATGCCATTGTGATCAACATAAACAACATATTTGCGTGTTGGTGTGTCATATTCAAACAAATTTCTAAAAGACGTACCATCGTAATAATAATAACCAATTTCGCCATCTGTTACTTCAACAAAGTTGTTTGGATCTGTGTAATCATTTGGGTTTGTGCCTAAGCCGGTGTAGTTGTGAGTGCCACCAACATAGGTTCTTGTTAAAATATATTTTCCAGGCATAGTTTTGCCAGAAGCATCAAGATTTATGCCATCAATCGTCCATTTTTTTGTTGTATCATCAAAAACTTTCTGTGTAAGAAGATTGCTCAAAGATTCAACATTGGCTTTTTGGGTAGAAAAAGGATATGAATTTTTTGTTGAAAGCTCAGAACTATCATCATAATTAAATGGGTAGAAATCGCATGATAAAGATTTTAATTGATAGTATTCTGCTGTATTACCTTCAAGCTCGTTATAAACAAACTTTAAAACATCCAAATTTGTTCCACTATTTTTTCTAATATAATGCTCTGCATCGCTATTCTTGTTATAGGCAAAATATGTGCCTTGAATAGTGTCAAAATTCATATCAATCAATCTAGTTCCATTTTTAGAGTTTGCGTTTGTAACAGTGAACTCATAGTGTGCTTCTTTGTTAAATCCATAACCAGATGGGTCGCCATCCACATAAATGTTTGCAACATATACTTCTGTAATAACATCACTAATAGTTTTTACAATTGGTGCACCAAATTCATCTTCGCCATCTTCATATTCTTTTTTGTATGTTGTATTGTTTTGCATTCTTAAAAAATAATTTGTGGTTATAGCAGAGGTCCCTTCAATAAGAGTGTTATCTATGTTCAATTCACAATTTGCAACAAAAGAACTAAACCCTAAAACTATTTGGTTTAAATTAAGAGTTATAGGTTCTTTCTCTTGAAGTTCGCCAGAAGAATTATATTTTTTTGTAAAGCTAATGTCTTCAAATGACGCATTTTTTTCTGCACTTAAATCTGGCAATAACAACGTTTTGTAATTTCCAAAATATAATGTTGTGTTTGTGTTAACATAATTTGCTGGGTTAGAAATAGGGTCATAAGAAGGATACCATATGCTATTTTGCCAATAACCTTGTAAAATAATTGGGGAAGATGTGTCTATTAAAATTGTTTTTGTAAAACTATTTCCTGCATCGTCAAAAACATAAAAGAAATAAATACCATCTTTATCAAAATAACTTGTGGCCTCTAAGGCTAGTTCTGTCCAATTATCATTTTCTTTGAAGTTCTTGTATGTGTCTATTTTTCCAGAGAAATCAGAAATAGAGTATCCATTTGTTAAATAATATTGGTTCTGGGAATCTTTAAACAACGTACCACTCAAATTGGAATCTGTTTTTGTTTCCATAAAGTAAACATAAGAGTGTGTTTTTGCTCCACTTGGTTTTTTATCCCAACCAAGAGAAAATGCCTCATTTGTAAAAATAAGATCTGTTTGAGATATTCCACTTGAAGATCCAATTGGTTTTTCAAGAGCATATTTATTGGCCTGATTTAATGTTGCTGTGTATGCCAAAACACCTGTAAAAGGATCACTATCAATTGTAAAATAGTAAATGTTTGGTGTGTTGGATAAAGCATCCTTTATTGTAATTTTGTATGTTCCGCTTTGAGTGTTGGAGAAGGTATAATTATTTGAAGAATTTGTGGTTACATAGTAGTAATAATCTTTATTACCAACAGTATATTTAGATTTTTTTAAAGTGAGTGTAATATTTTGTGGGGTGGAGGATAAGTCGTAATTTCTGTAATAAGAGCATGTTACATTTGCAGGTATTAAAAAGTTGTTTGGTTTATATTCAATCCCAACCCTGACATTTCTGTTTGTAAAAGTTTCAAAATCATAAAGGTTGTTCTCATTATCACAAGCCTGAATGTTAAGTGTTTGTTGAGTGTTATTGATTTCAAAAACAAAATATTGTGTTCCCTTTATCGTGTCACTTCCCAAAGTTAGTTTGTATTCTAATTTTATAATAACAATTCCGTCACTAGAAAAAGAAGAATCCTGAGTGTAAGTTTTGTCTAATAGTGAATTAATATTACCTTCAATAGTTGTTCTATTGTCGCTACTAAAATAATTCAAAATTGTGCTTTCTTCAACTTCTTTGTAATCGCCAAGGTAGTATTTTGCAGTAAGATTGTTAATTACCCCAGCCAGATCACCAAAAAAGTTAAATCTAAGAGGCGCCTGATTAGTTATTGCAATTGCATCTGGCACCCTTTTCATATTTCCGTTTTCATCATCAGGATTATCAATAACATCAACTAGATTTCTGCCACTTGTTGTATCGTTATAAGACAAATAATTTGTCCAAGTGCTATCATTTTTTAGTTCAACATAATTTTGGTAATTTTCTGTGTCGGCAGGGTTTTGATTAAGGTAATTAAGTTGAAAACCAAAAATAACAAGATTTTTGTCTGTTAATCCATATGGCATAATTCCAAGTTTTTCATTTGGCAAAACACTTTCGTCAACCAGAAGATTCATTTTAAACGAATAAATACCTTGACTAGTTGAGTTTATATTTTTTGATTTTAAAAACTTTTCAAAATCTTGTGTATCAAATTTTGCCTCATATAAAACACTACCATTTTTGAATGTAGGGAAGGTATAATATAGCGTGTTTGTGGTGTTGTTTAAACTGGTTTCTATTCCAATTGTAACATTGCCAGTTTCTGTTCCTTCAGGCTTATTTTTTGCCTCAATGGATTCATATATACGTCCAAGCCCATTATAAAAGAATTTTTTATAATTTCTACCAAGAGTGTAGTCAAAATTTAAAGCAAACTTTTCTGCATTATACTTTACAACAGGCATATTAAGATAGTTATAGTTAAAAACTTGATAGTTTGTTGCAAATGTGTCTGTATTTTCAAAAGTTAAAGGATTGCCAGAGGCATAATCGTTATAATCAACAACATAAAAAGCCATTTTAAATAAACAATAATTTGAACTGTTGCCAAATTCGGTATATTGATATCTAATTTCAAAGGTATAAAGGCCAGTCCTGTCGGAAGGGTCTAATTTTTGGTTATTGTATGTAGGTGAGTGGCAACTGGGATCGCCAACTGGTTTTAAGTTTAATGCAAAAATAATGCCTCTGTCTGTATCCAAAGTATATAAATCATTTGTTGAAAGTTGAATGGAATTGTCTGGCGTTCCAAGTGTTGCAATTAAACTTGCGTAGCCGGTTGTAGAAATTGTGGCGCCAATGCCAGACTTGAAAGATGCATCATTAAATTTAAAAAATAGAGTAGTGTTGTAAAGGTCTGCGTGTGCCCCGTTAGATGATAACAATATGTATGGTATAGATTCTTGTGCAATTTCATACTGGTAAACTTCACGCCCATCTGTGTTTGTTGGATTTTCATTGAAAAGTGCTGGGTAATAATCTCTTATAACATAATTAGAGCCATCAACTTTGCTTGTAAACAAAGAAAACGGAATGTTTCCTCCCTCTTTTATATACATGGCTTCATTTGCTTTTTTTTCATCAGCTTTTGTTTGTGGATCACTTACAGTGTAATTATAAGCCTGTGCGTAAGACATGGTTGAATTTTGCTTGTTGGCAAAAAAACAAACCAAGCTTAATGAAAAAATGCTTAGTGCAAAGATAAAACAAAATAAGATACTTTTGGTTTTTGAATTTTTCATAATTTACCTTACCCTTTTTAAATAGCAGTCACTTTTATTATTTCACAAAAAAAGCCACAATATT
>JAZRVA010000008.1:0-2195 GCA_045598865.1 Clostridia bacterium | reverse complement strand
GTTATATTTTAAAATTTTTATAACTAAAATTTTTGGTCAATAATGTTAAAAGGGAAAACTGTGAAAAATATTAAAAAGTTTTTGTTTGGTTTGATTTTAATTGTTTGCCTTGGTTGTTTTGCTGGCTGTGATTTTGCGGTTAAATCTGGCAAATCTGCCTACGAAATTGCTGTTGAAAACGGCTTTAATGGCACTGTTACAGAGTGGCTTGAAAGCTTGAAGGGCGAGAGCGTGGCAAAGGGTGATTCTGCCTATGACATTGCTGTTAAGCATGGTTTTGAAGGTTCAGAAATTGAGTGGTTACAATCTTTAAAAGGAAAAGATGGCACAAACGGAGCCAATGGCCAAAATGGCACAAATGGCGCTGATGGCAAAGATGTTACTGCAAGTGAACTCTTTAATTTGGCTGTGGAATACGGCCTTTATACAGATGATGCTCAGGGTTATGCAGATTTTTTAAGTAATTATTTGCTAGATAATGTTGGCACGTTAAATGTGGAAAAAATTTCGGCAGAGTGCCTAAACAAAGTTGTTTCTATTTATTGTGAAGATGATGGCGGATATGAAACATTATCAGCGGGTGCTGGCGTTTTTTATAAAATAAACAATGTTGCAAAAGAGGCCTTTGTAATAACAAATTTTCACGTTGTTACAATGGAATCAACTAGCGGTTTTCATAGGCCAGAAAAAATAAACATGTATTTGTATGGCAGCGAATCTATTGCTCTTAGAAAGGTTAAAAAGGATAGCCAAGGGAATTACGTTGACTACACAGAGCAAGACGAACAAAATAATGTGTCCTTTACTTATTTAGTTGACTATGGCAAAAACGCAATTGAAGGTGAATTTATTGGCGGTTCTGCCGCATACGATTTGGCAGTTATTAAGGTGAGTGGCAACTCTTTTGAAAAGATTAGAAATTCTTCTTGCACAGTGGCAGAAATTGTGGATACAAACAACATTCAGTTAAGTTCTTTGGCTATTGCAATTGGAAACCCAATGGGAAGTGGCGTTTCTGTTTCCACCGGTTTTGTTTCTTGTGATAGTGAAAATATAACTGTTAACATAGAAAATGAAACTAGGGTTTTAAGGTGCATTAGAATAGACACTGCAATTAATCCAGGAAATTCCGGTGGTGGAATTTTTAACGAAAATGGAGGTTTAATTGGAATCGTAAATGCACGAAGCACAAAATACACAGATATAAACTATGCTATACCAGGCAGCAATGTTAAAAGCGTTGTGGACAATATTTTGTATTTCTACACAGCAAACTATAACCCAGAAAATGAAGATAACACCACGCAAGTTCACAAATATATTTTTGGAATAACAATTCAGGCACAGAATTCTAAAAGTGTTTATAACAGCATAAACAAAACTCAAACATTGTTTGACGATTGTGTTATTACACAAGTTAATGAAAATAGCATTGCACAAGAACTTGGCTTTGAAGTGGGAGACATTATTTCAAAGGTTATTATAACAAGAAGTGGAAGTGTAGATGCAGAAGAATTTGATATTACCAGAATGTTTATATTAACAGAAACACTTTTGACAGTAAGGCCTGGCGATAAAGTGGAGTTTGAATATAAGAGGTTTAACGAAGATACAAACACATATCAGGTTGGGTCAACCATGCAGCACACTATTTTATTGCAAAATTATATTGTTTTGTAAGAAATTTACAAATTTTGTAACCCTAATTTTTTAATTATAGTTTGATGAAGAATTTTTAAGTTTTCATCAGAAGAGTAACTAAAATGCATGGCAAAATCCATGCATTTTTTAAGATATTCCTGCTCTTCTGGTGTTAAAACTAATTTTTCTAAAACAAAATTTTTTTGCAAAGAAATGCCGCCGTTTTTGCCTCTTTTTGTAAAGGTGGGAATCCCAGCACATTGCAGGTCGTCAAGATATCTATAAACCGTTCTAGTGCAAATTTCATATTTATCAGACAAATATTTTGCGCTTACACACTCTTTTTTTATTAGTTCAAAAAGTATTGAAAACATAACATAGTTTTTCATTTTGTTTTAATATCCATTTTTTAATTTTTATGTAAAAAAAATATAACTCTAAATTTATAATTTGTAAAACATATGTTCGAAAAAATATATTTCAAACATTTTGAATAATTGACTGGTTATGTTAAAACCAACGATAATTTATTGAAAAAATTTTGCGTAATACAG
>JAZRVA010000007.1:0-12682 GCA_045598865.1 Clostridia bacterium | reverse complement strand
AGGTATAATTATTTTTGTGTATTAAAAGGAAAGAAAAATATGAAAGAAAACAATGTATTTGAGACAACCGTAGGAAATAGGAAGTTGGTTGTCGAAACTGGCAAGTACTCGGAACAGGCAAATGGAACTTGCTGGGTTAAGTGTGGCGAAACCGTTGTGCAAGCAAATGTTACAATGGCAGAAAGCCCAAGAGATGGAATTGACTTTTTTCCGCTGGGAGTTGATTTTGAAGAAAAAATGTATTCAGTGGGCAAAATCCCTGGTGGGTTTAAGAAAAGAGAAGGCAGACCAAGTGATAAGGCTATTTTAACAAGCAGACTTATTGATAGGCCTTTAAGACCACTTTTTCCAAAAGGGTTTTATAATGATGTTGCAGTTGTTTGCACAGCCTTGAGTGTGGACCCAGATGTTGCACCAGAGCCACTTGCCATGATTGCAAGCAGCATGGCACTTACAATTTCTGATATTCCATTTGCAGGGCCAACAGGTTCTGTGGTGGTTGGTCTTATTGATGGCAAATATGTTATCAATCCTACATTAGAAGAAAAAGAAAGAAGCAGAATGCATGTTACTGTTTCTGGCACGGAAGAAGCAATTTTGATGGTGGAAGCAGGGGCAAGGGAAGTTAGCGAACAGGAAATGTTAGATGGCATTATGTTTGCTCATGAAGAAATTAAAAAACTTGTTAAATTCCAAAAAGAAATTCAGGCAAAAATTGGAAAAGAAAAAAGAACAGATTTGCCAGTTTTCAAAGCAACAGAAGAAATTGACAAAGCAGTAAGAGATTATGCAGACAAGAAGCTTGATTATGCCCTTGACACTTTTGACAGGGAAGAAAGACAAGCAAGACAGGAAGAACTGAACCAAGAAGTTTTTGAACATTTTAAAGAAGAATTTCCTGATGGCGAAAAAATGATTGCCGATGTTATGTATAAAATGACAAAGGAAAAAGTTAGAGCAAAAATTTTAAAACAAGGGGTAAGACCAGATGGCAGAAAATTAACTGAAATAAGACCAATCTGGTGTGAAGTTGGAGTTTTGCCAAGGGTTCACGGCAGTGCAGTGTTTACTCGTGGGCAAACCCAGGTTTTAAATTGCTGCACTTTGGGAACAATTGCCGAGGTTCAAAAACTTGAAGGCTTGGATGAAGAAGATAAGAAAAGATATATTCATCATTACAACATGCCACCTTATGCAACAGGTGAAGCAAGACCATTAAAAAGCCCAGGCAGAAGGGAAATTGGTCATGGTGCCTTGGCAGAAAGAGCATTGGAATCTGTTATTCCTAGTGAAGAGGAATTTCCATATGCTTTAAGGCTTGTAAGTGAGGTGTTGTCTTCTAATGGTTCAAGCTCTATGGCAAGTGTTTGCGGTTCCACACTTTCACTTATGGATGCGGGCGTTCAAATTAAAGCCCCAGTTGCAGGCATTGCTATGGGTCTTATAAAAGACACAGACTCTAACAAAGTTGCAGTGTTGTCTGATATTCAAGGCATGGAAGATTTCTTAGGTGATATGGACTTTAAGGTTGCAGGAACAGAAAATGGAATTACTGCAATTCAAATGGATATTAAAATTAAAGGTATTGACAAAGATATTTTAACAACTGCTTTAAATCAAGCAAAAGAAGGTCGTATGCACATTTTGGGCATTATGTTAGATACAATTAAAACCCCAAGAAAAGAACTTTCCAAATATGCTCCAAAGATTATTACATTTAATATCGACCCAGATAAAATTAGGGAAGTTATTGGTTCTGGTGGAAAAGTTATTAACAAGATTATTGAAGAGACTGGTGTTAAAATTGATATTGATGACGATGGCAAAGTATTTATTGCAACCCCAGATGATGAAATGGCACAAAAGGCAAAACAACTTATTTTAAACATTGCACAGGATTTGGAAGTGGGCAAAACTTACACTGGAAAAGTGGTTAGAATTATGCAATTTGGCGCTTTTGTTGAGTTTGCGCCAAACAAAGACGGCATGATTCACATTAGCAAACTTGCAAAAGAACATGTTAACAAGGTAACAGATGTTGTAAACATTGGAGACACTGTTGTGGCGGAAGTTATTAAAGTTGACGAAAAGGGCAGAGTTGATTTAAAACTTGTTGAAAAATTAAACAAATAATTTTTTATAAAATTAAAAAACCACACAACAATTTGTTGGGTGGTTTTTTGTTGTTAAGAAAAAACTCTTTATTGTTCTTGCGAGGTTTCGTATGTTGTAGAAGTGCTTTGACTGTTGTCTTGTTGAATTTGTTTCATCATCTCATCCCTATACAAAAGGTAGGCACGGTTATCAATTCCTTTATATTCCGAATTTAAAACAAGAGGAATATCCCGTTTTACATCTTCACAACTAATTTTTGTTATTGGTTCTGGGTTTAACAAGGAATAATAGGCATCTTTTGAAATTACTGCATTTAATGTGTAGTCAATAACTTTTTCATTGCCGTTATTGTTTGTTTCTACCCAAGAATGAAGCAAACTATTTTTGCTGTTTATCATTCTTGTATAGCCAGTTACAAGTTTGCTTGTGTTATCAGAGCCAAGAGCAATATTAATGCTACCATTATGGCACTGTTTGTTGCGGTTTGAGGTTGTTATGTTTTTATATGTAACAGAGTTTTTGTTAATTAAGCTAGAAAATTTTGTTACATCTAAAATATCATTACCTCTTCTGTAAATGTACAGGGTGTTTCTGTCGTCACTTATTCTGTAACCTTCCAACACATCGTTTTCTTGTAATTCGTTTAAAAAATCTTCTTTTTCATCGGCAGGAATATCTTCTCTTGTCCAACAACCTATTACACCATGCAAATAAATGTTGTTCCATCTAATATGTGTATCGTGATTGTTTTTGTTAAAAGGGTTAAACAAAAAAGGGCTAAATCTTTTTCCGTTTGCAAGAATTTTGTTTAAAAACAAATCATGCCATTTTTTATTTTTTGTTTCTTGTTTTAAATATTCTTCTTGTAATTTTTTTGTAAAATCTATCATGGTAAAACCTCTAAGTTTAATAGTAAATATAATACATTTATTTTGGCTATTGTCAATATTAAGTTGCAAAAACTTTGCAAAATGTAATCATAATTATAATTCAAGCAAGCATATAAATTTGTATGAAAACTTTTGGTTTTAAGATTAGCAAAGAAAAAAATTTTGTGCACATAACATGTAACATTATTTTGAGTTTTTTGGCAATAGTTACGTTTTGTTTTTGTTTATTTATGCCTTCAAGTGTGGCGGTTGTGACGTCAAGTGGCAATGGCGCCATTTATTATGGAAATAAACAAGGCAATAAGGTTAGCCTTATGATAAACGTTTATTGGGGCGAAGAATATTTGCAGGATATGCTAAATACATTAAAAGAAAACGAGGTGCATGCAACCTTTTTTGTGGGTGGTAGTTGGGTTGCAAAAAATAGTGAAAAGTTTTTGCAAATAGTAGAGGAGGGACACGAAATTGGCAATCATGGTTATAATCACAAAGATCACGTGAAGATAAGCAACGAACTTGCAAAAAAAGAAATTAAACTAACACAAGACGTTGTGTTTTCTCTGTGTGGAATAACTACTACATTGTTTGCCCCTCCTAGTGGAAGTGTTAACAAAAATGTGTGCGATTTGGCAGGTGGCATGGGTTACAAAACAATTATGTGGAGCAAAGACACAATTGATTGGCGAGATAAAGATGAAGATTTAATTTTTTCTAGGGCGACCAAAAATGTGACTGGTGGAGATTTGATTTTGATGCACCCAACAAAGGCAACGGTAAGTGCCCTTGGAAAAATTATTAATGAAATTAAAAACAAGGGGCTTGAAATAGCCACTGTTAGTGAAAATTTGCAAAACACTTTTTAAAATATCTAAAAAACATTTTTTAAAAATGCCTCAAAACTGGTATAATCTTTTTGTAAGAACAAAAAAGGGGCGTTTAATGAATTCTTTTTTAAACACGTATGATAATGGCATGAGGTTGGTTTTTAAAAAGGTGGAAAAAGATAGACCAGCCACAATAGCTGTTTATGTTAACACAGGCAGTGTTAATGAAACAGAAAAAAACAATGGAATTTCTCACTTAATAGAGCATTTAACTTTTAAGGGAACACAAAAAAGAACTGCCAAGCAGATTAGCATACAGTTTGAAGATATTGGTGCAAATGCAAATGCTTACACAGGCAAGTATTCCACTTGCTATTTTGCAACAGTTTTGCCTGAAAATATAGAAAATTGTTTTGAAATAATTTCGGATATTGTGCTTAACTCTAAATTTTTGCCTTCTGAAATAGAAAAAGAAAAGAAGGTTATTTTTGAAGAGATTGACATGTATCAAGATGACCCAGAAACTGTTTGCGCAGAAGAGTTCGACCGCAACTTTTTTGGTGATTCAAGTTTGGCAAAAACAATTCTTGGCACAAAAGAAAGTTTGCAGGGCATTACAAGAGAAGATATTTTGGAATATAGAAACAAATATTACACGGCACCTAACATTGTTGTTAGTGTGGTTGGCGGGTTTGAGTATGACCAAATTAAAACCCTTACGAAAAAATATTTTGTTAACTATTTTAAACAAAAGGCAGAAGTTGAAAATATTTGCAAATCCAACATTTTAATACCAGACAAAAAATTTTCTTTTGTTAAAAAAGATGTTGCCCAAACACAAATTTTTTTTGGTTTTCCATGCGACAACGTTTATGGCGATGACAAAATGGCCATTTTGCTTTTAACGTTTATTTTTGGTGGGGGTATGGGATCAAGGTTGTTTCAAAAAATAAGGGAAGAAAAAGGCCTTGTGTATTCTGTTTCTTGCATGCCAAATTTAAACCCAACCAGTGGAAGCATTGTTATTAGTTTTGGAAGCAACGAGAGCAATGCAAAAGAGGCGCTTTTGCTTATAAAGAAAGAAATTGAATTATTAAAGGTAGAAGGTTTCTTTGAAGAAGAACTTTTAAGGGCAAAAAATTTTTGTAAGAGTATGATTTTGTCTTCAAGTGAACTTGGCGCAGATATTGCAAGAAAAAATGCAAAAAATGTTACAATTTTTGGCAAGGTAATCTCGCCAAACGAGAATTTGGAAGAAATAAATAGCGTTGAGTTGTTTAAACTCAATGAAAATGTAAAAAAAATATTTAACTTTTCAAATGTTTGCGGGGCAGTTGTTTCTAAAAACTTGCAAGAAGATATTTTTGATGTTTTTGATTAAAAAATTATAATACTTTTGTTTTTTGTAAAATATTTTATGTGATATAATACGTGGGAAAGGAAGTTGATTTGTTTTGAATAGCTTAGAAGTTACATCAAAATCTAAAAAAATTAAAAAAGGCGTTGCAATAGGAGTTCTTTGCCTTTGTGTTTTTTTGTTTTTGTTTTCCACTTTTAACTTGTTAATGCCAATAAAAACTTTCTTTTTGGGAACATTTGGCATTATGTTTTATTGCATGCTTGTGTTTGCAATGTTGTTTTGTATTGGTGTTATTAGTGGGCTTAAATTTGTTTATTCTCCAAAATATCTTGTATTTTTGGGGCTTTGTTTTTTCTTTTTATTTTGTGTTTTACACATAGTTTTTACTGGCTTTGGAAAAACGGCGGATTTGTCTTATGGTCAATATTTGGTGGCTTGTTATGGCGCAATGTGGACTCCGGGAGGGTTGTTTATTGGCCTGTTTTGTTTTCCAATAATTAGTTTTTTGCACGACGTTGCGGGTATTGTTTTTTATGCAATTGCCTTTGTTATTTCGCTTTATTTTGTTTTAAGCTACCTAGATTCTGTAAGACAGGGCAAAATTCAAGCAACACTTAAAATTCAAAATAAATATGAGAATTTTGGTTCTGTTATGCCACAAAGTGAGTATGCCGAGCAAAATTTTGAGCAAAATAATTTGGAACAAAGGGTAGTGGAAGAACAAACAAACGTTGCCAACGACCAAGTTCAAGAAGATGATAGCATTTTTATTAATGATGAAGAATTAAACTTGGCAAAAGAAAAACTTGGCCTTGTTAAACGTGAGCAAGAAGAGGAACAAAAAAGAACTTCTTCCTCAAAGCTTTTTGTTGAAGATGATGAAGAGGAAGACACTTGGCAATCAAGGGCAAGAGAGGTGGAACAAAAGCCAAGAAAATTTGTGGAGAACAGCCAAACAACAAAACAAAGCAATCCACTTTTTGAAAAAAACAAAGAGTATTTAAAAACTTTATATCAAGTTAACACAGACTCTTCAAACCCAATTATAAACGCAGAGGATTATGAGGATTACAAACAAAAAATTAAGGATTACAACGAAAGAAATTCTCAACCTTTTAAACGCGAGCTTAATGTGAACCAAACTTTGAATCCATCTAATTATCAAAAAAATAATATTGAAGATAATTACGAACAAGAAGTGGAGGAAAATCAAAACGAAGATTTTTCTATTGAACCAGATGGTGAAATTTCTGAAATAGAAGATTTTATTACGCCAACCAACAGGGTTGAAAACAACTTTGAACTTCCAAGAATAGACATTAATCAAAGTAACTTTGATTTGCAAGATGAAGTGGAGCAGGATTCTACAAAAAAGTTTATGGATAGTGGTGATTTTAACAAATCTGCCAATATAGACCTAAACAAATTTAATGACTCTAACATAGATTCTGTAATGGGTAAAAAAATTGAGCTTAACCAAAATCCTTCTAATGTTTATAATTTGCCAAATAATTTTAAGGCAAGTGATTACAAGCAGCTTGAAATAATGGGAACACAAAAAGAGAAAAAATCCAGCGTTCCGCAATTTGTTTATGATTCTAAATACGTAAGGCCACCAATTAACTTGCTGCAAGACTATATTAATGAAGAGGACTTGGCAACCGACCACAACAAAAATATAGAAATTTTGGAAAGGGTGCTAGACGAATTTAAAATTCCTGCAAAGGTTGAGGCTGTAAGGAGGGGCGCCGCCGTTACAAGGTATGAATTACACATGCCGGTTGGTATTCCTGTTAGAAAAATTCATCAACACGCCTCCGATATTGCCCTTGCACTTGCTGCACCGGGGGAAATAAGAATTGAAACCCCAATTAAGGGTAAAAGTGCGGTTGGTATTGAAGTTCCTAACAAAGTTATAGACAAAGTTGGATTTAAAGAAATTGTGGCGTCAAATGAGTTTCAAAACGCCAAAAAACCTCTTACTTTTGCTTTGGGCAAAGATATTGATGGCACAATTCACTGCTGCGATTTGGCATCTATGCCGCACCTTTTGGTTGCTGGCTCTACTGGAAGTGGTAAAAGTGTGTGTTTGAACACCCTGATTTTAAGTTTTATTTACAGAACAAGTCCAGAGGATTTAAGGCTTATTTTGGTGGACCCAAAAAGGGTTGAATTTGCAATATTTAATGGCCTGCCACATCTTCTTATGCCAAAGGCGATAACAGAACCTAAAAAGGCGCTTAACGCATTTGATTGGCTTATTAATGAGATGGAAAGGCGTTTTATGGTTTTTCAAGAGTGTTATGTTAAAAACATTGGGGAGTATAATGCTCAACCGGAAGTTGTTAGTAAAAAATTTCCAAAAATGCCATACATTGTTTTAATTGTTGATGAACTTGCAGACCTTGTGGTAACAACCAACAAAAAAGAACTTGAAGACAAAATAATAAGGCTTACACAAAAGGCAAGAGCTGCAGGTATTCATGTTATTTTGGCAACACAAAGGCCTTCGGTTGATATTATTACGGGCTCTATTAAAATTAACCTACCAAGCAGAATTGCCTTTGCTGTTACAAGTTTTGTGGATTCTAAAACAATTTTGGATCAGGCTGGTGCTGAAAAACTTTTGGGTAGAGGCGACATGCTTTACTCTCCACAATCCAGTGAACCAATGAGAATTCAAGGGGCGTTTGTTGACACCCCAGAGGTTAGAAGTGTGGTTGAGTTTGTTAAAAGAAACAACCCTTCTACGTATGATGACAATATTTCAAAAATTATTAATAGCGAATCTGGCCCAGTGGGTGGGGCAAGTGTTGGTGCTTCTGGTGGAGAAGAATTTGATAGTTTAATGCCAGATGCATTAAAACTTGTTATTGAAAATGGTCAGGCTTCAATTTCTATGTTACAACGTAGATTTTCTATTGGCTTTTCTAGGGCTGCAAGGATTATTGACCAAATGGAGGTTGCAAAGTTTATTTCTACTTCCGATGGTAGTAAACCAAGAACGGTTTATATTACTATGGAAGATTACGAAAAACTTTATGGTAACAATTAAAAGGTTTTTGCATGAATTACAAAGGTTTTTATAAAAAAGTGGGGTTTATAAGTTTAGGTTGTGACAAAAATAGGGTGGATACCGAAAAAATAATTTCCACCCTAAGTAATTATTCTTGTTTTGAATTTGTTTCAAACCAAGATCAGGCGCAAATTATAATTGTTAACACCTGTGCCTTTTTAAAAACAGCAAGAGATGAGTGTAAACAAGTTTTAAGCGAAATGAAAAAGTTAAAAGACAAGCATTATCTAGACAAACTAGTTGTTGCCGGTTGTTTGCCTATGCTGGATTTGGAAAGCGCAAAAAGGGATTACCCTTTTGTTGATTTGTTTGTTTGTGAGAAGGATTACAAACAAATAGACAAAAAAATCTTTGAACTATATAACATAAAAGATTTTAAAAAAGATAAGATGGTTTCTAGCCGTATTTTAACAACTTCAACAAACTACGCTTACCTTAAAATTGCAGACGGGTGCAACAACATGTGTGCTTTTTGCAAAATACCCTATATTAGGGGAAGGTTTAGATCTTTTGATTTAAATGAAATTGTTAACGAGGCAAAACTTTTGTGCGAAAAGAGTGTTAAGGAAATAATTTTGGTTGCCCAAGACCTTACTTCCTATGGCAAAGATTCAAACACAAATCTTGTAAAACTTTTAAGAGAACTTGGCAAAATTAAAAAACTTAGCTGGATAAGGCTTTTGTATTGTTATCCAGAGGGCATAACAGATGAGCTTATAGAAGAAATTGCAAACAACCCAAAAATTGTTAAGTATGTGGACATGCCACTGCAACACATAAGTGATGACGTGCTTAAAAAAATGAATAGAAAAAGCACTTCAAAACAAATATGTGCTCTTATTAAAAAATTAAGAAAAAAAATTCCAAGAATAAAAATAAGGTCAACTTTTATGGTGGGCTTTCCGGGTGAAACGCAAAAGGATTTTAAAAAGCTTTGCGCTTTTTTAAAACGCTATAAACTTGACAATGTTGGCTTTTTTAAGTATTCTTTGGAGGAAGGTACAAGCTCGTATTACCTTAAAAACCAGATTGACGAAAAAACAAAAGATGTAAGGCTTGAAAAAATTCAAGAAATTCAACAAAAAATAGCCGATAAAAAGAACAAAAAATACATAGGAAAAGTGTTTAAGGTGCTTGTTGATAGTTACGACTCAAAACACAAATTTTATGTGGCACGGCCTTATTTTAGTTGTCCAGACGTGGACTTTGAAGTGCTTATTATACACTCAAAAAAAGTTGGTGTGGGCAATTTTGTTGATGTTAAAATTGTGGATTATAGTCAAAATTATTTTATAGGAGAAGCATTATGAATTTACCAAACAAATTAAGTTTATCAAGAATAATTTTAATTCCATTTATAGTTTTATTTTATTTGTTAGGTGGCGTTTGGGGCTGGTTTAAACTTTTTGCTATTCTTTTGTTTATCGCTGCGTGTGTGACAGATAGTTTAGATGGAAAAATTGCAAGAAAATACAATTTAATTACAACACTTGGCAAGTTTTTGGATAGCATTGCAGACAAAATGCTAATTTTAACTGTTCTTTGCTTGATTGTTGTTGATGGCACAATTATAAACCCCATTGGTGTTATTTGCTTTGTAATTGTGATGTGCAGAGAGCTTTTGATTAGCGCTTTAAGACAAATTGGTGCCGCAAAAAACATTGTTATTGCTGCTGATTATTGGGGCAAAGTTAAGGCAACAGCACAAATGGCAAGTATAAGCTTGTTTTTACTTTTTAGCTTTTTAAAAAGTGTTTGTGTTTTGCCAAGTTTCTTAAACGTTATTTTTATTGTTTTGTGTTATGCTTCTCTTTTTGTTATGATGGCAACAACGATTTTTTCTTGTGTAAATTATTTATTAAAAAACAAACAGTTGTGGAAAGAGTAAAGGGCAAGTAATTCATGAAGGTAAATGTTTTCACTGTTTCACCTAGTCAAATTATTTCGTGTGAAAAAAGCAATATAGTGGAACTCATATGTTCTCAGTTATATAAAAATGGGTTTGATGTTGTGTCAAACACTTCTTTAAGGCTGGAACCAAAACAACTTGTTAGCAACTTTAAAAATGTTCTTGATAATTCCGACTGTGTTTTGTTTTTTTGTGAACCTGACTTTGAAAAAAGCTATGTTTGCAAAAAAATAGTTGCAGATTATTTTAATGTTCCGCTTGTTGTAAACGAATTTGCCAAAAAGAACTTGCAAGAGTTTTTAAAAACTTTTAATGTGCCAGAGCGCAAAGAGGATTCTACTTTTGTTCAACTTCCACAAGGTTCAAGGTGTGTTAAAAATCCGCTTGGAGTTTTTCAAGGGTTTTTGCTTGAAAAAGATGGTAAAATTTTGTTTTTTTTGCCACTTAATCATACTCAGCTTTATCACATGTTTTTTTCTTCTGCTTTGCCTTATCTTTTAAGCAAAAGGGCAACAAAAACCAAAACTTATGTGTTGAAAACCATAGGGGCAAAACAACGAGAGTTGGAGTCTTTGCTAAGAGATTTTATAAAAAACAAGTTTGAAATAGAAATTGTTTGTAGTGAATATATGCTTTGTGGAGAGGTTGTTATTAGAGTGCCAATTGGCATTAAACAGGAGATAGAAGGCAAATTTATCTCCGGTCTATACTCAAAACTATTGCCATTTATTTATTGCGACCATGATGAATCTTTGGTTGAAAATATTTTTAATTTGCTAAGCGTTACAAACAAGAAGATTGTGTTTTGTGAGGATTTTACATGTGGAAACATGGCAAAAACTTTTTTTGAAGATGTGGAAAATGCAAAAGATGCTGTAACCGCTGCATTTGTGGTTCCAGATAATAAATCTAAAATAAACGTTTTAGGAGTTGACGAAAAAATATTTTCAAGAAGCACAATTGATTTTGGTGACATTGCATATCAAATGGCCATTTGTGCTATGAGCAAAACAGGGGCAGATGTTGTTGTGGCCACAACGGGAGATATAAAAAGTGGCTCTTTTGCTTTTTGTGTGGGAACAAATGAGGGAATTCACGTTTTTGAACAACATTTAGAAGGCACAAATCAAGAGAAAGTTAGAACTGCCACCAATTTGGCGTTTGGCAAACTGCTTAAAAAGATGAAACAAAACAATTTTCACATAGGCCAAACCGTAGTTTAACAATTATTACAAAAGTGTATTATAAAACAAATTAAAATATGGCAAGAAATCACAGCAAAAATTTTGTTGTGTTTTTTTTTGCTATGTAATAAAATAATTGTATTAAAAATAGTATCTTTGGGGGATTTATGTTAGACAAAAGCAAAAGTTTAGATCAGGCAATTTTGCAAATTGAAAAGCAATTTGGTAAAGGCAGCATTATGAAAATGGGCGAACAACCTGTGCAGGAAATTGATGTTATCCCAACTGGTTGCATTACTTTGGACCATGCACTTGGCATTGGTGGTGTTCCAAGAGGAAGAATAATTGAAATTTATGGCCCAGAGTCAAGTGGTAAAACCACTGTTTCACTTCACATTGTGGCTCAGGCTCAAAAACTTGGTGGAACGGCTGCGTTTATTGATGCAGAGCACGCACTAGACCCAGTTTATGCCAGCAAGTTGGGTGTTGACCTTGATGAACTTTATGTTTCGCAACCAGATAATGGCGAGCAGGCACTTGACATATGTGAAACTTTGGTAAAAAGTGGCGCTTTTGATTTGGTTGTAATCGACTCTGTGGCAGCACTAACACCAAAGGCAGAAATTGAAGGTGAAATGGGTGATAGTTTTATGGGGGCACAGGCAAGACTTATGAGTCAGGCACTAAGAAAATTAACTGCCATTACAAACAAGAGCAAATCATGCGTTGTGTTTATTAATCAGCTAAGAGATAAAATTGGCGTTATGTTTGGCAACCCAGAAACTACAACAGGTGGCAAAGCACTTAAATTTTATTCTAGCATAAGGCTTGATGTTAGAAGGGTGGATTCTATAAAAGATGGCAGCGATATTGTTGGAAACAAAACAAGGGTTAAAGTTGTTAAAAACAAGCTTGCCCCTCCATTTAAAACTGCCGAGTTTGACATTATTTACGGCAAAGGCATATCAAACGAAGGTTGCATATTAGACCTTGCAACGCAATTTGATATTATAGAAAAAAGTGGTGCATGGTTTGCATATAACGGGGACAAAATTGGTCAAGGCAGAGAAAATGCAAAAGACTTTTTAATTAAAAACCCACAAATAGCGGATGAAATAGAGCAAAAAATCAGAAAAAAATTAAAAGGTGAAAATGAAGTTCCACCAGAGCAAGAACCTATTGTTAACACAAATTTGGGCACAACAAATTATGGTGATGCGGCTGGTCAAGATATGCCAGATAATTTTGATCCAAATAATTTTTAATTTGTTAAACATTAAAAAAGGGCAGTTTATTTGCTCTTTTTTTGTTTGAAAATTTTTTG
>JAZRVA010000006.1:0-8670 GCA_045598865.1 Clostridia bacterium | reverse complement strand
CCAGTTCCGCCACATCCGCATATTTTTCTCGACTAGCCAAAATTAAACCCATGGATTTAACTAAAACATAATTCGTCTTTACAAAAAAAAATGGTGATCCACCCGAGGTTCGAACTCGGGACCCCTTGATTAAAAGTCAAGTGCTCTACCAACTGAGCTAGTGAATCAGAAACCTATTAATTTGAACCTTGATGATTTTACTATACTATACAAAAAAATGCAAGTATTTTTTTGTTGTATTTGGCTGGGGTGGCAGGATTTGAACCTACGAGTGCAAGAGTCAAAGTCTTGTGCCTTACCGCTTGGCTACACCCCATCAAAAAGATTGCTTAGCAATTATAATCTTATTTGCCAAAAATATCAAGTATTTTTTTATTTTTTATTAAGAAATTTTTACAAACACTTATCAAATATATTCTATTATCTAACATAAAGAAAAAAGGGTTGCAAACTAGCGCAACCCCTTTTAAAGCATTAGGATTCTAAACCGACCCACCGCATCTATCACAATGGCTCTGCCCATCTTTTAATGTAGCACCACAATATTTGCATTTTCTATCATTATTCGTTCTTGTGTAAGATGTTGAATTCTCATAAGTTGCAGCAGATTGTTTTGAAGTGTTAGAAACAGTTGAATTCTCCTCTTCCACGTCTCTTTTCATTGACTTTATGCCAATAACAATAGTTCCAATCAAAAGTCCGCCAGCAACACAACCTGAAACTATAAGCAAAATTTTAAATGTGTTTAATTTAGAAGAATAGTCAACATATTCAGCATCATCTTCAAGTGTTGTATTAGAATAATACAAATCTATCGTATCAGTTATTCCAGTAATATGATCTTTGTATGAACTTGCAGCCAGTTTTATCTTGCCTTCGTCCATAAACTCTTGAACTTGTTCCCACGTAAATGTGTAAAAGGTGTAGCCTTCTTCTTGATATACCTGATTTAGATAGTCCTTTGCTTCGTATGTATAAAAAACGCAATACTTCCCACTGTTGTTATATTGCTTGTAGTCAACAAAAGTGCCGTCAATTTGATAGTTTGAGTTTGAAATTGCACGGCTAGACATCGTAGAATATCTCTCATAATCAGATTTAATTTTGTCTAAATCCGCTGAATAATTTCCCATAGTAATTCCAAAAAAGAAACAAGCAAAAATTGAAATAAAAAAAAGCACAATAAAAACTGACATTATGCCCCCTGCCCTGGAATTTGCATAATACCTTCTTCCACCAAAATTAAAAAAGAAAACTGACCTTCCACCTCTCATGCCGTGGTGAAACATAGGAGGTGAAGAATGACCACCATAGTCGTGACCACCACCAAAATGCCCTCCTGATGATGAGCCTCCCCCGCCAAAATGTCCTCCCCCTGAATGACCTGAACCTGATGGCATATTACTTTCCCCCTTTACTATTTTTTAGTATTAAAAAGTCCTTTAAGCAATTAAGCTCTTTTTCAAATTCTTGCTGAGTAAATAATGTCTCTTTGTTAGATTTTTCACCAATTGTATGTATAATGTGCTTGCTGCCCACATTAATTAAGGCGTTCTTATAAAGTTTGTTTTGAATGGCACTTATGTATAACTCGTCAATAAAATCTTCGTAACTTGCAGAAAACCTGTTAATTTTTTTGCCCAAAAAATATAACTCGCCCGTTTCTCGCCAATTATAATCGCTAGCACCCTTTATCAAATTCGCTTCTATGCCAGAGTATTTAAAAACCATTTTTTGAAGTTTTTTGCTTTTATATTTTAAGCATTGAAAAACGCTTTCTATGCTACTTACTCTAAACCCCTTAAAATAAAACTGATAAGAAAATAAATTAGAAATTATCCTAGATTGAGTGTTTTTTATGTTATATCCCACATTCAATATGTTACCGGCTTCCCCAATCCAAGGTTCATTTTCGCTTTTTCTAAAACAAAGGCTATCACAAAAAATAGAACCATCATCTTTTTGTGTTATTTTTTTTGATACAAAATTATAATTTTCTTTAAACTTTTTAAATTCTTTTAAGTCGTTTTTAATTTTAATATCCAAAAAAATATTTCTCATTTTGCTTAACCCAAAAATATAAATTGGCTGGGGTGGTAGGATTCGAACCTACGAATGTTGGAGTCAGAGTCCAATGCCTTACCACTTGGCGACGCCCCAATAAAAATATTTACAAAAAGAGTATATATTCTTTTGTGTGCAATTGCAAGTTTTTTGCATTAAAAAGTTTAATTTATAATTTTACCAAAATTTAACTCTACTAATTTGAGAATAAATATATTTAAGCTAACAAATTTACAATAGAGTTTTATATATTGAGCACAAAAAAATTACTTTCTAAATCCTAAATTTGTAAAATAAAAGTTGACATAAATTATTTGTTGTGATAAAGTTTAAAAGCAATTTGAAAGTTGCAACTTTTGCGGGTGTAACTCAGTGGTAGAGTTCCAGCCTTCCAAGCTGGCTGCGAGGGTCCGATTCCCTTCACCCGCTCCACACTTTTTGTTTCAGTAGCTCAGTTGGATAGAGCACCGCCCTTCTAAGGCGGGTGTCGGGGGTTCGAATCCCTCCTGGAACACCATATTTTTTGGTAGATGTAGTTCAGTTGGTTAGAACGCCAGATTGTGGACCTGGAGGTCGTGGGTTCGAGACCGACCTTCTACCCCATAAAATCAAATTTCACCGCTAATAATCTAGCGGTTTTTTTTATTCTTTCAAACAAAAGCAAAACAAATTCAGCAAAACAAATTCAAATTAATACTAAGATAACATAAAATACAAAATAATTATTTTTATATACTCTAACCAATTTTATTTGTTTGCTCAAAATTACTAGTGACTTTTTTATGAATATGTGCTACTATTAAAGCATGGAAAAAATAGATAATAACATTATTCATGCGCTAAAACAAAAGCCGGAAAGGTTTTCAATGTCAGTTCTGCTGTTCTGCTGTGTAAAAATTAATAACAAATATTATTTGCCAGCACAAACCACTAATCCAGCGTGGAAAACCTACTTTCCTTTTCATGACAATGTTAATAAAAACTTTGTTTTAAAAGATGCAACATCTCAAACTTTCAGCGAAATTATAGAAGAGATAGATTCAACCTTTGCCCAAAACATAAGCGATAGTTTAAACAAGGCAATAAATCATTTTGAAAATTTGTTTGGTTGCACTTGCAAAATTAAAAAAAGTAAAAAAGAATCTTTGTATGAAATCAAAACTTCCCTTTCCACCAAAAAACTTACAGCATATAAATTTTATAATTACATAATAACCTCTGTAAGCGACACAAAAAATTTTGCAGATATAATTAAAACAAAATACAAGTTGTTTGACATTGACGATTTAGAAAAGGATAATAACTTGGTAAGCAATGCAATACTTTTTGTAAAAGCAGCCAAAACAGAACTTAAAAGAAACGCAATTAAATTATAAAAAAAGAGAGTAAAAAATTTTACTCTCTTTTTAATTTTAAATATCAAATTATAATAATTACTCATATAAGATATGTTACCCTTCACTAGGTTTTTCTTTTTCCTCTTTTAAATTTTTATCAATCTTTCGCCAATTAAACAACCCCATTGTGTTAACAATTAAAAATATTAGAGTTGTAAATAAAACCGGCAAATTGTTTATGTTTTGAATAGACAGCATAAGATACATCACAATTCCAAAAACATCCGCAACAATAAAAAACATAAAATTATTCAAATACCCCAAAGAAAGCAAAATAATTCCAAACACGCAACCAGCAGAATAAAGTGCATCTAAATAAAACAAATTCCCATTTAAGTAATATAAAATCACAGAGAATACACCCGACAAAACAGCATATAACACAAACAATTTAATTATTGCGTTTTTGGATAGTCTTTTAATCTTTTTTTTATCTTCTTTGATTTGGTCTTTCTTCCAAGTGAATATTCCACTTGTAAGCATAGGAACAGAAACACACAGGCAAATAATCATGTTCAGCCAAACATGTTGAACCAAATTCATTATCCCCAAAATTAAAGATGCAATCAAATTAAAATAAAGCCCCAAAATACTATGCTTCGCAGTAAATATTGCATACAAAATAGAAAATAACGAAGCAAAATCTGCAATCCATAATATGTTATAAAACCCCTGCACACCTCTATTTAATAAAATAATTATAATATCAAGTAAAAAAACAATTGTATAAAAAATATTTTCTTTTTTAAAACATGCCTTTAAAAATCTCATCATATAAACATTATATCATTAATATATAATTTAACAAATTTATTTTAAGACTTTTGTTTTTTAGTATATTTTATTTAATAGTTAACATACTAATCTTGAAAACAAAAGGAGGTTTTTTATGAGAACTGCAAACATTATTGCTTGGATATTACTTATAATTGGGGGTTTAAACTGGCTTTTGGTTGGACTATTTGCATGGAATCTTGTTGCCGCCATCTCGTTTGGCGTTGGCGCAATTTCAACAATAATCTACGTTCTAGTAGGTTTAAGTGCAATTTGGCTTCTTGCCGCCCCATTTATGAATAATGGCAGAATTGCTCTCTGGTATCATGATTAAAAAATAAACTTTATATAAAAAAGAGAAACACTTGGGTTTTTTACCAGTGTTTCTTTTTTTGGTTGCAATCATGCTGTTAATTATTTACACTTATGCTTTTAATCTTTTACAATTATTTTTTTAATTATCTACAATTAGCTTTTAATTTATACAACCTTATTCTTAATTATTTATATTTTTTTTAAATTAAAATAGTTGTTTTTTTATTCTTTAAAACTATTTATTAATGGTTATATTTTTATAACAAAATACAAATAATACCGCCCTTCCCTTCGTTAACAATTCTGCCCAAAGTTTTTCTCATTTTCTTTTGGGCTTCCGCCGGCATCTGCACAATTTTTTTGTTAAGTCCTTCATTTACCAAAACATGCAAACTTTTACCAAACATATTAGTTTCCCAAATACCCTGCGGGTCATTTTCAAATTCCTTCAAAATATACTTAACCAAATCCTCCCCTTGTTGCTCTGTTCCCACAAATGGGCTAATCTCCGTTTGAACGTCCACCTTCATAATGTGCAAACTTGGCGCACTTGCTTTAAGTTTCACTCCATACCTAGAGCCTTGTTTCACAAGTTCAGGTTCTTCCAGTTTCATTTCTTCCATTTTTGGTCTAACAACACCATAACCTGTCTCTTCCACTTCCTTTAAAGCCTCTTTTATCTTGTCATACTCTGTTTTAGCAACAGATAACTGCTTAATGTAAGAAACAAGCTTAAAATCATCGTTAATCTCTTGGTTGCATTGCTTAGACAAAACATTGTAAAACAAATCTGGTTTTGTTTTTATGTCTAAATATGCAGTTCCATCAGCCATATTAATAGAAGAAACAAAAATCTCTTCAAAATTTTGGCTGTCTGCAAATATCGGAGTGGAAGAATTCACTTCCCCAACTTTGTTAACATCTTCAATCAACCCTTTTGATTGCTCAACAATTTCTTGAATAATTGGGTCGTCAAACGATAGCACCTGTAACCACTTTGGCATTTTAACCCTTAAAGAGTTAAGCGGAAATTCCTGCAAAACATTTTGGAATATTTCTTCAATGTTGTCTTCTGTCATGTTTTTAACGTCCATAGGTATCACCGGCACATTATATTTCTTCTCCAAATTTTCACATAACGCAAAAGTTGCTTCGCCTTGTGGTGCTGTTGTGTTTAAAACAATAACAAATGGTTTGTTTGTATTTTTAAGTTCATAAACAGTTTTTTGCTCGGCCTGCTCAAAACTTTGCCTAGAAATTTCGTTAAATGTGCCATCACTTGTCACAATAATTCCAACAGTAGAATAATCTGTAATAACCTTCTTTGTGCCAATTTCTGCTGCCTCGTCAAAAGGCATAAGTTGTTCACTCCAAGGGGTTTTAACAAGTCTTGGCTTGTTGTTTTCTTGCGTGCCCAAAACTCCTTCATAAGCATAGCCCACACAATCAACCATTTTAACCCTCAAATTAATTAAGTTGTTAATTTTAATTTCAACCGCATCTTTTGGAATAAAATGAGGTTGAGTGGTCATAACCATTTTCCCGTCTGCGCTTTGTGGCATTTCGTCAATCGTCATTTTCCTGTCACTTTCGTTTGTAATATTAGGCAAAACAAGCTCCTTTAAAAAGTTTGCAATAAAGGTGGACTTTCCAGTTCTAACTGGCCCCACAACTCCAAGATATATGTCGCCATTTGACCTAGCAGCAATATCTTCATAAATTTTGTATGAATCCATAAATTTCCTCCAAAAATATATTAAAAATATATGCCACCAAAATTTTTGTTATGATAAAAAAAGCAAAAATAAAATATATTTATTTTTTTGTCGAAATAAATAAAAAAATTTTTAAATAATTAATTTATTGGCCTTGGCCAACAAAATAGTTGTTAAATTAAAAATAAAAAACACCTAAAATCTTTCTTTAAGTGTTTTCTAAATTAAATAATATATATTTTTTACCCAATTTCCTTTTGTTTTAACTCTTTTTTCTCTGTTTTTGTTAACTTTTTCTTTTTAAAACTTTTGCGCAAGTCAATTTGATTTTCCTTGCCAATTAGAAGCCTAAAAATATTGCCTCTGTGTGCAAACCACACTAAAAAGAAAATGGCAAATAATAAACAACTAATTGTAATGTTGCTGCTTCCAGTCATTAACCCCAAGTAATATGCCTCATAAATTGTGTAAAGTGCAACAACCCCCAGCGTCATAGGCGAAGCATAATGGAAGATTAACAAATAAATAAACCCAATAATAAAAGCAATTAACCCAACCGGCGGATTTACCGTAAAATACATACCATAAACAAGTGCCACACCTTTTCCACCCTTAAACCTATATATAACCGGAAAAAGGCTGCCAACAAGTGCAGAAAGCCCCCCAGTAAAAAGCCCAACATATGGCTGCAAATTGCTTGAAGAAATGTGATAAAACAACCTTGTGCCTTCAAACAGTTGCGCCGTAGTGCCACCAAACAAATAAAATCCAAAAAGTGCAGGAATTACACCCTTTAACATGTCTAAAATTAGTGTTGTAAATCCCATCAAAAACCCGTAGTTTCTCAGCATGTTCATAGTTCCCGGGTTTCCACTTCCCGCCTTTTGAACGTCAACACGTTTAATTCTTGCAATGATTTTTGCAAAATAAACGTTGCCAATAAAATAGGAAACAACAATTAAAACAACAAACTTCCACCACTCCATTTTAAAAATCCTCTTCTTTTCGGTTTTTAAAATTTAAAACAATTGGCGTGCCACTAAAATCGGCAGCATTTCTAATATAGTTATGCAAATACCTCTCGTAAGAAAAATGAACAAGGTTTTTGTCATTTACAAAAATAACAAAATTTGGCGGATTAACCCCCGCTTGAGTTGCATAAAAAATTTTCAACCTCTGCCCGTTTTTAGAAGGTGGTTGCTTAGTGTTTATTGCGCTTTGTATTATTTCATTTAAAACACCAGTTGTAATGCGTCTAGACGAATTTTTATAAACATTTTCAACAAGTGGCATAATTTTGTTCAGTCTCTGTCCATTTTTTGCCGAAACATAAACAGAAACAAAATAATCCATAAACTTTAAATCTTCTTTAAGTTTCTTCTCATATTTGTTTATGGTTTTATCGTCTTTCTCAATCAAATCCCACTTGTTTAAAATAATTATGCTTGGCTTGTTTTGCTCGTGAACAAACCCCGCTACCTTAATGTCCTGCTCTGTAATCCCAGCCGCCACATCAATAATCACCAAAACAATATCAGCCCTTTTAATGGCCTCTATTGACCTTAAAACGCTGTATCTTTCAAGCGAAGAGTCCTCAATTGCGTTTTTCTTCCTCATGCCAGCAGTGTCAATCAAAACATATTTTTTGTTGTTATATTCAAATGGCAAATCAATTGCATCTCTTGTAGTCCCCGCAATTGGACTCACCACCAATCTTTCCTCTCCAAGTAGCGCATTTGTCAGGCTGCTTTTTCCAGCATTTGGCTTGCCAACAATTGCAATCTTAATAGTTTCTTCTGGCTGTTCAAGCAAGGATTGTTCTGTTTTTAAGCAAGACACAATTTCGTCTAAAAGTTCGCCCAAACCTTTTGATTGTTCGCTAGAAATAGGAAAAACCTTTTCAATTCCAAGTTCATAAAATTCATAAGAGTTCTCAATTTCAAAATTGTCCAACTTGTTAACAACCAAAATAACCGGCTTGTTGCACTTTCTCAAAAAGTCTGCAACTTGCCTATCTGTGTTTGTAATACCCTGCTTGCCATCAACAAAAAACAAAATAACTTTTGCAAGGTCAATTGCAATCTGCGCCTGGCGCAAAATGTTTTGTTGCATAATGTCGGTATTTTCAAAGTCTAAACCACCCGTGTCAACAAGCGTAAAATAATGGCCACACCAATCTGCATCGCCATAAATTCTGTCCCTTGTAACGCCAGCAATGTCATCAACTATGCTAATTCTTCTTCCGCAAATCTTGTTAAAAAACGTGCTTTTGCCAACATTTGGCCTTCCAACAATTGCAACTAATGGCTTCATAACAATTCCTTTTAACTTTTTTAGTTTAACATACCCGATTAATTTTATCAATAAATAATATTGCCAAATTACTTTTTAAATATATTTTTTAT
>JAZRVA010000005.1:0-11792 GCA_045598865.1 Clostridia bacterium | reverse complement strand
TAAGATTTTTTATAAAAAAGATGTTAGGAGAAAAATGAAACAAGATTTATTGCAAAAGTTAAACAATATTTATAATGAACTTAATTTAAGAAAGCAAAAGAATAAAATTTTTGATTACAACAAAGGAAGCAGGGTTCATAAGAAACAAGTTGAGTTTCACAAGAATCCTTGCAGAAATAGGTGGGTTTTTGGTGGCAACAGAACTGGAAAAACCGAATGTGGTGCTGTGGAAGTTGTGTATATTGCCAGAGGGATTCACCCATATAAACAAAACAAGGCAAATGTTGAGGGGTGGGTGGTTAGCCTTTCTTGCCAAGTGCAAAGAGATGTGGCACAGAAGAAAATTTTACATTATTTAAACCCAGATTGGATTGAAGATGTGGTTATGCTGTCTGGCAAAAAGAGTTTTCCTCAAAGTGGGGTTATAGACTATATTTTGGTTAAAAATGTTTTTGGTGGGCTTTCAAAAATTGGTTTTAAAAGTTGTGACCAGGGAAGAGAAAAATTTCAGGGTGCTAGCCTGGATTTTGTTTGGTTTGACGAGGAGCCACCAAGGGACATTTATTTGGAGTGTAAAATGCGCTTATTTGATAGGCAGGGGGAAGTGTTTGGAACGATGACGCCCTTAAAAGGTTTAAGCTGGGTTTATGACGAGATTTATTTAAACGAAAGGCAAGACCCAGAGGTTTGGTACACTCAAATGCAGTGGGAAGATAACCCATTTTTAAGCCCTTCTGAGATTGCTTACATAGAATCGACCCTTAGCCCTGATGAACTGGAAAGTAGAAAATTTGGCCATTTTGTAGGCTCCTCCGGGCTTGTTTATAAAGAGTTTTGTGAAAACGTTAATGTTATTGAGCCTTTTGATGTGCCAAAAGAGTGGTTTGACAAGATATCCATTGACCCGGGGCTAAACAACCCGCTTTCTGCCCATTGGTATGCGGTTGATTTTGATGGTAATGTTTATGTTATTGCAGAACATTTTGAGGCAAAAAAAGACATTGTTTATCATGCAAGCAGAATAAAACAAATTTGTGAGGGATTAAATTGGCCGAAAAATTATGGCGGCAAATATGATGCTTTAATCGACTCTGCCGCCAATCAAAGAACCTTGGCGGGGGTTAAAAGTGTTAGTGAGTTGTTTTTGGAGCTTGGTATTCAGGTGGATAGCCGTGTTAACAAAGATATGTTTTCGGGTATTTCTAGGGTTAAGAGATATTTAAAAACAGAAGACGGAAAAACCAAGTTGTTTATTTTTAAAACCTGCCCAAATATGATTAGGGAGTTTAAATGTTACTTTTGGGGGAAT
Source organism: Clostridia bacterium (assembly GCA_045598865.1). Taxonomy (GTDB): domain Bacteria; phylum Bacillota; class Clostridia; order Christensenellales; family UBA1242; genus UBA7862. The sequence goes on along the minus strand of JAZRVA010000005.1, from coordinate 10,483 downwards.
AATGATTTGCCAGTAAAGAAAGATGACCATGCGCTTGACGAACTTAGGTATTACATAATGTCTTGCCCTGAAACACCAAGGCAAAAAAAAGAGGAAAGCGCAACTATTATTGATAGGCATTTAAAAAGGCTGATAAACATAAAAAAACAAACATTTTAATTTGTTTGTTTGCACAAAAAAAAAGAAAAAAGTTTTGGTTTTTAATGGTTACCAAAACTTTTTTTGATTGTTACTAATTATTTTAAAACAAAGTTAACACCTGGGTTTTGTGAAGAATTTTCTGTGCTTTGAGATGTTTTATCTATGTTTGTTTCTTGTGATTCTGGGGTTGTTTTGCTTTTGAAATAATTTTCCAAAAAATCTTGTTTGCTTTCTTTTACCAAATTATTTTCATTTGAAAAACTATTTTCAAAAATATTTGGCACACCCTCTTTATTTTCTATTTTTCTAGGTGATAAAATGTTTGTGAAGCTGGCAAAAAGAGGGTCTTTGTTTAAAATTTCTAAATTATATTCAGGCGATGATCTTAACGAATCAACTGAATTTAAAACATAACTTAAAACGGATAAATCGTTGTTTTTGTATGCATCTTCTAGGTGCTTATTAAAATTTTCTAAACATGATGGGTCCAGAACATGAGCGGCTTTTGCTTGTAAAAATTGTCGCTCTTTATAAAGTTCGAACCCTTTTTTAAGAGCTGATGACATAAAATTATTTTCCCCCTCTTTTTATGTCTGCTTTAATTTTAACTAAATTATTAATAAAAATAAATATCTAAATTAAAAGTTTGTGCATTTTTTACATGTAAAAATTAAACAAATTTATAAGGAGGAGAAGCGTGAAAAAACAATCTTTGCAAAAAAAGATTATTAAAAGCCTTGAAAAAAGGGCCAGAGGCTATGAATTGCAGGAAGTTTTGGAAGAGTATGTTTTGGATGATGAAAGTTTGAAACTTGCAAAAAGAAAAGTTTCCACAAAACAAATTCCACCAGATACAATGGCAATTAAAGTTTTGTTAGAACTGGACTCTTTGCAACAAGACAACAAATTGTCACAACTAACAGATGAAGAACTGTTAAAAGAAAAAGAAAAACTTTTAAGTTATTTAAAAGAAGAACGGGAGTGAAAATTAGATGAAAGAGAAGGAAATAAAAAAATCTCCACTATTTTATGAAGATTTGGTGGAGGAAATAAAAGATGATTTTTATAAAAGACAAAAAGATCGCAAAGTTTTTGAAAGCGGGTGGAAGTTAAATCACAACTTTTTTGTGGGTAATCAACAAACCAAATTAAATTTGTTTGGTGATGTGCAAGAGGTGCCGGGTGGGTATTACTGGCAAGAAAAGCAAATATTCAATCACATAGCGCCAATAGTTGAGGCAAGGCTAAGCAAATTAAGCGCAAATTTTCCACAGTTTAACGTAACTCCGGTTAGTTCTCAACAGGAAGATGTTAAGGTGGCAAAGTTGGCAAAAAGTATTTTAAATAAGTGTTATAACGACAAAAATTTGTTATCTATAATAAACATGGCAACAGTTTATAGCGAAATTTTTGGAACAAGTTTTTATAAAATTGTTTGGGATGAAAAGCAAGAAGACGTGGAGGTGGATTGCATTTCGCCTTACGAGATATACCCAGACAGCAACACTGCACAGGATATTGACAATTGCCAAAGTATTATTCATGCCAAAGTTTACACAACTTTGCAAGTAAAGAATATTTGGGGTGTTGACGTTGAAGGGGAAGATGTTGATGTTTATGATTTTTCTTCAAACTCAAACTTTTCATTTTCTGCTGTTGCACAAAAACGTAAGGGTTGCGCTGTTGTGCTTGAAAGATATGAAGCCCCAACCAAAGACTTGCCAAATGGCAGGTTGTGCGTTGTTTGCCAAAACAAAATTTTGTATTTAGGCGAATTGCCATACAAAAACTTAAAAAGTGGCAAAAGAGGGTTTCCTTTTGTGAAACAAACAAGTTTGGATGTGCCAAATTGTTTCTGGGGAACAAGTGTTATTCAAAGGTTAATTCCTATTCAAGTTTCTTACAACGCAGTTAAAAACCGCAAACATGAATACATAAACAGACTTTCTATGGGCGTTTTGTGCGTTGAAGATGGTTCGGTTGACGTGGATTCCTTGCAAGAAGATGGTTTGGTTCCTGGCAAGGTTTTGGTTTACAGGCAAGACAGCCGTTTGCCACAATTTTTGCAAACAGAAAAGCTGCCTTCGGATTTTGAGCAAGAAGAGGAAAGACTGCTGGCTGAGTTTGCCAGCATTGGCGGTGCTGGCATGATTTCGTCTTCTTCTTTATCCAAAAACCTAAGTGGAACGGCACTTGAACTTTTGGTGGAACAAGATAACGAAAAACTAAAATCTGCCATGCAGAATATAGACGTGGCGGTTACAAAAATTGCAAATCAAATTTTAAAGCTTTATAAGCAATTTGCAATTATTCCAAAGTTAATCTCAATTTCTAACGACAATGGCGAGGTTGAAAGCTTTTATTGGAACAAACTTGATATTTCATCTTCTGAAATTGTTGCTTCAACGTTGCCAAACAAGGAAACTACATTAAAAGAGAAAAAGCAAGAGTTATTAAAACTTTTGAACACTGGTTTATTGCAAAACAAAGACGGCACAATTGATGAAGCAACAAGGCTTAAATTTTTGGAACAACTTGGTTTTGGTATGTTTGATGATGGCGTTGATGTTAAGGCTTTGCACAAGGCAAAGGCTGAGAAGGAAAACTTGAAACTTGTAAAGGGCGATGGGGCAGACTTGTTGCCAATAGATAATCATGATGTTCACATTGCAACACACACGGCGTTTGTACTAAGCGAGCAATTTGATGAGATTAGACGAAAAAATCCAAAAATAATTAACCAATTTTTGGAGCACATAGAAAAACACAAAGAATTTAAAAACAAATAACATTTATAAAGGGAAAAATACTTTTATGACAAATGAAGAAGAAGTTAAATTGGAACAACCAAATTTTGATGCAAAAAACAGTCAGGCAGGCCAATGCGAAGTAGTTTCGCAAAAAGAAGATAATAAGAGTGATGATGGGCTTTTGTGCGATGATTGTGGTGAGTGTGAAAATTCTGGCTCCAATTTTGGCAAATTTAAAGATGCACAAACATTATTTGAGGCATACAAAAATTTGCAAACAGATTACACAAAAAAGTGCCAAATGATTTCTAGTTTAAAAAAGCAAATGGAAGATAATATGGCCTGTGCCATACCGGAAATTGATGCGGCGAAATCTTGGCAACAAAAGGTGGAGGAATTTTTGACAAACAACCCTCAGGCAGAGCCTTACAAAAACCAAATTGCAAAAATGATTTTTGAAGATGAAAATTTTAAACAAAGCAAAACTCCATTAGAAGATGCTTGGGCTGCGTTTGCTAAGAAAAATTTTCCTACACCACAAAAGTTTGTTGAAGACAAAAATTTGTTTGACAGTTATGTGTTAAACAATCCCGGGGTTGTGAACAAAATTGTTAAGGAATTTTTGGTAAAAAACAAACAATCAAGCCCAAGTTTAATTTTAAATCAACTTGGAAGTTCAAGCTTTGTTTTGCCTCAAACAAGGCCAAAAACAATAAAAGAGGCAAGTGAAATAATTGAAGATATTTTTGATAACTAAAAAGGAGATATTTAAAAAATTATGATTACATTATCTAGTGCAGAAAATGCATTAAAATCTGTTTATTTAAACGTTGTTGCAGAGCAACTTAACACAAATTCAAATGCATTTTTAAGTATGATAAATAAAACATCAAAAGATGTTTATGGTAAAGAAATTGTGAAACTTGCTCCATACGGTTTAAATGGTGGTATTGGTGCAGGTAGCGAAACAGGAACATTGCCAACTGCTGCAATGCACAATCATTTGCAATTTAAAACTTCTCTTAAAAACTTGTATGGCACTATTTCTTTGTCCGACAAAGCTATAAGAGCAAGCCAAAACAGCAAAGGTGCTTTTGTTAACTTGTTAAATGACGAAATGGAAAGTTTAATTAGGTCAAGCAGTTTCAATCTTGGTCGTATGCTTTATGGTGACGGCACAGGCATTCTTGCAACTGTTGCATCTGTTTCTAGCTATGTTCCAACTTTTGACAGCGTTAGAAACTTTGTTGAAGGTATGAAAATTGACATTTATTCTGGTTCAACATTGGTTCAAGGCGGAATTACTGTTACTTACGTTGATAGAGCAAATAAAAAACTTGTTTGCTCTGCAAGTTTTGACCACTCTATTTCTGCAAACGACGTTGTTTATGTTGCTGGCAGTAAAGACAACGAAATCACAGGTATTAAAAGACTTTTTGACACATCAAGCGGCAACAAAATGCTTTATGGTGTGGACAGAACTGATTATCCATGGCTTTACCCATATATTAACTCAAACGGCGGAAATTCAACTCAAATAAGTGATATTATGATTCAGGCTGCTTTGAATAGTATTGAAGAAAACTGCGGGACACAAGTTGACTTTATTGCAGTTTCAAACGATGTAAGGCAGGCTTATCAAGCTTATTTAAGTGATTTTAGAAGAAACATAGACATAACAACCTTAGCAGGCGGCTACAAGGCAATGACTTATGCTGGTGTGCCTATTGTTTATGAAAGACACGTGGAAGATGGAACAATGTATCTTTTAAACACAAAAGATTTCAACCTTCATCAACTATGTGATTGGGAATGGATTACAGGGGAGAATGGAAATGTTTTAATTCCTTCTGCAACAACTCCAACTTACACAGCAACACTTGTTAAATATGCAGAACTTGTTTGTGACAGACCATCTGCACAAGGCAAGATTTCTAACATTGCCTCAAGTTACACATCACCAATTGGTTCTATTGCAACTGCACAGGCAAAATTGGCTGATGATTATGCAACTGTTAACGCTTCAAGTTTGTCTTAATAAGTAAAAACCGACCATATATTCGGTTTTGGTTTAAAATTTAAGATAATATCGTGGCTTAAAAATTAACCAAATAATAGGGTTTTTATTGTAATTATTCGACCAAACGGTCTAAAACAATAAAAGCCCATATGTTTGGCTATTTTAAAGCAATCTATAATCGACCACATGGTCGAAAATAACAATAAAAAATTAAATTATTTCAAGCAAGAGGAATTTTAAAAATAATTATGAGAAGAAGATTCACAGTTTTAGTAAAAAATGATTTGTTTAATATTGCTGATAGATTAAAAAAAATTGATAAATCATATTTTGTTTTGTTTAACAAAAAAACAAAAAACTATGAAATTCACAGCAAAGCACAAAAGGGTTCAACCCTTTGTGTGATTGCTGGCAAAAAATTAAATGAGCAGGTAATTTTTAAGGTTGAAAACACAAAGATTAAATTTATGAAAAAAATTATTTACGACATTAATTCTAATAACAAAAAGTTGGAGGATAAATCTAGTAAAGACCTACAAGAGTTTTATGGTTACAAACTGGAAAAATTCGCAAGTTGGGCCAACAAAAAGAATTGCGACATTGATTTTTCTAATTTAGACAAAACAATTTGGATATAAAAATGGTTTTTTAGAAAGACTTATTTAAAAAGTTTTTTTAAAAAAATATCTTGCTTGAAATTTTTAAATTTTAAAAGGAAGTAAAAACAAATATGAAAGTTTTAGATGTGCTTGAAGCGGCAAGCACCTATCTTAATTTGCAAAATGATTTTGATTATTATTTTAATGAGGACAATACCACTTTGCCAAGTCAAGCTGTTCAAGATGAATTTGCCGTTTTATTAAAAGCTTTTAATTTTGCTGCAAAAAAAATTGCCAGTGAATTTGTTGTTGTTTATGCTTCGGAAAATGTTGAATTTGTGAATAATGAATTAGAAATAAGTAGTTTATCAAAGAATGTTAGTAGAGTTTTGAAAGTAAATTTTCTTAATAAAAACAGAAAGTTTTGCGTGGAAAATGGTGTGATAAAAACCAGTTTTTCCGGGCAGGCAACTATTAAATATTCCTATTTGCCAAATGATTTTGCACAAAATGCTGATTTTAACATTTTTAATGGGAGAGTTAGCATTACGGCATTAGCGTTAGGGACAATTTGTGAGTATTTTTTGATAAAAAACAACTTTGATGCTCACTCGGTTTGGAAGCAAAAATTTGATGAGAGCCTTAACTTTTGTTTAAGAGAATTTGGAACTTTTGTTTTGCCAAAAAGAGGTTGGCTATGAGATATTTTACCCCAAAGAAATTTAGTGACGAGTTTAAAAAAACTTTGCTGCCATTAAATATTCTTTCAAGTTTTAACCCTTCTGTTAACCCTTATGTTTTAAAAGAGGGAGATTGCAAAATTTGTTATAATGTTGAGCCCAAAAACGGCTCATTGTGTGAAAACATGGGACTTTGTGAAATAAAACTTCCAAAAAGGATGGCAAAAAGCAACGAATACACAAAAACCTTAACATACCCAAGTGGTTTAACTTTTAAAAAGATTTGGAGATACAAATATTACAGCACAGCGAACTCACAGTATGAATATGTGCTTGTGGTTTTTGCCTCTGATAACAAAATTTATTACAACAATATATACACAATAAACTCGACCTTGAATTTGCTTTGCCAAACCACGTTTACTTCAACGCCAGAGGCCATATGTTTTAGGGTTTCAGATCAAGACGTCATCGGGTTTTGTTCGCCAAGTGATGACATGCTTGTTTGGTATTGTGACCAATTGCCTTACACTGTTTTCACAACGCCTAAGTTTAAAAGTTTGTGCATAAACAATTCAAGGCTGTTTGCTATTGATGCAAACAAAAATTTTGTTGTTAGGTATTCGTCTGTTTTAAACCCTCTTGATTGGCAGGAAAGTCAGATTGAAACGGGCGGGGGAGAAATTGTTCTTAACAATTTTAAAGGCAATTTGCAAAGGGTTATGTCGTTTGAAAACGGAATAATTGTGTTTTCTGACTATGAAATTTCCAAGATTAATTCATTTTCGGCTTCTTCTATGCAGTTGGTTTCTAATGTGTATTCTTCTAGTTGCAAGATATTTGCAAACACTGCTTGTGAAAACTTGCAAAAAATATATTTTTTGCAACAAGATGGGCTTTGTGTGTTTGATGGGTATAAAACAGAAAAACTAAACTTTGATTTGCAAGGTTTGTTAAGGGATTTGCCACAAGATGAGGCAACAAGCACTTTTTATAACCAAACTTTTTATGTTGCTTGCAAACTTTGGTTTGATGATCTGCAAACTGCGCCAACGGCTAACAATGCTCTTTTGTGTTACAACACCACGCAAAAAACTATAAGTATTATAAGGGGTGTTAACATTGCAAGCATGATTACTCTTTGCGATTTAAACACGAACATTTTGGCTGCGTGTGTGGAGGGAGAGGAAAAACTTTATGCTATTTGTGAGGGCAAAAACTCCACAGTATCCTTGCAAAAAAAGTGGGCGAGTGGGAAAATAACTTGTTCTTGCCCAGAAAAATTAAAAGTTTTAAAAAGTTTAAGTTTAATTTGCAATCAGGCGTGTTCTTTTAAAATTACAACAGAGAATCAAACAAAAACATTTTCTATTTCAGCAAAAACTGGCTTTCAAGAAATAAGCATTAACATGGTTGGAAGATGTTTTGAAGTTGAGTTTTCAACTAACGGCACGAGTTTTGACATTGCAAAGCCAATGCTTAACTTTGTTGTTCAAAAATATTAATAGTTAGAAAAGGAAATAAACAAATTATGAATCAATTTAAATTTGAGGACAACTTTTTTAAAGAAGTTGAAAATATTTTGCAAGAGAATAGTTTAACAAATAAACAGCCGGAAGAACTAAAAGAAAAAATAGCAGAATCTCAGGAAGAAACTTTGCTAGACATTATGGATTTTAAAAAGATTTTTTCTAAAAAAATTTTTAATTAAATTTATTTATAAACAAATTTTCAACAAAAAATTACTTATTTAAAGTATTAAAAGGAAATAAAAAAATGTGGCAAAAAATAATTGAACTTGCCCTAACAAATGGTATTTGGTCGGCCCTTTTTGTTGGCCTTTTAATATATCAATTAAAAGATAGTTCTAAAAGAGAAAGAAAATATCAAGAAACTATTGCAAAACTTAACATGCATCTTGATTGTGTTTCTGACATTAAGGAAGAAATAAAAGAAATTCGTTTTGCGGTTCTTAGCAAAAAGGGAAGAGTAAGATGAAAGAAGAAGTAAAAGAAACAAAAAATAATCAAGACAACAAGCAAGAAAACATTGATAACACAGATAAAACAAAAAACACAAAGAACAAAAAAACCACAACTTTTATAGTTGGAATTGTTTGCGCAATTATAGTGCTTATTGAAGTGTTGGCAAGCGAGATTTTTGGGTTTAGTTTTGAAACAAATGTGATAATTCAAGTTATGTCTATTATCTTGGCTGTTTTGGTTTGGCTTGGAATTTTAAAGCAAGAGAATCTGGACGTAGAAAAACAAAATGACATTTCTTCCATAAAAAATAAAATTGTTTCTCAAATAGAATCTACAATAAAAAGCATAAAAAATAAAAAAGAAGATAAATAAATACAAAAAAGTAGGGCATAACAAAAAACCAGCAAAACAATTGCTGGTTTTTTTGTTTGTCTTTTAAAACTTTTTGTTTTTTATTTCTTCTAGCGACGAATCCTGTTTTTCTTGAAGAGGCATTTCTTCACCATCAAAATAGTCGGTGTCGTTATAATCTTTAACACGTCTTATTGAAATTTCATATGTCATGGCTTTAACATGGTAGCCTTCCAAAGTTTTTTTGAAATAAGACCTGCTTTGAATTCTTCCAATTAGACTAATCTTTTGGCTAATGTTGAAGTTTTTCATAAAACTTGCAGTTCTGCCCCATGCGATGCATGGCAAATAGTCTGTTTTTTCATAAGGACGGTTAACCGCAATCAAAATTTCGGTTATCTCTCGCAAAAATGGAGTAACCCTGTTTATTGGTTTTTTGCAAATAACGCCTTCAAGTTCCACAACATTTGGGTTTACTTTTGGGTCAAAATTTTCTTCAAAAGAAGTAATAAACACGCTAACGCAAACCTTTTGTTGGCCTTCTGGTCCAACTTTATTGTAACTTCTAATTGTTCCTCTTATGGCAACAATTTGTCCTGGTTCAATTTTGTGTTGTTTTAAAAGCATGCTTGAAACAATCATTGGAACAAAGTCGTAAGTGCCGGATTTTCTTAAAACTTTTAGTGTGAATTCATAAAAAACTTCACCATATCCATCACTTATAGAGTGCATCATGGAACAAATTTGCCCGCACAAATAAACTTTGTTTGTGCCCACAAACCTTTGTGAATTTGATTTGTTAACATAAAATGCTTGGGAAGACTGTGTTGGTTTGTCGTCAGCAACAACACCAAGTGCACGTTTTAACGAGTCAAATGGGGTAGCGTCGTTTGGTCTTCTAAACTCTGGTGAATCTTCCTCGCCAAGTTCTTTTTTTAATTGCTGAATTTTTTCTGGGTCAAATAAATTGTTTTCGTCCACAAAAAATACTCCTTTTTTTAAATTTTAATTTGTTTTCCGGTGTTGTCAATCCTAAAATTACTTTTTATAAGCAAATTTCCAACTGTTTCAAATGTGTAACCCCTTGATTTCAAGCCCAAAATTAGTGGTTCTAGTGCCTGCAAAATATTGTCGGAATTATTGTGGCATAGTATTATGCTGCCGGGGCAAAGTTTTTTGAAAACGTTTGCACAAATTTGATTGCCTGAAATACCTTTCCAATCCAGGGTGTCGATATTCCACTGAATTGCCTGCAAATTTCTATTTTGGCATTGCCTTATAAGCTCATTATTGTAAGAACCAAATGGGGGCCTAAAAACTTCAACTTTTTCTTGCCCGGTAGCCATGCAAATTTTTTTACAACTTTCGTCAAGTTCTTGCCCCAATTTTTCTTTGCTTAGTTTTGCCATGTCGGGGTGAGTGTTTGAGTGGCTGCCAATTTGGTGGCCCTGAGCAAAAATCTCTTTTGTAAGTTCGGGGTTTTTGTCCACCCAAAACCCAACTAAAAAGAAAGTTGCCTTTATATTGTGTTTTTGCAGCGTTTGCAATATGTTTGCTGTTTTATCGCTTCCCCAGGCGGCATCAAAAGTTAGTGCCACAGTTTTTTTGTTGCTTTCTACGCAGTAAACTGGCAAAAGACGTGTTGTTGCTGAGGCGTAAATTTCAACGGAAGGCCCCAAGCAAAAAACCATTAAAACAATTAAGATTCCAGCAAATATACTTTTTAAAATGGTTTTTAATTTAACAACGATAAAACACATGTGGGTTTTACACTCCTTCATAATAACACATAATATTTAAAAATAATACATTTTTTTTTATTTTTGTCATAAGCCAAATAAGAGAGACATTCATTTACACATTTATTATGAGATAGATATTCAAAATAATAATTTTCTTCACATTGCTCACATACCGTACCGTTTGAACATTTTATACAATTACTACTGCATGGATA
>JAZRVA010000004.1:0-3460 GCA_045598865.1 Clostridia bacterium | reverse complement strand
CGGCTCCGTGACTTAATCACTTAACCTTGCTACATATCGTAACTCGCCGGCCCGTTCTACAAAAAGTACGAGATCACACTATATAGTAGTGCTTTCTCTGATTGTAAGCATACAGTTTCAGTTTCTATTTCACTCCCCTTTCGGGGTTCTTTTCACCTTTCCCTCACGGTACTATTCCACTATCGGTCACTAGGTCGTATTTAGCCTTAGGAGATGGTCCTCCCACATTCACACCGGATTTCTCGTGTCCTGTGCTACTCTGGAATCCTTCAAGTGTCTATCGTTTTTGCCTACGGGACTGTCACCCTGTTTCGTCTAACTTTCCAAAAATGTTCGGCTAACAATATTCATGCTATTATAAGGTCCTAACCCCATCCAAATTTCTTCGGGTGGTTTGGGCTCTTACCCGTTCGCTCACCACTACTAGGGTAATCGTTTGTTTACTTTCTCTTCCTCCGGGTACTTAGATGTTTCAGTTCTCCGGGTTCCCCTTATTACAGTATTGATTCCTGTAATAATACTAAGGTATTGCCCTTAGTGTGTTGCCACATTCGGATATCTACGGATCAAAGCTTATGTGCAGCTCCCCGTAGCTTTTCGCAGCTTGTTACGTCCTTCATCGGCGCCTAGTGCCAAGGCATCCACTATATGCTCTTTGTAGCTTGATCTAACTTTAATTATAAATTAAAAGTTGATTACTAATCAAAAATCTCTTATGAAAATTTCTTTTCAAAAGTTTATAGATAAATCTTGACAATTTCTTGTTTTACTTACTCAGCGTAATTGAATTTTTTTGTTCAAATCGGTTTTAAACTATCATTGAAAATTGAAAATACATATTACACGTTACAAACGAAAAAACTAATTAACTTAAATTTGTTAAAAATTTAAGCAGATAATTTTTTGTTTTTTTAGCGTTTAAAATTCTTTATAAATAAAAAATCTTAACTCGATATTTGTCTACTCTAATATATACAAAATATGCAGTTGTGATGGTGCTATTTTTTGTGCCGTAGCACAGTCGCTTTTCGTATGCGACATGGCAAGAATACCACAGGCAAAAATGCAAGTCAACAACTTTTTTCACAAAAAAACTACTTTTTTTTGGTTTTTTCTATTTTTAACTGAACACCTCGCCGTGTGTTCACAATTTTCGCAATTTTCTTATGTGCAATATGACGGTTAAATCGCTGATAAATAAAGGGATTTGGGTTTTAAATATAAAAAAATTGGAAAAATTATCCTTTCCCCAATTTTTAGTAAAAATTCCAATTATTTGTTAATTCATAAGCATTTCAGCCTATATATATAATATATACACCTGTAATATATTCATATTAACATTATTTATTGCAAAACTGTCTTCTTAAAAACCTTGGCATCTTTAAAACTCGCCCTTCCAGTATATATCAAACCCTTGCGCTATTCATCATGCCTCGTGTCTTCTACCCTAATCTACTTTTAAAATTCATCTTCCTCGTGGTCAATTTTAAGTTGCTTAAAAAGGTTAAGAATCTCTCTCTTGTTTAAATAGTATTCCACAATCCCAAACACCAAAAAGAAAAGCCCCAAACAAAACATGGTTATCACAATCCAATCCACTTGGTTATTAAATGCAATTTTAAGATATGTAAACGCAAGTGACACAAAAACGCACGCCATAGATATATAAGACAAAAGTGTCCTTTTGCAGGCAAGCAACGTCCTTTTAATAGACAAATCCGTCCTAACCTTGTTTAATTTCAATTCTTCATCGTCTTTCTTCATTTTTTCACACCTTCACAATTTGTTACACACATATTTTATAATCAATCTTCATTTTGGTCAAACAAAACCCAAAAAAATAAAAATATTCTTGTTTTAATAATAAAAAGATATGTTAAAAACAAACCACAAATAAAATATTTTATTTTTTAAATTTTTGTGCTATACTCTTTTTGATTTTTAAAAAAAGGGAACTTATTATGAAATTACTAGACATTAAAACTTTGCACGAAACCCACTCCACATTAAAAAACAATGAAGTTAAAGTCGGCGGTTGGGTTAGAAGTGTAAGAGATAGCAAAAACTTTGGTTTTATAGATTTAAACGACGGTACCTCTTTCAAGGGCGTTCAAATTGTTTTCACCCCAGAAAAGTGCAAAAACTATGCAGAAATTGCCAAACTCAATGCTGGCAGCAGCATAATCTGCTATGGCACAGTTGTGGAAACACCAGAAAATAAGCAACCATACGAAATTCACGCAAATAGCGTTGAAGTTGTCTGCGCAACAGAAAACGACTATCCTTTGCAAAAGAAAGGCCACAGCATGGAGTTTTTGCGTGAACAAGCATACCTAAGGCCAAGAACAAACCTTTTCAATGCTGTTTTTAGAGTTAGAAGTGAAAGTGCCTTTGCCTTGCACAAATTCTTCAATAGCGAGGGCTTTGTTTATGTTCATGCCCCAATCTTCACTTCAAGCGACTGTGAAGGCGCAGGCGAACTCTTCAAAGTTAGCACTCAGGATATATACGCCGGCAAAAAGTTGGATCCAAAAGACGAACTATTTGGCAAAAAAGTTTTTTTGTCCCCTTCTTGCCAGTTGGAAGCAGAAGCCTTTGCACTTGGCATGGGCAAGGTTTACACCTTTGGCCCATCTTTTAGAGCAGAAAACAGCAATACCATCAAGCACGTAAACGAGTTCTGGCACATAGAACCAGAAATGGCATTTTATGAGCTTTTTGATGATATGGACGTCATGGAAAAAATGATAAAGTCTGTTATCAATCACCTTTTCGAAAAATGTTCAAAAGAACTTGAATTTTTCAATAACTTTGTAGAAAAGGGTCTGCTTGATAAACTCCACAATGTTACAGATAACGAATTTGCAAGAATAACCTACACAGAAGCAATAAAAATATTAGAAAAAAACAACGAAAAATTCGAATACAAAGTTAAATGGGGCGATGACATCCAAACCGAGCACGAAAAATATTTAACTTCCCACTTTGGCAAACCAGTTTTTGTATATGACTACCCAAAAGAAATAAAAGCCTTCTATATGAAAGTTAATGATGACAATAAAACAGTTAAAGCAACCGACCTATTAGTGCCAGGCATTGGCGAATTGTGCGGTGCAAGCGAGCGTGAAGAAAGATACGACGTCTTGCTTAACAGAATTCACGAACTAAAACTAGACGAAAAGGAATATTGGTGGTATCTAAACCTTCGCAAATTTGGTTCTGTTAAACACTCAGGCTTTGGAATGGGTTTTGATAGATTCATTATGTATGTTACCGGCATGACAAATATAAGGGACGTAATCCCTTTCCCACGCACCCCAAAAAATTGTGAATATTAACAATAAATTTACAAAAATATAAATAATTACAACTTAATAAAACATAAATTTTTAAAAATAAAAAACACGCCTTCTAAGGCCTATAAACTTTGAAACTAGCAAAAAAACTATATCAAAAT
>JAZRVA010000003.1:0-8169 GCA_045598865.1 Clostridia bacterium | reverse complement strand
TATCTTTTTACATCATATCAAAACCCTTTGTCAATCACAGCAAATTTTGCTTTGCAAAATTTATGTTTTAATAAAAAAAACATGTGGATTTTCCCACATGTTAATTAACAGTATTTAAAAAGTTTATAAAAGTTGTAATGTCCTTAAATTTTCTATAAACCGCCGCAAACCTAACATAAGATATTTCATCCAACTTTTTAAGCCTTTCCATAACCATCTCACCAATCTGGTTAGATTTAACTTCCTGTTCAAGCGAGTTAGAAATTTGCTTTTCAATGCTGAGCACAATTTCATCAATCTGGCTCATAGTAACAGGCCTCTTTTCGCAAGCCTTAATAATTCCTCTCTTAACTTTTTGTGGGTCAAAAGGTTGCCTCGAACCATCATTTTTAATAACCAAAATCGGCGTGCTCTCAACCATTTCATAGGTTGTAAACCTTTTGCCGCATTTTAGACACTCTCTTCTACGTCTTATAGAAGACATATCATCAGACGTTCTAGAATCAATAACCTTGCTATCAGTGTAACCACAAAACAAACATTTCATAAAATATTTCCTTTCTTACTTGTTTATTATAACAAATAATTTTTTAATTTCAAAATTATTTATCTTGGTTTAATTTCTCACCATCCGTTTTGTTCTTTGTTGTTTGTTCCTCCACTTTATCTTCGCCTAAGTCAAAAACTCTAACAGGCTTTTTCTTTTTTTTGCAAGTTTCAATAACTTCCACAAGTATCACATCTTCCCCAATTTTGCAAATATTGCTCATTGGCACAAAAATTTGTTTTGAACAACTAAAAATGTTAAATAAACTTTTAGAACCCGGCACAACAATCCCAAGCAGGCAGTTGTGCCTCAAATCAAAAGCAATGTCTATCACATTGCCAAGTATCCTGCCAGTTAACACATTTATAACGTTTTTTTGTCTAAGTTCCGAAAATGTTGTTTCCATATTTAGTCCCTTATATCAAATTTATATTCACAAAAACTACAAAATAAAACATTTTTTGCAACTATAAAAAAGAATAATAGTTTCTTTTAATGGAAACCCTAAAATAAAAAAGGAACCTTAAATAATGTCTAACAAAGTTGATATTTGTGGAATAAACACTTCCAGCCTCCCAAAACTCTCCGCAAAAGAGATTGCAGATCTTATGCAAAAACAAAAAAATGGCGACAAGGAAGCCAGGCAGCTTTTTATTTTTTCAAATATCAGGCTTGTGTTAAGCGTTGTTCAAAGGTTTAACATAAAAAAAGAACTCGCAGACGATATTTTTCAAGTTGGTTGCGTGGGACTTATAAAGGCCATGGAAAATTTTGATGAAAATTTCAACGTAAAATTTTCCACCTACGCAGTTCCCATGATAATAGGAGAAATTAGAAGATACCTGCGAGATAGCGCAAATGTAAAGGTAAGTAGAAATTTAAGAGATATTGCCTACCGGGCTCTACAAGCAAGAGATAAACTTTCAAAAGATAAACCCTACGACCCCACAGTTGAAGAAATTGCCAAAGAGGCAAATTTGAGCCTGCGTGAGGTTTTAGATGCACTTGATGCAATTTCCGAGCCCGTTTCTTTGTATGATTCAGTTTATAACGACTCAAATGAAGCAGTTCTTGTAATGGACCAAATAAAAGACCAAAAAAACAGCTGCGAAAATTTTTTAGAGCATCTTGCCCTAAATGAAGCTTTAAACAAATTAAGCAGCAGAGAAAAAGAAATATTAAAACTAAGATATTTCTTAGGCAGAACCCAAGTTGAAATAAGCTCTGATATTGGCATCTCCCAAGCACAAGTAAGCAGATTAGAAAAAAACGCCCTTGCAGAGATTAAAAAAAGTTTGACTTAGCAATATCTTTTTTTAACCTGTTTAAAATTTTCTTCTCAATCCTAGAAATATAACTCTGCGAAATACCCAAAAGGTCGGCAACTTCCTTCTGGGTGCTTTCTTCGTTCCCATCAAGGCCAAACCTAAGTTCCATAATCTTTTGTTCCCTAGAATTAAGTTTTTTTATAGCGTCCCACAAAATCTTTTTCTCGCCACTCCTTTCCATTTCTTTTGCAGCACCCTCATCTTCACTCTCCAAAACATCAACCAGCAAAAGCTCATTTCCATCTTTGTCAAGGTTCAGCGGCTCATCAAGGCTTACTTCAAATTTCTCTTTTGTTTTCTTTCTAATAAACATCAAAATTTCGTTCTCTATGCACCTTGAAGCATATGTAGCAAGTTTAATATTCTTTTCTTTGTTAAAAGATTTCACTGCCTTAATAAGCCCAATCGCCCCCACAGAAATTAAGTCGTCCAAATTACTGCCAGTATTGTCAAATTTTTTTGCAATGTAAACAACCAGCCTCAAATTGTGCTCAATTAACTCGTTCTTAGCCTCCTCATCGTTGTTTGCTAAGCGTTCTAACAAAAATGCCTCTTCCTCGGCAGATAACGATTCCGGCAAGGCTTCGTTCCCGCACATGTATGCCACAAGTTTATTTTCAATCTCAAAAATATCACCACCAAAAAGCACTTTTAATTTCTCAAAAATTTTTTTAAAAAACTTCATAATTTTTCTCCTTTTAAAAACATTGTGGGCTTAAAAGCATGTCAAAATCCTGATTATTAAAACAGTTAACCCCAACACCAATTAGCAAATCAAAATTTCTACTTGCATTTTTGTCCGCCTCCACCACCTTGTCCGGTTTAAAAACAAAAATTTTGTTCCTCGCACTAACCGAATAAAACTCTATGTATCTCCCCTCAATCACACAGTCCAAATTTCCATTAAAAAAATTTACAATTAGCGATTTATCATTAAAAAGCTTTAAAAAAGATTTCAAATTAATAATTGCAACCGGCAAATTTGTTACCTTATCTTGCAAAAAATTGCCCGAATCTAAATAAGCCCTTAAAACGCACGTGTTGCCCTTAACCATAATTTTAATGTCATAATAAAACTTTTCTATCTTCTGCCTCTTGTAAAAATGCCTAATTACATTTATTAAAAAATATGTATAAATCCCCACAAGTAGAACAATAACCCCAAAATCAACTGGCGGACTTTGTGCAAAACTTGCCACTTCCCCTTTTATTAAAAACAACACAAAAAAACAAAACCCTCCCAATAAAAAGGTCATAGATAAAAACACTAAAAAGAATAAAAAATAATTTTTAAAAATAAACTTTTTTTGCAAAAATGCGCACATAAAAAGTCCCAACGCAATTTTTAAAACCCAGTTATCATAAATATTTGGCACAAAATATTGCAAAATTATGGGCAAAACACTTCCAAAACAAGCAGTAAATATTGTTCTTGTCTTTGCAATTTTTTGCTTTAAACTAAACTGTGTTAAAAACAAAATCACACCATTTATTACAGCAGAATTAAAAACTGCATCTTCTATGTAAACTTGCATATAAAAATTTTAAAATTAAACAAAAATAATTACAATTTTGTAAAACATAAAATAAAATAAAAAAATGACTAGTTTTGTAGTTACTAGTCATTTTTGTTAGTTTTTATAATTAGTCTATTTTCTCTTCAATTTTTTTAAGAAAGCAGGAATAACTTCACTCTCGTCAAGTTTTATTCTAGAAGAAAATGGCTTGTTTTCTTCTTCATGTGTTTCTTCACTAGTTGTGTTGTTCACTACTGGTTCTGCCTTTTCCTCCTGCACAGCAGGCTTACCAGAAAATGCAAAGTCAGCAAAACTCATCTCAGGCAGTTTAATTTCCTCTCCCTCTTGCTTCTGCTGTTTAATCTTGTCATTAAATCCTGTTGCAATAACAGTAATCTCAACTTCTTCATTTAGTGATTCATCAATGCCAGAACCAAAAATAATGTTGCAAGTTGGGTCCACCACTTCTCTAACAAGTTCAGCCGCTTCGTTAACCTCGTCAAGCCCCAAGTCCAAGCCACCTTTAACGTTCAAAAGAATTCCGGTTGCGCCCTCAATAGTTGTTTCAAGAAGTGGGCTCTGAACAGCCTGCCTTACAGCATCCAAAGTTTTTGTTTCGCCCTTTCCACGGCCAATACCCATGTGAGCAAGCCCCTTGTCTTTCATAATTGTTTTAACGTCAGCAAAGTCAAGGTTAATTAAGCTTGGAGTAACAATCAAATCTGAAATTCCCTGTATGCCTTGTCTTAACACATCATCTGCACACCTAAACGCTTCCACAATAGGAGTCCCTTTTGGAACAATCTTCAAAAGTTTGTCGTTTGGAATAATAACCAAGGTGTCAACAAACTTTTTCAAATTTGCAATACCCTTCTCAGCATTTTCCATCCTATGTCTACCTTCAAAATTAAAAGGCTTTGTAACAACAGCAATAGTCAAAATGTCAAGTTCTTTTGCAATCTGTGCCACAACAGGTGCCGCACCTGTTCCAGTTCCGCCGCCCATACCAGCAGTAATAAATGCAAGGTCGCAACCCTTTAACATCTCTGTAATAACAGCTTTGCTTTCTTCCGCAGCCTTCTGGCCAATCTCTGGGTCTGCGCCAGCACCCAAACCACGGGTTAATTTCTCACCAATTTGAATTCGGTGCGTCGCCTTGCTCATCAAAAGTGCTTGCTTGTCAGTGTTAATGGCCACAAACTCTGCACTTGTAATGTTAGCAGCAACCATCCTGTTAACAGCGTTGTTGCCGCCACCACCAATACCAATAACCTTAATGTTAGCAACTTGACTTATGCTATTTGCAGTATACATAAAAAATTCCTCCTAAAAATTTTCTAATTTTACCTCATATTTTTTGTTAGAAAGCGCATAATTTAAAACTGCCATAGAAGATGAATAATCACTCTTGTTAAGTTGGGAATATGGCATTTTCGCATCTTCAACATTTTTGCCAAGAATTTTACCTAATAAATTTTTTGCCCCTCTAATAAACGAAAGCCCCCCACCAGTCAAATAAATTGGAATAAAGTCCGGAAAATTAAAATTCCATAAGTTAAAGCACTTTCCAATCCCCTGTGCAATAACCTCAATCCTGCTCTCCACAATGGCATTTGCAACCTTCATAGAAATAGGAACAACCTCCCCCTCAATCAGCAAATCATACATGTCTCTGTCTGTTGGAGAAACAGATAACACAATCTTTTTGTTCAAAGTTTTGGCACTGGCAAAAGGAATTTTAAGGCAACTAGATAAATCCGCCGAAATGTGCCCACCACCTAACGAAAAACTGGATAAATTCAAAATTCCCCTTCCTCTTGAAAGCCAAACCGAAGTGGTAATATACCCACAGTCCACAACAAGAGCATACTTGTCCCGTTGTTCGTCATCAAACAAATAAAGTGATTGTGCGTAAGCAGAACAAACAAAGTTAAAATCTTTAATGCCTATCTTTTTAAGTATAGTTGAAACGGTTGTTATAAAAGTCTTTTCAACCAAAATGTAAGATAAGCAAGCCGTAATTTTGGATTCAACCATGTTAACCGGATTATTAACCTTGTTGCTTTCGCCCAAAATAAAATAAACATAATCTTGATTCGTTAGCACATGAGTTTTAATTTTGTCAAAATCATTTGCCTGTTTAAAAAGATTTTTAATGTCGCCCTCACCAATCTCTTTAGGTTTTGGAAAGTTTTGAGTAATGTTTTTGCACATTGCAAAGCAAAACTCTGTTGGCACACCAATTGTTAGTTTTTTAATCTTAATCAAACAATTTTGTTCTGCCTTTTTAATAACACTAGTTATTGCCTTTTCCAAGTTTTTTGGTTCCAAAAACTCACCATCTGCAAAGCCTTCATAGTATTCACTCACATTTCCAGTAACAGAAATAAAGTTGTTCACATCTAAAAAGCCAGTTAGAACGGTCAGTTTTTCGCTGCCAAAATCTAAAACCGTCAAGTTCTTTTGGGACATAATTAAAAAACCCACCAAAATATTATTTATTTTACGTCTTAATTATACATTTTCAAAAAAACCTTTGTCAAACTAAATAACACTATTTGTATTAAATTAATTGTGTCGTGACACCATTTTTGGCAGTTTTAACACATAAAAACCGCTTTTAAGTAATTTTAAAAAAGTCCGCAACACCAAAGCCATCGTCGTTGGAACTTCCAGCAATTTTTTTGCAAGATCGTAAAATAGCACTTTTCACTTGATTTGGCATCAGTTTTGGGTTTTTGCAAAGCATCAGCGCACACGCCCCAGCAATCATTGGCGTTGCCACGCTTGTTCCACTCATTTTTGTGTATCCACCAGCAAAATTACAACCATTAATCTCCACAGCAGGCGCCACAGTGTCTGGTTTATAAAAGTTTCCCGCCGGCCCCCTAGAAGAAAATTTCGCCACCATAAAACTCTTTTCGTCTATAACTTCACTTTGTCTTCTGTTGTCGTCCATACCACCCACAGTAATAATCTTAGAAGATACCCCCGGCGACTTGATAGTTGCCCTCTCAGGTCCGCTATTTCCCGCTGCAGCCACAACCACAATCCCCACATCCCACAAAGCCTCAGCACCCAAAACCAAAGGGTCGTTAATGTCTGTTGGTGAAGAGCCAAAACTCATACAAACAACCCTAATGTTGTATTTCTTGTAGTTGTTATAAACCCATTGCATCGCCTCCAAAACCTTGTATGCCCCAGACTCACCAGTTTTTTCAAGAGCCTTAATGCTAACAATGTTTGCACATGGCGCAAACCCACTATATTTTTTGCCACTGCAAACCCCGCCGCCACACGCCACTCCTGCCACAAAAGTCCCGTGTCCATTGTCGTCATAAATCTCGTCTTTTTGGTTAATCAAATCAACAAATTTCACAACCCTGTTCTTGGGCAACAAAAAATCAAGGTGCGGCGCAATCCCCGTGTCAATAATGGCAACGCAAACATCTTTTCCAAAAAATTTTTTGTCATAAAAACCATTAATTTTTAAAACCCTCTTTGCCCTATCAACCTGCGCAAAAACCTTCGATTCGGTAGATATGTATTTCACCACACTCACCTTTGCTAACTCAAAAATTTGCGATTGATTCAAACTTATACCAAAAGCAGAAATAAATGGGTATTCAAAAAAATCTTTGTTATACTTTTCAAGCCTTTGTTTCAAACCCTTAAAATTCTTAGAGTAAACCACGCAGTCCACCACCTGATTAGAACTAAAAACATTTACTTTTTTTAATAATTCTGGGCATATTTTTGCATAAAAATTATTCAATATCATCAATTTTTTCCTTTAAAAATCTCAAAAAATTCTTTTGCTCATCATTTAAAAAAGGCGTTAAAGATGATATCGTGTTTTCAAATTTTTGTTTAGAAAAATTACCACTTTTTATGTTCTTTTTAGTTTGCGTCAAAAACTCTTGCATAAGTTCATCTCTACTATAATTCTTGTATTTTTCATAGTAGTTTTCTGCCTCTTTCTTTGTCTGCTCATCAATCTTTTTTGCCTGACTATCAAAAAATTCAGCACTTTCCTTCAAATTTTCATCACCAAAATCAAAAAGATTTCTCTGCACCTTTTTCTCACCTCTTTTTTTGTTTTAAACAAAAATATTATATGAACTCATATAATAATTGTGTTAAGGTGATTAAAATGGATTTTGCAACAATACTAAGTTTATTACAGAACATAACAGGTTCAACCACACAAAACTTTCTAACTAGCAATCTTGCCCAGATTTTTGGCCAGCAACCAACGCCACCTCAGTCTGTTTCTGCCCAGCAAAATATTCCAAAAGACGTTTTGCAAATGTATCCCAGTTATAATATAGATGGCAACAAACCCTCACAACCAGCCCAGCAAAATCTCCAACAAAGTCCTCTGCAAAATATTCAACAAAATTTGCAGCAAAATCCAGCAAACGGAATAAATAATGTTTTAAGTTTAATCAGCAATTTTAGCCAAAATAACCAAAAATCCGGTGCCAATATACTTAATAATCTCCTCAGTGCTATGCAAACTAGTAGCACAAAAAACAAACCACTAAACACAACAAATTTAAGCCAATTAAAAAGCGTTGACGAAGTGGAAATAGAAGAAACCAACAACTAAAAACCTAAACTTTTTAATTCTTACCCCCTAAGAGAACCTCAGCATAATCACAGATTATTTTTTTTATCATTATGCTAGAGTTGCTTACGCACCCACACTTCTACTTTCTTTTAATAATCAAAAAAACACCTTGCCCCAGCAAAGTGTTTTAATTTTTAATAATCT
>JAZRVA010000002.1:0-8780 GCA_045598865.1 Clostridia bacterium | reverse complement strand
CAAGCATTATTTTTAAAAGGAATTTTTAAATATGTCATCAAACGAAGAAAAACTAGAAGAAAATTTAACCAAAACAACTAAGTATACCGAGGAAGATATTCAGGTTTTAAATGGTCTAGAACCTGTTAGAAAAAGACCTGGTATGTATATTGGTTCAACAGACGAAAGAGGCTTGCATCATCTTATTATAGAAATTGTTGACAATAGTATCGACGAGGCAATAGCGGGTCACTGCAACAAAATTAATGTTACCATAAACTCAGATGGTAGTGTGTCTGTTGCGGATAATGGCCGTGGAATTCCAACAGGAATTCATAAAACAGAAGGCAAAAGTGCTGTTGAGGTTGTTTTAACCAAGCTTCACGCAGGTGGAAAATTTGGTGGCAGCGGTTACAAAATTTCTGGCGGACTTCACGGGGTTGGCCTTTCTTGCGTTAACGCACTTAGCAAATATTTAAAAGTTGATGTTTACCAAAACGGCAATCACTATGTGCAAGAATACAAAAGGGGTATTCCACAATATCCTTTAAGGGTAGATGGAAAAACGGTTGCAAGGGGCACAACCATAACATTTTTGCCAGACGAAGAAATTTTTGAAACAACAGATTTCAATTATGACAATTTAAAATCCAGATTTAGAGAAATTGCCTTTTTAAACAAAGGTTTAACAATAGAACTTGAAGACAAGCGTGCTGGCAGAGAAAAACACGACGAATTTGTTTTTAAAGGTGGAATTGTTGAGTTTGTGGAGTTTTTAAACAAGGGGCACGACACTTTGTTTGAAAAACCTTTTTATGTAAACAAAATTAACAAAACAAGTGAGGTTGAAATTAGTTTTCAATACAACGACGGATATTCCGAAACAATTAACGCTTATGCAAACAATATTAACACCGAAGAGGGTGGAACGCACCTTGTTGGATTTAAAAACGCAATAACAAAGGTTATAACAGAATATGCCGCCAAAAACAGAATTTTAAAAGCAAACGAAAAACTTTCTGGCGAGGATTGCCGAGAGGGTTTAACCGCTGTTATTAGTGTTAAGTTGCAAGACCCACAATTTGAAGGCCAAACGAAAACAAAACTTGGAAATTCATTTATGAAGGCCCTAGTTGAAAAGGTTATTGAAGAAGGTTTTGGTGATTTTTTGGAAGAAAACCCAAACATTGCAAAGGAACTTATTTTAAAGTCTATTACCGCACAAAGGGCAAGAGAAGCTGCTAGAAACGCAAGAGAGTTAACAAGAAGAAAAAGTGTGTTAGAAAACACAACCTTGCCAGGCAAACTTGCCGATTGCACAGAAAAGGACCCTTCTAGATGCGAAATTTATTTGGTAGAGGGCGACAGCGCTGGCGGAACAGCAAAACAAGGCAGAGACAGGCGTTTTCAAGCCATATTGCCTTTAAGAGGTAAAATTTTAAACGTTGAAAAAGCTCGTCTTGCAAGAGTGCTTGAAAATGAAGAAATAAAATCTATGATAACCGCCTTTGGCTGCGGCATTAATCAAGAATTCAACGAAGAAAAATTAAGATATGACAAAATTATTTGTATGACTGATGCTGATGTTGACGGAAGCCACATTAGAATTTTGCTTCTCACATTCTTTTATAGATTTATGAGACCACTTATTGAAAAGGGTCATGTTTATGCTGCACAGCCACCGCTTTACAAAGTTACAAGGGGCAAAGACGTTGCTTATTTTTATTCTGATGACGAACTTAACGCAGAACTTGATAGGGTTGGGAATAAAAACGTTGAAATTCAAAGATATAAAGGTCTTGGTGAAATGTCTAGCGAGCAGTTGTGGGAAACAACAATGAGCCCAGAGCACCGCACGCTTTTGCAAATTAAAATGGAAGACGCTGTGGAAGCAGATGCGATATTTAACACTTTAATGGGTGAAAATCCAGAATTAAGGCGTGAGTTTATAGAACAAAACGCAACAATGGTTAAAGATCTTGATATTTAACAGTTTAACGGGTGAAAACAATGGTTAGTTTAAAAGATTTACAAAAACAAGTTTATCAAAACAAAATAGACAAGGGTTTTGATATTAGAGACAATAAAGAAAACATGTATAAGCAGTTTTGTTATATGCAGGGCGAACTTGCCGAAGCGTTTGATGCTTACAATAAAGGGGTAAACACTGTTGGTGAAGAACTGGCTGATGTTTGTTTGTATATTTTGGGCTTTTGCGAAATTAAGGGTATAGATCTTGAAAGTGAAATTATTAAAAAACTTGAAATTATTAAAAAAAGAAAATATGTGAAAATTAATGGTTCTATGATTAAAGAAGAAAAACTAACGCCAGAGCAAAAGAAACTTTTGGAGGAACAAAACGGGTGAAAAAAGAATTTGTGCAGGCCTACAAAAAGTTTTTGGAAACTTGGGGCGTAGAGATGCAAAGCGTTATGGCAATTGAGGAAATGAGCGAACTTACAAAGGCAATTTGTAAAAATAAGAGATGTGCAGAAATTGAGGGAGACAAGCAAAAAGCCCTTGAAAATTTAAAAGAAGAAATTGCCGACGTGCTTAATACGGCGGAACAGCTGGAATATTTTTATGGCGAAGAAGAAATTGAAAAAATAAGACGTCAAAAGATTGAAAGAACTTTAAAAAAAATAGAAAAAAGGGATTAGCAAGTCGTGGAAAAGGTTATTGTTTTGGCAGCAGATAGCGAATATGAGCAAATAAAACCGCTTACTAAAACGAAAATTATTAAAACTGGCATAGGGTATGCAAATGTTATTAAGTCTTTGCAAAATTTAAACCGAAACACAAAAATAATTAATATAGGTTATGCTGGCAGCAATGTTATTCCAAGGGGGACAATTGTTAAAGTTAAAAACTGTTTTAACTACCACCCAAATTGTGGGGAATTTGAAGAACCAAAAGTAACGCTAAATGGCACAACGGATTGTTACACCTCGGGCGATTTTGTGGTTAAAACAGATATAACAGAACCGGTTGTGTTTGATATGGAACTTTATGCAATATGTGCCATGGGGTTTAAAGATATAGAAAGTTATAAAGTGGTTAGTGACTGCCTGAGTTTAGACCAATATGAAGAAGCAAATTTTACAAAAAAGTTTGAAGAAATAATAAGTTTAATAGGGGAATAAAAAATGAAAAAACAAGACTACTCAAAGGAATATGAACAAATTGTGGACAACACAAAATATGTGAAGGTTCAACTAAACGAAGAAATGAAAAGGTCGTTCATTTCTTATGCCATGGCGGTTAACGTTAGCCGTGCTATTCCAGATGTGAGAGATGGTTTGAAGCCTGTTCACAGAAGAATTTTGTATTCTATGGGAGAACTTAATTTGTCTAACGACAAGCCATACAGAAAGTGTGCGCGTATTGTTGGTGATGTGCTTGGCAAATATCACCCTCATGGTGACGCTGCTGTGTATGAAGCACTTGTTAGACTTGCACAAGATTTTTCCATTAACGAACCTCTTGTGGCCGGGCAAGGCAACTTTGGTAGCATAGACGGAGATCCACCAGCAGCACAAAGGTATACCGAAGCAAAACTTTCCAAAATTGCCGGCGAAATGTTAAGAGACATAGAAAAAGAAACAGTTGATTTTTACCCTAACTTTGATGGCACTTTGCAGCAGCCAGTTGTTTTGCCATCACGCTTTCCAAACTTGCTTGTAAATGGTTCTGACGGCATTGCTGTTGGTATGGCAACAAATATTCCACCTCACAACCTTGGCGAAGTAATTGATGGCGTTGTGGCATTAATTGAAAACCCAGAAGTTGAAATTGAAGATTTAATAAAATATATTCCAGCGCCAGACTTTCCAACCAAAGGCATTATTATGGGCAGAGCGGGAATTAAAAATGCCTACAAAACTGGTAGGGGTAGCTTTATAATAAGAGCAAAAACAGAAATTGAAGAAGGAGACAAACATTCAAGAATAATTATCACAGAACTTCCTTACCAAGTTAACAAAGCAAAACTCATAGAACAAATTGCAAACCTTGTTAAAGAGAAAAAAATTGAGGGAATTTCTGATATTAAAGAAGAATCCGATAGAACAGGCATGAGAATTGTGGTTGACGTTAAAAGAGATGCCAACGCACAAGTTGTGTTAAACCTTTTGTTTAAACACACACCACTTCAAACAAGTTTTGGAATAATATTCCTAGCACTTGTTAACAACGAGCCAAAGATTTTAAATTTAAAAGAAATTCTTTATTATTACTTAGAACATCAAAAAGAAATTGTTGTTAGAAGAACAAAATACGACCTTGAAAAAGCAGAAGAAAAGGCACACATTTTGGAAGGCCTTGCAATAGCAGTTGCAAATGTGGACGAGGTTGTTAAGATTATAAAGAAAAGTGCCGATAAATATGAGGCGGGCGAAAAATTAAGGCAAAAATTTAATTTGTCAGAAAAACAATCCACAGCTATTTTGGAAATGAGATTGCAACGACTAACCAGTTTGGAAGTTTTTAAAATTAAAGAGGAATTAACCGCGCTTCATGCACAAATAGAGGAATTTAAGGCTATATTAAAAAGCGAACAAAGGGTTCTTGATATTATCAAAACAGAACTTTTGGAAATTAAAGATAAGTATTCCAAACCTCGTCAAACCGAAATTAGTGTTGATTTTAATGATATTGATGTTGAAGATTTAATTGAAAAGGAAGATGTGGTAATTTCACTTACTCACGGCGGTTATATAAAGAGACTTCCTGTAAATGAATATAAAACACAAAAACGCGGCGGGATTGGCGTTAATGGTCACAAAACAAAAGAAGACGATTTTGTGGAAAAAATGTTTATTTCCAACACGCACGATAATTTGTTGTTCTTTACTTCTTTGGGACGTGTGTATTGCCAAAAGGCATACACAATACCAGAGGCGCAAAAGAACGCCAAAGGCAGGGCAATGATAAACTTGTTGCAACTTTCTGCAAACGAGAGTGTTAAAGAAATTTTAAGGCTTACCCCAGAGCTTAAAGGCAACCTTATTATGGCAACCAAGAAAGGGCTTATTAAGAAAACTTCTTTGGAAGAATTTAACCACATTAATAAAAACGGCAAAATTGCCATAAAACTTGTTGATGATGACGAACTTATTTCTGTTGACATTACAAACGGCAGAGATGAGATTTTGGTGGCATCACACGAAGGAAAATGCATAAGGTTCAGCGAAGAAAACGTTAGAAACATGGGCAGAAACTCCCAAGGCGTAAAGAGCATGAGTTTAAATAAAAACGACTATGTTGTTGACATGTGTGTTATCAAAAAGGGTTGCCAAATCTTAACAATTTCCGAAAACGGCTATGGCAAGAGAACAGACCCTAATGATTACAGGTTACAAACAAGAGGCGGCAAGGGCATTAAAGCTGGCGTGTTTAACGCAAAAACAGGCAATCTTGTTAACCTAAAACAAATTAAAGAAGGACAAGACGTTATTTTGATTTCCGACAACGGCGTAATAATAAGGATTGTTGGGCAGGAAATTAGCATGATTGGTAGAAACACCCAAGGTGTTAAAATAATGAAAATAAAAGACAATAGCTACAAAGTTGTTTGCGCCTCCGTTGCAGAACACGAGGAAGAAGAGGAAGAAACAGAGCAAATTGAAGATTCTGAGCAAGAATAAAGTTTTGCACAAAAAGCATGCAAATTGTGTATAAATTCTTGTAAAAAAACTAAAAAAACAAACAAAAAATCACCCCAAAAAAAAGGTGATTTTTTTGTATAAACAATTTTTTTAATTTCCAAAATAAAAAAGTTTTTAATTTTTAAGAATGTTTTTAAAAATAATTATTACCACGTCTTACGCTTATTGCTTTGTGTATTCTAAAAGGCAAATATAAGAATATTTGCAAAACAAATATAAACAGCCCCAAACAAAGTGTGTTAAACGGGAAGGATAAATATATTCCAAGTGATTCAAAAACAGGGAAGTAATCCATATAAAATAAGTTAGTAGAAGCGTTTAAAAGGTAACTAACTGCCAAACAAAAGCCGCCCATAAAGATTAGAGAAAGCAAGGCTTTGTATAAATCTAAAAAATCAAAAACCTTAATCCACCTTGAAAATGCAAACACAAACGAAATCATAACAACCAAGCTTCTTATTAACACGTAGCATATATTATAAACATGAAAAATTTCAAAATTAGTGTTAATGTTTACCGGATAAACAAGGGTAATTATTGCAAACAAACAGCAAACACTAAAGACAAAATCTAACCCAAAAACTTTTTGGCCGATTCTATTTTTTGCAAAGCTTGCAATAAAAATTATTGGCAAACTAATCCAAAAAGAAAGGGTGAAGAGGTCTAAATTTGTAATCGATAAAAATGTTAATTCTTTATTATTGTGTTGCAAATACTTAACTTGCCAAAAAAGCCTTAAACCTTCAAGAATTAAAAGTAGTAAACTCACCACAAACACTGCAATTTTTTGGTTTTTAAGCTTTTGCCTTGAAATATACATAGAAAAAAAGATAACAATAACAAGAGATACAAAAAGCATTACAAAATGATTTTTGTTAAAAAAATAATCTATTTTATTTGCTGAATTTTCAAAAGAAAAAAACATATTATAATTAATCCTACTAAGAGTTTAATTTATGTTTAAAAAAATGTCAATTTTTAACGCCAATTTTACAACTTTTGTTTGAAATAAAAACAATAATGTGATAATATGTTGTTTGTAAATAAAAAATATAAAAAGTATTTTTTGCAGGTATAGTACATCGGTAGTACAGGGCCTTCCCAAGGCTCGGAGGTGGGTCCGACTCCCATTACCTGCTCCAAAAAAAAGACACCTTTATTGGTGCCCTTTTTTATTTAAACATTAAACAAGAATATTATTGGTTTTTACAAACGAATTTAAAACATTGTAAAAACAGGAAAAATTGTTTTTTGTTGTATTTATTTTATGCCAAAAATTGAAGTGCTAGCAAGCAATATAAAATTAATGAGGTAGCATCAACAATTGTTGTAATAAATGGGCTGGCAACCACGGCAGGATCTAAGTGACATTTTTTTGCAAGCAAAGGCAAAGAACACCCCACAATTTTGGCAAGCATAACAGTGAACATAAGGGCCAAAGATATAACCACGCAGGTTTGTGGAACATAGTCGGTAAAACCAAAAAGAAGGTTGTCAATAAGCATAAGTTTTGCAAAGCAGGCAATTCCAAGAGTAAGGCCAAGCAATATGGACGCGCGAAGTTCCTTCCAAAAAACTTTTAAATAGTCCCTAGTAGAAAGCTCGCCTAGCGCAAGTGCCCTAATAACAGTAACGGAGGCCTGAGAACCTGCATTTCCGCCTGTGTCCATAATCATAGGAACACAAGCAATAAGAGCTCCACTTATAATGGACAAACTTGCCTCGTATGTGTTAAGTATTAGCCCGGTAAACGTGGCACTGACCATAAGCAGCATAAGCCAAGGAATTCTTTTTGCCCAAATAGTCCACACACCAGTTTTTAAGTATGGGTCATCTGTTGGGGTAATAGCAGCCATTTTTTCGATATCTTCGGTGGTTTCTTCTTTAATAACGTCAATGATGTCGTCAACGGTAACAATACCAACAATTCTGCCTTCTTTGTCAACAACAGGCAGAGCCAAAAAGTCGTATTTAGAAAAAATAGAGGCAATATGCTCTTGGTCCATGTTGGTTGTTGCAAACACAACATTGCCACTAATCAAATTGCCCAAAATCTCTGTTTTTTTTGCTAAAAGCAAGTCTTTAATTGTAAGAACGCCTTTTAAAATCTTTTTTGAATCTGTAACATACAAAACGTTAATTGTTTCAACGTCTTCACCTTTTTGCCTAATAGAATCAAAAGCCTCGTCAACAGTCATATCTACTTCTAGGCGCAAAAATTCCGGCGTCATAATTGCGCCAGCAGTGTCTTCTTCGTAACTTAAAAATTTGTTTATTGTTTTTCTTGTTTCAGGAGTTGCAGCCCTTAAAGCTTTTTGCACAATGTTTGCTGGCATTTCTTCCAAAAAGTCAACAGCGTCGTCGGTGGAAAGCTCTTCCATAATAAAAGAGAGTTCGCTTTGAGATAAGTATTTAACCACGATTTCTTGGTTTTCGCTGCTAATGTAAGAAAAGGCCTCTGCGCTTAAATCTTTTGGCAAAAGCCTAAAAATAATCATTATGCTAACCCTATCGTCAAGTTCTTCAAGGCAAGTGGCGATGTCTGGCACAAGCATATTAGACAAAAGTGTTTTTAGTTGTTTAAAATCTTTTTTTTCTATTAAATCGAGAATTTTTTCTGTCATAAAACAATACCCCCATCAAAAATAAAACTATTTTGATTGGGAATTGGGGGGAGCTCCGCAGTTGGGGCACCTATCCAAAGAAGAATTGTATTTGTTTTTGCAATAAGGGCAACAAACTTTTTGTTGTACCTCATTTTCATTTAATGAAAGATTACTTGAAATAGTGTCTTTTATTTTGTTTGCTTTTTCAAAAAGACTTTCAAAATTTTTGCTAAAAAAATCACTCTTATTAAGTGGGTTTAAGAAAAACAAAAAAATACAGGTGATAAGGCCAAAAACTCCAACAATAATAAGGGTGATAAATAAAAACAAATTATTAACAAAAAAAGAACCTTTAAACGGAATTGCAATAAATAAAATTCCTGCAAAGGCAAGCAAAGAAAAGGCTATAATGAATATAATTTTTTTTGCTTTGTTCATATCTATATTTTATAGCATAAGAGATGTTTTGACAAGTTTTTTAGTATGAAAAATTAAATAAAAAAATGGCAATTATTTGCCATCTTTTTTA
>JAZRVA010000001.1:0-12969 GCA_045598865.1 Clostridia bacterium | reverse complement strand
AGATTTTAAAATATAACAAGTAATAAAAATTTTTGATTTTTTGTTAATGATTATATGATTTAATCTATGAGTTTGTTTAACAAATATAAATAAAGAAGAGAAAATATTTTCTCTTTTTTTTGTTCAATTTGAATAAAAGTTGCCACAAAAAACATAAAAAACATAAAAAATTTTAAAAAAGTGGTTAAAAGTGGTTGTAAGTGGTTAAAATTTGTGTTACACTCTTGGTGTAAGAGGGGAGAATAGCTTTAATGTTTTTAGGAGAGTATAAGCACAGCCTTGACAGCAAAAACAGATTTCGTATTCCACCAAAATTTTGTAAGGAACTAGAACTTAGTGGCATGGTTCTTACAAAAGGTAATGATGGGTGCTTGTTTTTGTTACCAAAAGAACAGTTTTCAAAAGTTCTTGAAAAAACCTCCTCTTTGCCAATGTTTGATAAAGCTGCACAGTTGCCACTTAGGATGTTGTTTTCTTCTGCTTGTGAGATTGAAGAGGACAACCAAGGCAGAGTTTTATTAAATTCAACCTTAAAAGATTTTGCTGGCATTCAAAAAGAAATTGTTTTTGTGGGGGTTGGAAACAGAGTTGAAGTTTGGGCAAGTGAAAAATGGAACGAGTATAAACAGACTTCGCAATCAAACTTTGACCAAATTGTTTCTGGTTTAAGTGAGTATGGAATTTAAACACAAACCTGTTTTACTTGGTGAAACAATTGAAAATTTGAACATTAAACCCACTGGCATTTACGTTGATTGCACAGTTGGTGGTGCGGGGCACAGCAGTGAAATTGCAAAAAAACTTAACAAAAATGGCACGCTTGTTTGTATAGATAAAGATGATGAAGCATTGGAGGTTAGCAAGGCGAGGTTAAAACAATTTGAGTGCAAAAAAATTTTTATCCACAGCGACTTTAAAAACATAAAAGAAATATTGGCAGATTTAAATATTGCGGGTGTGGATGGAATTTTGGCAGACCTGGGTGTTTCGTCTTATCAAATAGACAATGCTTTTCGTGGGTTTAGTTATATGAAAGATGGCAACCTTGATATGCGCATGGACAAAACCAGCAGTTTAACCGCAGAATATATTGTTAATAATTACAAAGAAGAAGAACTTACTAGAATACTTTTTGAATATGGAGAGGAGGACTTTGCAAGAAGAATTATTAAAAATATTTGCAGTGAAAGAAAAATTGCCCCAATAAAAACAACACAGCAGTTGGTTAAGATTATAGAGGCAAGTTATCCGGCAAAACTGTTACACCAAAAGGGCAGTGTTTGCAAAAAAACATTTCAGGCACTAAGGATTGAAACTAATGGTGAACTTGAAACACTAAAAAATGTTTTGGATGACATGATTTATTGCCTAAAACCTGGGGGCAGGGTTTGCATAATAACATTTCACTCGCTTGAAGATAGAATTGTTAAAAACAACTTTGCTTACAACGCAACAGATTGTGTTTGCCCAAAAAGTTTTCCGGTTTGTGTTTGCAATCACAAGGCAATAATTAAGCTAATAAACAAAAAACCGATTGTTCCAAGCAAAGATGAACAACAAGAGAATACAAGGAGTATTTCAAGCAAATTAAGAGTTGCGCAAAAGTTATAAGAAAGGAGGAAGTAAAAAAATGATAGAAACAAAAACGAGAGATGATATTTTGTTGGAAGAAAAAATAGACCAAATTGACGACATGAATTTTGACAAAATATATGATGTGGAAGAATTTGCGGCAAAACAAATTGAGAGTTTTGAAGATGCAACAAAAACGGCAGAAGAAAAAGAAATTTTGTTAGACAGTAGCACAAAATTTGAAATGGAAATTCAACCAAACGAGTTTTTGGATGGTTTTTCTTGGCAAGAAGATAAACAAGAAGAAACCATAAAAAAACAAAAAAAATCAAAAAATTTTGTTCTTGGCAAACCATTATTTTTTACTTTTACTTCTATTGCATTTTTGCTTTGCATATTGTTAATATATAACGTTTTTGTGATAAATTCTTTATCTAGTTCTTTATCTCAAACAAAAAACATAAAAATTGCAAATGCTTATTCTTCTGCTGCACAGGTGGAAAACGAAAACAATTATATTAACATAGACGATACTAGTAAAATAGAAATAGAGCACGAGTTAAAGGTTGAGAACAAAGAGGAGGAATTGTTGCAAACAACAAACTGGTTTGATTACATATGTAGTCAAATTGGCAAATTGTTTGGAGGCTAATTATTAAAACTCGTCTTAGTTTTGAATACACATATTTTTCTACTAAAAAAAGGTTGCTGGCAATTATCATTGCCGCAGCCTTTATTTTTGCAACTTGTGTTTTAAGAGTTTTGTTTTTATCAACCATAAGCGGGCCAACTCTGCAGATAAAAGCCGCAGAACAGTGGGTTAGAAACTTGCCCTTAACTGCTAAGCGGGGCGCGATTGTGGATTGCAATAATAACGTGCTAGCATCTTCTAAAACAAGTTATGATGTTTATGTTAGGGCAAAAGAGGTGGATAGTGCTGCGCAAGTGACAGAATATCTTTCAAGGCTTCTTAATTTAAATTTTGAAAAAACTTATGAAAAAGTAAAAAACATTTATACCTCAGAAAGTTTAATTAAACTGCAAATAGATGAAAATTTGGCCAAGCAGATAGTTAATAAAAATTTTAAGGGCGTTTATGTTTCAGAAAATATTTGCAGGGTTTACCCATACAACAATAGTTTGTGTCAGGTGCTTGGATTTTTAACAACAGATAGCATTGGGCAAACTGGGCTGGAAAATTATTACAACAAATTTCTTGCTGGAACAGATGGAAAATATCTTACGCAGAGCGATGTTAGGGGTGTGACATTAAACGACTCGTTATCTTACTACATAGATGGAATAGATGGAATTAATTTGAAGCTCAACATTGACATAACAATTCAAAACTTTGTGGAAGAAATTATGAAGGAAGTTGTAGCAGAACACAACCCAAAAGGGGTTAGCGTGGTGGTGATGGATCCCCAAACTTCAAAAATAATCGCCATGGGGATAACCCCAAATTTTGATTTAAATAATGTTCCGCGTGCAGATGCGAAGGCTCTTCTTAGCATGGTAAAAAACACTATGGTTACAGATGTTTATGAGCCGGGATCTACATTTAAAATTTTAACACTTGCGGCAGCATTAAGTGAAAACTTAACAAATATAAACGAAAAATTTTATTGCCCGGGGTTTAGAATTGTGGACGGCCAAAAAATTAAATGCTGGAAAACCACAGGACATGGCAGCCAAACACTTGTTGAGTGTGTGCAGAATTCTTGCAACTGCTGTTTTATGGATTTGGCATTAAGGCTTGGCAAAGACAAAATGTATGAGTATTTAAAGCTTTTTGGAATTGGCAATGCAACAGGGGTTGACATAAGCTCTGAAAGCAGTGGAATTCTGCTTGATAAGAATATTGTAAAAAATGGTGATTTGGCAAGAATTGGCTTTGGCCAATCGGTTGCCGTAACTCAGTTACAACTTATAAATTCTTTTTGTTCTATTATAAACGGCGGAAATTTGATTGAGCCAACACTTATGAATAGTTTTTATGATGAAAGTGGGGTTTTGATTGAAAACAATCAAATAATAAAAAACAAAACTGTTAGTCAAGATGTTTCTAAATCTTTGAGGTTTTTATTAGAACAAAGTTTGAGTAAAACTGGGGAAATGACTTTTGTGGAAGGCTATAAAATTGCTGGCAAAACGGGAACTGCGCAAAAATATGGTGAAGACAAAAAAATTTCACAGGGCAAATATGTTTCTAGTTTTTTTGGATTTTTAAACAATAATGATTTGCCGCAGTATGCTGTGCTGCTGTGTGTGGATGAGCCTTCTTCTGGGGCTTATTATGGCAGTGTGGTGGCAAAGCCTTATGCAAAAATTCTATTTGAAAAGATAATAGAATACAAAAATATTTCTGCGCAAGATGCAACTGTTGCAACTAGAACATATTTTGTGCCAAACCTTGTGGGAAAACCACTATGTGAAGCCATTTTAGAACTTGAAAAACTTAACATATATTACGAAATAGATGGCGAGGGTGAAGTGGTTAAAAGCCAAAATTTGGTGCCAGGTAGCAATGTTAGTGTGTCCACAACTCTTTTACTAAAAACGTAACTAAGGAGAAGAATTATGAATTTAAAAACTTTAATTAAAAATTTAAAAGTTATTAAAACGAAAGGTGATTTAAATTTGGAAATTTCTTCTCTTAGCCAAAAGGTGGAAAACTGCAAACAAAACTGCTTATTCTTTTGTTATAAGGGTGTGAAATTCGATGCACACAACTTTGTTAAAGATGCAGAAAAAAATGGGGCAGTAGCCTTGATTGTTGAACGGTTTGTGCAAAGCAGCTTGCCACAAATTTTAGTTAAAAATGCAAGAAGTTTCTTGGCAAAAGTTTGCTTGGCATTTTATAAGGGTGTGCTAGATAACTTAAAAATAATTGGTGTAACTGGCACAAATGGCAAAACCACTACCGCAACACTTGTTTATAACATTTTAAACACTGCCGGCAAAACTGCCGGGCTTATTGGAACTAACGGGGTGTTTTTTGGGGGCAACTTTATTAAAAGCAATTTAACGACCCCAGACATTATTAATTTGTTTGAAATTTTTAACAAAATGAAAGAAAGTGGCACAGAATATGTGGTTATGGAAGTTTCGGCCCACAGCATAGACCTTAAAAAGATTGATGGAATAAAATTTGAAGTTGGCATTTTTACAAACCTCACGCAGGACCACCTTGACTATTTTAAAAACATGCACAAATACGCCCTGACTAAACTAAAATTTTTGCAAAAAAAATATTGTAAAAATGTGATTATTAACACTGATGATGATTACGGCAGGTTGTTTTTTAAACTTTCCAATTCAAATGTTTTTGGTTGTGGAATAAAAAACCCTGCGCAAAATTTTGCAATGGATATTAAAACTAGCTTTTTTGGAACAAATTTTTTAATAAATATTTTTGACAATGTGCTAGAAATTAATTCTAGTTTAATTGGTATGTTTAACGTTTACAATACTTTATTTGCCTGCACTTGTGCAAAAATTTTGGGTGTAGAATTGGACGATATTTATAGGGGAATTTTAAACACAAAAAAAATAGACGGCAGAATGAATTATTACAAGTTAAATAACGGGGCATTTGCTGTGGTTGACTATGCTCACACACCAGACGGGTTGCAAAATGTTTTGGAAACTTTAAACCAGTTAAAATGTAATAAAAAAATAATAACTGTGTTTGGTTGTGGCGGGAACAGAGACAAACTAAAAAGGCCACAAATGGGAAAAATAGCCTCTATTCTTAGTGATTTTGTGCTGGTTACATCTGATAACCCACGATATGAAAACAAAAATGAAATAATAAAAGACATAACAAGAGAAATTACTTTAAAAAATTTTTTGGTAGAGGAAAATAGGCGTTTGGCAATAAAAAAGGCAGTTGAAATGACAAAAAAAGGAGATATTGTTTTGATTGCTGGCAAGGGCGCGGAAGACTACCAAGAAATTAAAGGCAAAAAGGTATTTTTTAGCGATAGCAAAGAATTAACAAAATATGTAAGTAATAACACAAAGCAAGATTAAACAAAATAATTAAAAGTAGTTTTATAGATGTTTGTATCACATATAAGCAATTTTTAAAAGTTAATTATAGAACTATGTTTTTTGTATAAAAAAATGTAAGTTTTTGGTAAAAAAACAACTTAAAATAGTTATGAATAATAAATTTTTTTGTGTAATTAAAGTAAAAAAGGGGGAGAGAAAAATTTTATGTTGCAATTTTTACTTGGATTTTTTGTAACCATCATTTTTGCTCCATTAGCAATAAAAATGTTAAAAAAACTAAAAGCTGGACAAAACATCTTAGGTTATGTAACAGAGCATTCCTCCAAACAGGGCACGCCCACGATGGGTGGAATAATTTTTATTTTGCCAATAATAGTATTAAGTTTAATTTTTTGTAATAAAGGCAGTTTGTATTACATATTTTTTTGCTTGTTCATTTTTTTTGGTTATGGTCTTGTGGGCTTTTTAGACGATTTTATTAAAATTAAGTTTAAACGCAATCTTGGTTTGAGGCCTTATCAAAAAATTATTTTTCAAATTTTACTTTCTTTGTTTGTTGCAATATTTGTTTATAAAAGTGATGTTTTGCCAAACTTTGTTTATTTGCCATTTGTTGGCAATAGCAGGCTTGAACTTGGGGTTTTTATTATTCCACTAATTGTTCTTGTGTTTTTGGCAACAACAAACAGTGTTAATTTAACCGATGGGTTAGATGGACTAGCAGGCACAGTAAGCCTTGCTTTTTTGGCAATAATTAGTGTTATTCAAAGCATTTATTTGCAAAAGGTTGGTGGCGGGTTTAGTGCAGAATACGTGGAACTAATAAAAAGCCTTAATACAGTTTGTTTTGTAAGTTGTGGGGCTCTGCTTGGCTATTTGTGCTTTAACATTTACCCTGCACAAGTTTTTATGGGTGATACGGGCTCTTTGGCGCTTGGCAGTTTGATCGCAGTTGTTTGCTGTTTTAATTCTTTGCAATTATTTATTCCAATTGTTGGGTTAATGTTTGTTGTTTCAAGCCTAACAGTTATAATTCAAGTTTTGCATTTTAAGCGCACAAAAAAAAGAGTTTTTTTAATGGCGCCATTTCATCACCATTTGCAACACAAAGGCATGCATGAAAACAAAATTGTGTTCATATATTTAGTAATAACAACAATTATGGGGGCTATTTCCATTTTGTTTGTTATATAAAACAATATGAAAAAACAAAATTATTTTATTTATGGATTCTCTAAGAGCGGACAAAGTGCCTTAAAATTTTTGCAAAAAAAAGCAAACAAAATTTTTGTTTATGATAAAAGCGAAGAAAAACAAAAGCTTGCCTTAACCTTTTGTGATGTGGCACAAAATTGTTATGTTTTAAGGTTTATAACAGCAGATATTATAAAAATGTGCGACCAACTAGTTTTAAGCCCGGGGGTTTCAATATATGACAAATGGGTTAAATATGCAAAGCGAATTGGCAAAAGTGTTATTTCGGAATTAGAACTTGGCAGCAGAAAAATAAAAAATAAACTTGTGGCCATAACTGGCACAAATGGCAAAACCACAACCACCAGGTTGGTTGCTCACATATTAAATACGGCACACAAGAAAGCTGTTTGTGTTGGCAATATTGGTTACCCTCTAACGCAAGCAAGGCAGGAAGAAAACAAAAGAACAATCTTTGTTTGCGAAACCAGCAGTTTTCAACTTGAAGCCATAAAAAGTTTTAGGCCTCACATTTCTTGTGTTTTAAACATTACCCCTGACCATTTGGATAGGCACAAGACTTTTAAAAACTATCGAAGCACAAAACTAAACATCTTTAAAAATCAAACAAAAAAAGATTTTTTGGTTTTCAATCAAAATTTCAAAATAACAAAAAGTAGCAACTGCCAAAGGGCGAAATTTAGTTTGCAAAAAGAAGTAAATTTTGGCTGCTATATAAGAGAGGGTTTTGTTTACTTTAAAACCCAAAAAGGAAAATGCAAACAAGTTTGCAAAAGCAACTTTAATTTAATTGGCAGGCACAACACAGAAAATATTTTGGCGGCTATAACAATTTGCAAAATTTTTAAAGTAAAAAATAGACATATAGTCAAAGCTTTGCAAACTTTTGATGTGTCAGGCCACAGGTTACAAAAGGTGTTTGAAAGTGGCGGGGTTAGTTATTACGACGATAGCAAGGCCACAAATATAGATGCCACCTTGTGTGCGTGCAGAAGTTTTGATAAAAGCATCAATTTAATTTTGGGTGGTAGCGATAAAGGGTATAACTACGACCTGCTTTTTAAAAACTTGCCAAGCAATGTAAAAAACATAATTATTTGCGGGCAGGTTAGGCATAAGTTAGAAGAATCCGCCCAAAAGTTTCAACTCAGCGTAAATATTTTTGAAAATTTAAATAAGGCCACCACTTTTGCTTGCAAAAATGCAAAAGCGGGCGAGATTGTTTTGCTTTCCCCTGCAAGTGCGAGTTTTGACGAATTTCAAAACTATAAGCACAGGGGAGAAATGTTTTTGAGGTATATAAAAGATTTTTATGGAGTTTAAGCAACATTATTTGCCAGTAAGCAAAACATATATTAAAAAAAACAAATTTTTCATTGATAATAAAACACAAATTTTGCTGTTTTGTTTGGTAGTTTTTGTGGCAATGTTTGGCGTTTTAATGGTGTATAGCGCAAGCTACTATTATGCAAACAGAACATATAACAATAAATTTTTCTTTTTAACCAAACAACTTGTTGGTTTTGTTTTGGGGCTAATTGGCCTGATTGTGTTTAGCAAAATTGACTACCACAAACTTAAAAAATTTGCCTTGCCAGTTTTTGTTGCTTCACTTTTTTTGTTGTGTCTTGTTTTTACTCCCCTTGGGGTGGAAAACTATGGTGCAAAAAGGTGGATAAGCCTGCCGGGGTTTACAATCCAACCAAGTGAAATTGCAAAGTTTGCCTTTGTTTTGTTTGCAAGCAGTTATATGGCAAAAAACTATGCCAAAATAAAAACCTTTGCAGGAATTCTGCCCGTTCTTGTTTGTGGTGGGTTAACTTGCGGGCTTATTATTTTAGAGCCAAACATGTCCATCACAATCTGTGTGGGGCTTGTAATGTTTTTTATGCTTTTTGTGGGTGGCCTTTCAAAAAAACACTTTTTCATGCTTCTTGTGCCCGCGCTTTTGTTTGTGCCCGTCCTTGTTATTGCAGAACCTTATAGACTTCAAAGACTGGTTGCCTTTGTAAACCCTTGGGCAAACCCAAAGGGTGAGGGTTACCAGTTAATCCAGTCACTTTTTTCTGTGGGCTCAGGCGGAATTTTTGGGGTGGGGCTTTTTAACTCTCGCCAAAAATATCTTTTCTTGCCTTTTTCCGAAAGTGACTTTATTTTTAGCATAATTGTTGAAGAATTTGGCTTTTTGGG
This sequence comes from Clostridia bacterium, assembly GCA_045598865.1. Lineage (GTDB taxonomy): Bacteria > Bacillota > Clostridia > Christensenellales > UBA1242 > UBA7862. The sequence goes on along the minus strand of JAZRVA010000001.1, from coordinate 3,975 downwards.
CGCACTACTAGTTCTTGTTGCATATCTTATAATAATTATCTGTGGCATAAAAATTGCCATAAACGCCAAAGACCGCTTTGGGTGCTATCTAGCATCTGGCATAACAGCAGTTGTTGCAATCCAAACATTCTTAAATGTCTCCGTCGTAACAGGCCTCGTTCCGCCAACTGGTCTTCCTTTGCCGTTCATCTCAGCAGGAAGCACTTCGCTTGTGGTGTTTATGAGCGCAATAGGGGTGGTTCTTAATATATCAAAACAAAGCAGGGTGTGACGCCTTGCTTAATTATTTGTAGGAAATTTACAAAAAAGTGATGCAGAAAGTAGAATTTTATGATATACTCATTTTATAAGGAGGAATAAAAGAAATGATTGAAAGTATCGCCCAAAAGGGTCAACAAGTTAAGGGGTTCTATTCGCCAGCAAAAAAGATTGATTTAGGAAATTGTTATTTGATTTTCGTTTCTGGCATACAAGCAAGTAAAATAGATGCAGATATTGCAGGACAAACTTATGAAGTTTTTGACGTTATTGGTAGCATTTTGGAAAATGCAGGAGCAACATTTGATGATGTTGTCAAGGCTGTGATTTATGTTACAGATATGAAAGATTTTGATGTTGTTTCAAAAATCAGGCAAGATTATTTTATCAATTCAAAACCATCATCAACTTTGGTTGAAGTCAATAGAATGGTAAATGATGGGGCAAAAATTGAAATAGAGCTCACAGCAATTGTGAAAAAATAAGGGTGCTGTATGAATATTTTGGTTGATGTAGATGACACACTGACAAACTTTGTTAAGGAGAGAAACAATTTAATTAAAACTTATATTGAAGAAAACAATTTGCCTTACAAAATTTTAGATATGAATTGCACAAAATCTGCAAAAGTCGCAGATTGGCCAATTGAGGAATGTTGTAAATTTTGGAAAGAAGTGGGGACGAATGCACAGTTAAATTGTCCAAGTCAAGTTGGGTGTCAAGAAGTTTTGACAAAACTAAGAGAAAGAGGGCATAGAATTGTTATTGTTAGTGCAAGGCCAGATATTTATTATCCAGCAGTTTATTATACAAAGTTGTGGTTAGAAAAGAATAACATTCCATTTGATGATATTATTATCGGCAAACAGGACAAAAAGCAATCTATGGTTGACAACGATATTAAATTGGTAATTGATGATTCAATTCAAACGATAACATATGCTTCTGAACTAAATATAAATTCATTTCTTTTTTCAACAGAGGAAAATAAGAATTATATTTCGTCAAGCAAGTGTATACGAGTTTCTTCTTGGAAAGAGATTGAAAAAAGATTGATTGACATGGGTGTTTTTCAGTGCAATAACAGGTCATAACAGGTCTCGTTCCGCCAACCGGCTTGCCACTGCCGTTTATTTCAAGTGGTGGAACAAGTGTTATGGTTTTTATGTCCGCAATCGGTGTGTACTTGAATGTGGGTAGGCAAAGCAGGGTGTGATGCTTTGCTTTTTTAATAAAAGTTACCAAAATAATTGTGTTAAAAGAAAAAAAGTGTTATAATTTGATTGTTTAAGGTGTGGTATGAAATTTTTTGATTATAGTAATAAAAAAATTACTCGTTGGAATAGAAATTATTTTTTTGCTTTTACAATTTTTTTTATCTTATTGCAAATCGTTTTATTTATGGTGTTTGCAGAGAAAAATATTTTTGAAAAAATTTTTTCTGATATTGTAAATGACTATAGTTTTGTCGCAATGGTGAAAAGATTTTTAATACAAATAGGAGGGCATTTTACTCATGTGAGTTGGTCTCATGTAATTGGAAATATGATTGGTTTTTTCTTCTGTTTGTTTTATTTAGAAAGAAAGTATGGAACTATAAAGACAGCAGGATTAGTATTTTCAACTACAATTTTTTGTTCGTTTCCTTTCATTTTTGATGATATCTCTATTTGTGGTTCGTCTGTCGTGTGGTTTGCTCTTTTTGGATTTGTAATTGTCGATATATTATTTTCATTAAAAAAATCCGAATTTAATCTAGCTAATTTGTTAATTGGACTTTTTATTGTTGTTTTTGAAATATTAGTATGTTCTTTTGACGACCCTCAAGGTGTAATTATTTTTTCTTCATTTTTATATCAAATGTTGGAAAATAGTAGTCATGTTGTAGGACTATTTATTGGTGTTTCTTTGAGTTTATTTATTCATATTGCTACTTTGGGAAAGTTTCAAAAGAACCAATAATCCAACAATTTAATATAGAGTCAGTGGTGAATAATAATAAATTTTTTCAATAAAAAATAGATAAATTATCAAAATCTTAAAGTTATATGTTTTGAAAAGTTTTATTAATAAACCAACTTTTTAAGTAACTTAACAAATGTTAATAGGCCTTGTTCCGCCAACGGGTTTGCCACTGCCATTTATCTCTGCTGGCTCAACTTCGCTTGTTGTTTTCATGAGTGCGATAGGGGTTGTATTAAACATAAATAAGCAGAGTAAAACTTAACTCTGCTTGTTTTTTTGAAAAAAAGTTTTTGAAAAAGTGAGACGAAATAATAAAAAATATGTTATACTCAAAATATAGTAGGTGCTTATGATAGAGATAACATATTTTGTTCATGGAACAACAACCGATAACAGCGAACATAAAGCAACGGGTTGGCTTCCTGGTGAACTTTCGGATAAAGGGATTATGCAAGGAATCGAACTTGCTAAAACAATCAAAAATGATTTTTTTGATGTTGCTTTTTGTTCAGATTTGAAAAGAGCTGTTGAAAGTGCAAAATTAAATTTTTATAATAGAGATATTGAAATAATTAAAGACGAACGAATTAGAGAGGGAAATTATGGGGATTATTGTGGACAAGATTCAAAACTTGTTGATTATGATACACACATAGATAAAAATTTCCCTAATGGCGAATGTCTTAAAGATGTTGAAAAACGTGTGCATTCTTTTGTTGAGTTTTTAAAGCAAAATTATGATGGAAAGAAAGTAGCTGTCGTTGCGCACAGGGCACCACAACTTGCTCTTGAAGTTATAACAAAAGGCAAAACTTGGGAACAAGCACTCGCTGAAGATTGGAGAAAAACCAAAAGTTGGCAACCTGGTTGGAAATATATAATAAGGTAAGTGCAATAACGGGTCATAACAGGTCTGGTCCCACCAACCGGGCTTCCGTTACCGTTCATCAGCGCCGGTAGCACAAGTTTGGTGGTGTTTTAGCGAAGCGCAAGAAAATGCAGTTTTCTTTTGAGTGCGATAGGTGTTGTATTAAATATTAGCAAGCAGAGTAAAATTTGACTCTGCTTATAGTTTACGCAAGGCACAAAGCAAAGCGAGTGCCTTATTTTTTTGAAAAAGTTTTGTTAAAGGTTATACAAAAAAAGTGATTATGTGTTATATTAATTTTATTAGGAGGAAATATGCTTAATAAGGTTATAAAATGCTCAAACTGTGGAAGTTCTTTGGATATAAATCAAAATATTAAACAATGTAAATGTCCATATTGTGGTTCCGTAAATATTTTATTGGATAAAGAGAAAAAAGTTATTGTTGATGATTGCAAATTAATAAAACAAGCTCATAAGTATGAGGGGAATAGTAATGTTGAAAAAGCGATAGAATTATATGATGGCTTTTTAGAAATGTTTCCATACAACTCTCTTGTGAATTTGGCTAGGGCATTGATTTCGTTAGCTGATTCACCGAATGATGATGTAAACATAGATCTTTTTTATGATTACTATAAAAAGGGAATTGAATTTTCAAAAGATAAGACTGAGGCTTTATTTTTTTTAATGTATCAATTTGTTAGTTACACTATTCCTTTAGTTTGTGTTTGGCAAGTATATGCCTATAAAAAATTATGTGATATCGATAAAAAAACTGCTAGGTTAAGGATGTCAAAAAATTTATCGCTACTGTTTTCTGTGCAAAATGTAATTACTGATTTAGAGAAAAATTGTGATTTAGAAAATGTAAATAATTTGGTT